>JAFQWY010000071.1 GCA_017407225.1 Clostridia bacterium | reverse complement strand
GTCGGATGCGGGGGAGGTCAGTTTCTTTGCCACAAGGGTGGATCCGGTGCCGATGGTGGCTCCCATAATGGAGCAGTTGGTCACATCGAATCCCATATCGCGCAGTGCTGTGAATCTTTCGCCGAACAGCTTGTGCCGTCCCGCTTCTTCGGAATAATATACGCCTCTCATGATGGAGTCACCAAATGTTAATATTCGCTTCATTTTTATCCCCTTTTGCTTTTCGGAACTTTATGGTATTATTATACCCATAGAACCGGACTTATACAACCCACGGGCGGTGTAGTGGGCGAAACCCGTTGTAGGTAACGCTGCGGGAGAGACATTCGCCGTAGAATCTACCGTGAATAGAGGATTCTACTGTCAGTAGGGTTAATTAAATGTACAAAAGCGTGTGAAATATTCACGGAAAGGAGATCGCTGTGTCACAGACCGGACGCGAGAAACTGGAAAAGAATATTGCGAGGAACATTGCTCTGCTGCGGAAGCATACGGGCATGACCCAGGCGGGACTGGCGGAGAAAATCGGATACTCCGACAAAAGTGTATCCAAATGGGAGCGGGGCGAAGGGATTCCGGACGTGATCTGTCTCTGGCAGATGGCGGAGCTGTTCGGCGTGACGGTGGATACCCTGCTGGCGGATGAACCCGTTCTTCCCGGCGAGGTGCCTGAGACCATTGTACAGACCGAAGCAAAACCGGCGTACGGCGTGAACCGGTGGGCGATTGTTCTGCTGTCCATGGCGGGCGTGTGGCTGCTGGCCGCGCTGGCGTTCATCATCGTGAAGCTGGCGGTCGGGGATTCCGCTCTGCCTTTTGTGATCGCGCTTCCCGTCACCATGCTGCTGGCGGTGATTTTCAACAGCATCTGGGGAACGAGAAAATGGGCGTTCCCGGTGATTACGGTGTTCGTGTGGTGCATCCTTTTCCTGATCTGCTGGATCTGCCGCAGATACAATATCTGGCTTCTGATGACTCTGGGCATCCCCGCCGCCGTGATCGTGTGGCTGTCCTGCCGGGTCAGACGCGTGGTCGCACCGGCCGATGACGGTACCGGCGGGGCGGAATAAATATACATCGAAAGCCGTATAAATTATCTTCCGCGGATTTGGAGGAACCCGTTGACAGGACGTATTTTCCTGTGCTATAATATCCGTGAACAAACGCAGGGGTGCTGAGAAATCGGCTGAGACGGGGGAGACCCGAACCCTTTAACCTGATACGGATAATACCGGCGTAGGAAGTATTTGTCAGACTGTCATTCCGGCAGTTCATGGATCCATGGCAAAAATTCAAGACGTGATATCCGCAGTGCGTTTGAGCTGCGGATTTTTTGTTTTCACCGGAACGGTGAGCGTTCTGTTCGGAATTTACAGGAAAGGTTGTCGGAAACATGACAGCAACAAAACGGTTTTCCATTCACATCATGACGGAATCTGCCATCATGATCGCACTTGCCACGGTGCTGAGCTTCATCAAGGTGTATGAGGCACCCTTCGGCGGCGCCGTGACCCTTCTCTCCATGGCCCCCATCATCATCCTCGGTCTCAGAAACGGTCCAGTTGTGGGTCTTGCGGCGGGATTTGTCCACTCCGTGCTCCAGCTTGTGTTCGGTCTTGCCAATGTGGCGTGGGTGCCGGATATGCTGGGCAAGCTTCTGTGTGTGCTCTTTGACTACATCCTCCCCTTCACGGTGCTGGGGCTTTCGGGACTGTTCCGGGGCTTTGCGGGAAGAAATCCTTCGAAAAAGCGCATGATTGCCGTGGGACTGGCCGCCGCGCTGACGGTAAGTCTGCTGCGGTTTGCGTGCCACATCGTTTCCGGCGGCGTGATCTGGCATGCGCTGGATCTGGAGTGGTATGCGGACGATCCCTCCCACATCGTCAACCAGTACAGCAAATGGATCTTCTCCCTGGTCTACAACGGCTGGTACATGATTCCCGAAATCATCGAAACCGCCGTGGGTGTGCCGATTCTGTATGCGGCGCTCGCGAAGGTGAAGGTGCGGAATTATAATTATACAGCTGAATAATGCATCAGAGGACGGTCCGGTTATCGGTTCGTCCTTTTTTCTCGCATGGCGGGAATAAATCTCTCTCCGCGCGATGTTTACAGCCCTGCGGTTCTCTGCTATAATGATACCGGTGCACCGGAGATACCATTCACGGAGGACGACATGAATCTGGAATTCGGAAAAAACTTGAAAAAACTGCGGCGGGAACGGGACATGACACAGGATGAGCTGGCGCAGGCTCTGAATCTGTCCGTTCAGGCAATCAGCCGCTATGAGACGGGGGCGGCATACCCGGATATTGAAATGCTGCCTGTCATTGCCGGTTATTTCGGCACGACGGTTGATGCGCTGCTGGGCGTATCGTCGGAAATGCGTGAGAAGCGGAAGGATGAGTACCTGACGCAGCTGCGTTTGCTGACCGACCGGCGGGACAGACTGGCACTGCTGAGGCGGCAGAGAGCGGAGTTCCCCGAGGCGTGGGATGTGGTCAGCGACATGATGAACGAAATGACCTATCTCCCGGAATGTGCTGACGAGATGCGGCAGATTGCGGAGGACGCCATGCGGCACTGCGACGAGCCGGTCTGGCGGGAAAATATCCTGCTGTTCTATCTGAAATCGGAACCGGATGACGGAAGGGCACTTACTTTCATTGAGAAGTGGAGCTCCCGGTACGATGTGCGGAAGACGGCGAATCTCAGATACCGGTATATGTGCAGGGGCGATCGGGACAGACTGCGGCGGATTTCCCAGAAGATTCTCCGGGATAATCTGATTTCATCCCTGCTGTCACTGACGGAGAGAAGCGGCACAGCGGAACACGCGATTGCAGACTGCCGGCAGGTGCTGGATTTTATTGGCGGGCTGTCCGGAAACCGCGATCCTGTACTGCCAGACATGTGGACGGATGCAAGACTGCGGTGTATGCTCAGCCTGTCGGATCATCTCTTTGCCTGCGGAAATGGGGAAGAAGGCTTCGGGGTACTGGAATCGGCGGTGTGTCTGCTGGAAAACTTCTTCGCACTGCCGAACAGGACGGTTCTGACCTACGGTACGGAAAAGCTGGACTGTCTCAGCGCGAAAACCGGCAGGGAAGTGTATTACAGGATCACGGAGTTCACCGGAATGATCGCGGAATCCATGATGATGAATCTGGTATATGAAACTCCAGCGGGGGATGCGGATACTGCCGGGAATACCGTCCGGGATATGGAAGGCTTCGAGCGGGATATGGTGTTCGCGCGGCATACGTATGATCTTCTGCGTACAGCTTCGCGGGACGGATTTGCACGGGTGAAGTCTGATCAGCGCTACCGTGCTCTGCTGGAGCGGGTGAAGGCGGTGACGTCGCTGGAGAACAACAGCAATCTGCTGTACCTGATGAGGGCGGCGGCTGCCCGGGATGATGAGTGGATCCGGGGGAAAAACTGGGTCTGCGCACTGCTGGTGAAGGATACGGGTGCATATATCGTCTTCGATGACGACGGGGATATCCGTGACAAATTTGCGCGGATGAAGCGGGAAAACAACACCGCTGTCATGCGGATTGCGGCGGCTGAAGTCGGCGGATGGCTGATACCTCCGCCGGATGTGATCGTGCGGAATCTCATCGCACTGGATCCCGACAACGCGGATGCGGAGGTACTCCTGGACGACGGGCGCGGCGGTACTTTGACGGGCAGACTCAGCGGAAACTGAATACGGAACGGCATCTTACGCAGGGTGCCGTTTTCTTTTGTGTAAATGTGCCGGATTTGTTTTCTTTCTATTCATATAATTTTCCGTCTCCGTTTTTGACTTTCCCGCCGTTATGTGCTATAATACAGTATTACAATATGATATAATAGTGAAAGTATGGACTGACGCAAATGATAATACTGGGAGTCGACCCCGGCATCGCCATCGTGGGTTGGGGCGTCATCGACTACGGCGGCATCGGAACCAAGCCCAAACCCATCGATTTCGGGGCCATTACCACCCCTTCCACAATGAAAACCGAGGACAGACTCTGCGAGGTCTGGCGGGAACTGAACGCTGTCATCTCAGCCTACCGTCCCCAGGCCGCATCCGTGGAAGAACTGTTCTTCAACACCAACCAGAAAACCGGCATCATCGTGGCGGAAGCCAGAGGCGTGATCCTCCTGGCCTGCCGCAGTCACGGGATCCCGATTTACGAATACACCCCTCTGCAGATCAAATCCGCGGTGACCGGGTACGGACGTGCCGAGAAAAAGCAGGTGATCGAGATGGTCACCATGTTTCTGGGACTTCACGAACCGCCCAAGCCCGACGATACCGCAGACGCTCTCGCCGCCGCCATCTGCCATGCGCACACGGGAACCTCCCGGATGGCGGAATACTTCAACAAACCCACGACCATGGCGGGCAAGATCGGGCAGGAAGGCAAGGGAAGCCGCTCCGTGTGGGCAAGCAAGGTGGGCGGCAAAAACGCGGAACGCCTGCTGGGCGCAAAACCGAAGAAGGATACGGCAGATGAGTGAATACAGATACCACGGTGAAATTAAAAGCGTGCTGGAATGCGTGGAAAACGCCCGGGATCTGGGAGGATATCCCCTCGCGGACGGCGGATTCACAGCCCCCGGCAGAGTGATCCGGTGCGAGGTGCCGCTGAACCCCACGGATTCGGATCTTGAGTACCTAAGAAAGGGCGGATTTGACACCGTGATCGATCTCAGGGATGAGAGAACGGCTGAAAAACTCCCCCACGGGCTGAAGAACCGGGAGGGCTTCAAGTATTACTCCTGTCCTGTGGATGCGGGAAGCAAGCCTGCCGAGATTGTTGAGGAAGTGCCGCTGACCTATATGGAGATCACGCGGGATCCGGCGTTTCACCGGGCGTGGAAGATTTTCGCTCATGCGGAGGGCGGCGTGATTTACAACTGCACGGCAGGGCGGGACAGAACCGGGACGTTCTCCATGATCCTGCTGACGGCTGTTGGTGTGACACCGGATGCCGCGGCGGAAGACTATGTGGTAACTAAGGAATACAACCGGAACCGGTTTGAGAGAATCCGCGTTGAGAGACCGTACATCAATCTGGATGCGGTGTGCCCGCGGCGGTGGTATGCGGAGGAGTTTCTCAGACTGTTTCATGAGAAATACGGCCCGGCGGAGGAATATTTCCGAAGAATCGGGCTGAACGAAGACGAAATCACGAAAATCCGCACGAAGCTGCGGTAATGACAGAATAAACGGAGAAAAGCTATGTGGATTGCTGACGGATGGAAGGAATACGAACTGATCGACTGCGAAGGCGGCGAGAGACTGGAGAGATGGGGTGACTACATTCTGGTACGCCCCGACCCCCAGGTCATCTGGCACGGCGAGCGGAAAAATCCCCTGTGGAAGAAGGCTCACGGCGTGTACAAGCGTCAGGGCGGCGGCGGCTCCTGGGTGGTGAACAAGATGCCCGAGTCGTGGTGCATTCACTATGGGGAGCTGACCTTCCGTCTCCGTCCCATGGGATTCAAGCACACCGGGCTCTTCCCGGAACAGGCGGCCAACTGGGACTGGGCGTCTTCGGTGATCAGAAAATCCATCGCGGACGGACATGATGCGCCCAAAGTTCTCAACCTCTTTGCCTACACCGGCGGTGCCACCGTGGCCTGTGCGAAAGCCGGCGCGGCGCTGTGCCATGTGGATGCCTCCAAGGGGATGACCCAGGCGGCGAAGGAAAACATGCAGCTGACCGGACTTGGTGAAGCTCCCTGCCGGTACATCGTGGACGACTGCCGCAAGTTTGTGGAACGTGAAATCCGCCGGGGCAACCGCTACGACGGTGTGATCATGGACCCCCCGTCCTACGGCAGAGGTCCGAACGGGGAAGTGTGGAAGCTGGAGGAATGCGCTGCCGATCTGATCGAGCTGGTGGTGAAGGTTCTCTCCGACGATCCTGTATTCTTCCTCATCAACTCCTACACTACCGGTCTGTCCCCCGCGGTCATGCAGTATATTCTCCAGCGGGCACTGCCGGAAAACCTGAAGAAGCGCGCGAAGATCGAGACCGGCGAGACCTGCATCCCCGTAACCGACGGCGGATATCTGCTTCCCAGCGGCGCCAGCGTACGGGTGACCTTCGGGCTGAGATAAGAGAGAAGAAAGAACAGAGAATAGATAATAAAACGGATTTAGCTTATGAAAAATATCATTGAAGCCAGAAATCTGACATTTTCCTATCCTGCGGATGAGGGACAGCCGGCACATCAGGTGCTGAAAGGCGTGTCCTTCGATATCGAGGAAGGCTCCTATGTGGCAATTCTCGGACACAACGGCAGCGGGAAATCCACACTCGCGAAGCTCCTGTGCATGATCAACAGCCCCGACGGCGGCAGCCTGACCGTGATGGGGCGTGACATGACCTCTCCCGATCTGACCTATGAGGAAATCATGGAGGCAAGACGGGATGTGGGCATAGTGTTCCAGAATCCCGACAACCAGATCGTTGCCACTATCGTGGAGGAAGACGTTGCCTTCGGATGCGAGAATCTGGGGATTCCCTCCGCTGAAATCCGCCGCCGCGTGGACGAAGCCCTGGAAGCCGTGGGCATGACCAAGTATGCGCGGCATCAGTCCTATGCGCTCTCCGGCGGTCAGAAGCAGAGAATCGCCATTGCGGGCACCATTGCCATGCGGCGCAAGTGCATCATTTTCGACGAATCCACCGCGATGCTTGACCCCATGGGACGGCGCGAGGTGATGCAGATCATCGAAAAGCTCAATAAGGAAGAGGGCATCACGGTCATCACCATTACCCACTACATGAACGAAGCTGCTCTGGCCGACCGGATCATCGTCATGAACGGCGGTGAGATCATCGGTGACGGCACGCCGTCGGAGGTGTTCTCCGATCCCGAGAAGATGTGGGAAGCCGGACTTGACGTACCCCAGACCACGGAGCTTCTGTACATGATGCGGAAGGCGGGGCTGGATGTGCCGCTGGATGTGTTCGACCCTGCGGAATGTGCGGCAGTGATCGCAAAGGCAATCCGCGCGAAGAAAGGGGTGTGACGGCATGGCAAAGATTGAACTGAAAAACGTCTCCTTCACCTACAACAAGGCGGTGGCGGGAGGAACGAAGGCTCTGGACAATGTCTCCCTGACCATTGAGGGCGGCGGAATCACCGGGCTCATCGGGCACACCGGAAGCGGAAAATCCACACTGGTGCAGCTGCTCAACGGTCTGCTGAAGCCCGACGAAGGCGAAGTGATCCTGGACGGCGTGAACATCTGGGCGGAGCCGAAGAAGATCCGGGACGTGCGGTTCCGTGCAGGTCTGGTGATGCAGTATCCGGAATATCAGCTGTTCGCGGAAACCGTGGGCGAGGATATTGCCTTCGGCCCGAAGAACATGGGTATTACAGGGGACGAGCTGGCCGAAAGAGTGAAGAAATCCGCGGAATTTGCGGGTCTGCCCGAAAAATATCTGGAAAAATCCCCCTTTGAGCTGTCCGGCGGTCAGAAAAGACGTGCCGCACTTGCCGGAGTTATCGCTATGAATCCGGAAATTCTCATTCTGGACGAGCCGGCGGCGGGACTTGACCCCTCCGGCAGACGGGACATTCTGGGCGGCATCAAGAAGTTTTCCCGGGCATCGGGAACCACCGTCATCATCGTCAGCCACAGCATGGAGGATATGGCCATGTACTGCGACGACGTTGTGGTGATGGCCAACTCCCGTGTTCTCATGCACAAGCCCTGCGCCGATGTGTTTTCCGAGTACCGAGAGCTGATTGCCGTGGGACTTGACGTGCCCCAGATCACCCGTGTGGCGTCCGCGCTCCGGGATCAGGGCATCGACATCGGCGAGGACATTTACACCGTTGACTACGCGGCGGGGATGATCGAGGAGTTTATGAAGACTCCCCGTCCCCGGATCAAGGAAGAAAAACAGGTCTGACCTGTATCGGAAAAGGATAGCATATGAAATCTGACATTGCGTTCGGGCAGTACGTGGAAGGGAATTCCCTCGTCCATCGGCTGGATCCCCGGGCAAAAATCATCATCGCCCTTCTTTATATTGTGGTCATTTTTCTTGCGAAGAGCGCATCCGCGTTCATTCTTCTGACGGCGGCGGCCTTCGTGTTCATCGGAATGACAGGCATTTCCCCGAAGCTGATCCTGCGCTCCCTCAGACCGCTGCTGTTCGTGATTCTGTTCACGGCGGTAATCAACATTTTCTGGATGACCGGGGACACCCTTCTCCTTCAGCTGGGACCGGTGAAGATATATCTGGAGGGCATCATCAATGCGGTGCTGATCGTGCTGCGCATCATGCTTCTCATCGCGGCAACCTCCGTGTTCATGACCTATACCACCACGCCCCTTGCGCTCACCGACGGTCTGGAACAGCTTCTCTCCCCCCTGAAGAAGATCAGGGTACCGGTGCATGAGTTCTCCATGATGATGACCATCGCTCTGCGGTTCATTCCCACCCTCATCGATGAAACCCAGAAAATCATCAACGCCCAGACCGCAAGAGGTGCCGATTTCACCACTGGAAGCCTCGTGAAGCGTGCAAAGGCGCTGGTGCCCATTCTCATCCCCCTGTTCATCTCCGCGTTCCGGCGTGCCGATGAGCTGGCGACTGCGATGGAGTGCCGTTGCTATACCGGCGGAAACGGACGTACCCGGATGAACGTGCTGAAATCCTCCCCCAAGGACTGGATTTTCGTGGGATGCATTGTGCTGCTGGGCGCGGCTGTGGTCTGCTGCAACATCTGGATTCCCCTGTACGGGCTGAATGTGTAAGATGAAGCTGCTTCTGAAAATCATGTATAACGGGCGGGACTTCATGGGATACCAGTACCAGCCCGATGTGAGAACGGTTCAGGGGTCGCTGACATCCGCTGTTTCCTCCTGCTTTGGAAGGGATATGAAAATCACCGGATGCAGCCGTACCGATGCGGGGGTTCATGCCCTGGGCTTCTGCTGTACCGCGGAGCCTGCGGGAGAACATCCGGACGACTGGCTGAGAATTCCCGTGGGGAAGGTTCACCGTGCACTGTCCCGGTTTCTGCCCGAAGATATTGCCGTGGCAGGAGAGTGTGAGGTCCCGGATGACTTCCATCCCCGGTATTCGGTGGTGTCCAAGGAGTATATCTACCGTATGTACGACACCGTGGCTGCCGATCCCTTTCTCACCGGACGGGCATGGCATCTGAAGCATCCCGTCACCGAAGAGGGTCTCTGCCGCATGAACGAAGCGGCGTCCTGCCTGATCGGGTACCGCGACTTCACATCCTTCATGGCATCCGGCTCGAAGATTGAGGATGCACGGCGCACTGTTGAATCCCTGTCGGTTGTCAGGGAGGGACGGGAACTGATGCTCCGGGTTCGCGCCGACGGTTTCCTCTATAATATGGTACGGATTATCACGGGAACCCTCGCGGACTGTGCCCGCGGAACCATGGATCCCGGTGATATGGTACGGATTCTGGAAAAGCGCGACCGGTGTGCCGCCGGAAAAACCGCCCCTGCGGACGGACTGTACCTGAACGATGTGACCTACGACCGGGAAATTTCCTGGAAACTGGACTGAAAACAATCTGAAAGAATTATACTATAACCCGAGGTAATGATATGCCCCGCAGAGAACAGCCGGAAGAGACTGCGGTTTCCGTCGCCGGACGGATTACGCCCCAGATCAACCGCTACTACTATAAAATATCAAAAAAATACACCGTGGTCGGGATTCTGTTCATGGTGCTCCTGATGCTGTATCTGATCTGCATCATGGCATTTTTCGGCGAATATGTGACCTATGAGAACCTGAAATACCTGATCCGGGATTTTTCGGCGGTGTCCGTTCCCGGAAGCGGCGATTTTACGAAAATCGTCTACAACGGAAGTGATTCCATGACGTTTGCGCTGTTCCGCGGCGGTGTTTCGGCCTGTGACGGTGACAGCTATCTGTATTACGACACGGGCGGCATCAATCTGATTTCCGACGACATGAACTATGCCGATCCCGTGCTGGTTCCGTCGGAAAAATATCTGCTTGCCTATGACCTGGGCGGAACCGGATATTCCATCTACAATCAGCTGACCCGGATCGTGGAGCGGAAAACGGACGGCAGAATCATGGCCGGGGATATCGGAGACGACGGATCCTGCATCCTTGTGACCCGTTCCCGGGAAACACGGTATGTGGTGGATGTGTTCAACGCCGCTTTCAACAGAACCATGAGCATTTACAAGGAAAACTACGTTCTGGATGCCGCACTGTCCCCGGACGGTACCTATATTCTCATTGTCTCCGCGGTTCCGTCCGATACGGATTTCAACTGTGAGATTGAAATCTGCATGACTGGGCGGAGCGAACCGCTGACGAAACTGGTGTATGAGCACACCATGCCGCTGGATGTATTCTCCTATGAGGACAGCTTCCTTGTGCTGTGTGACAACGGCATTTACGCCTATGATTATTCCGGCATCAGTCTGGAAGGCTGTTCCTTCTCGGGAATGCAGCTGAAATATGCTTCTGACGGCGGTGAATCCGTGGTCTGTGCCGGTCAGGTCAATACCCTTGGCACGGAAAACCGCATTATCGCAGTGGGAACACGGGGAGAACTTCTGTACGACAGTGTGGCGGAAATGCGCGTCACCGGTGTCTATGCTTCTCCCGATCCCGATGATGTCGTTGCCTATATCCGTACCCCTGACGCCGTGATTGCCGTGAATGAGGCAGGGGAGGAAGAACTCCATAAACCGGAGGTGAGCGACATTCTTACCGTGCTTCCGGCTTCGGACAGTGCCATCATCTGCGGCAAATCCGCCGCGTATACCGCTTTTGACGACTGATCTTTATTATATTTCAATACTATCACCGGAGGTGACTACCTGTGAGTTTTGCCATTGACGCAATCATTCTGCTGACCGCTGTGGTTATCATATGGGCAGGAACAAGCCGCGGCTTTATACGCTCCATTATGGGACTTGGCTGTACGGTGGCATCCCTGTTTGTATCGTATGCCTACACTCCCATGCTCAGCAGCTGGTTCCACAACAAGTATCTGCTGAACAAGATCACGGAGGGGATTTTTGAAACACTGAAATCCCTCGCCTTTGATACGGAAACCGATATGTTCAACCTGGACCGGCTGGCATCCGATCTCCCCAAGCCGTTTACCGATATTCTCGACCGGTACGGCATTGCGGTGGATTCCTTCTCCGAACAGCTGAGAGGGCTGAGTGCCACAACGGAAGGCGTTGTCCATGAATTTGCTGTGAAGATTGCGGAACCTACTTCCAGTCTCATTTCTTATGTCGGTTCCTTCATTCTGATATTTGTTGCCGCTTATCTGGTGCTTACTCTGATTACCGCACTCCTTGATCTGATTTTCAAGCTGCCCACACTGAGAGGCGCCAATATGTTTTTCGGCTTTGTGTTCGGTGCGGCGGAAGCGTTCCTTGTGGTATTCCTGCTGGCGACGCTCCTTTCCTCTTTCGTAACCGCCCTCGGTGCCATCGATCCCAACCTGTTCGGCGGTGATGTGGTGGAAGACGCGAAAATCTGCAGCTTCCTTATGAAGCACAATCTGCTCGAAAAACTCATCGATGCTGTCGGAATCGATTTCTGACACTCCGGTACGGCAGCAATTCCTCCAAATTATAAAAATACATTATTTATAGAAAGTACAGCAAGACCATTATGATTATGTGTTCAAGATGCCATAAGCGGGTTGCCGTCGTATTCGTGCGCAGCCTGCAGAACGGCGAAGACAAACAGGAAGGCTTCTGCATCAAGTGTGCCAAGGAGCTGGGTATCAAACCCCTGGACGATATTATTGCCCAGACCGGGATGGATACCGAAACCATCGAACGCCTGAACGACCAGATGCAGGCGATGATTGACTCCGGGGATCTGGAGCTGGGCGAGGACATGGGGAAGGCGCCCCTGTTCAATTTCTCCAAGCTCATGGGGGACGGAGACAAGGCCCGTAAGGAACGGGAAAAGAAATCGAAGAAGAACGACGGAGAGAACTCCGAAGAGCCGGAATACAAGTTCCTGACAAATTACTGCACCAATCTGACCCAGAGAGCCCGTGACGGCAAGCTGGACAGAATCGTGGGACGGGACCGTGAACTGGAACGTGTTGTCCAGATTCTCTGCCGCCGCCAGAAGAACAATCCCTGTCTCATCGGCGAGCCGGGCGTGGGCAAAACCGCCATTGCGGAGGCTCTTGCCATGCGGATTGCGGAAAACAAAGTACCCTACCGTCTGAAGGATCACGATGTCTGCCTGCTGGATCTGACTGCGCTGGTTGCGGGAACCCAGTTCCGGGGACAGTTTGAATCCCGCGTGCTGGGACTTCTGAACGACGTGAAGCAGAAGGGAAACGTGATTCTGGTCATCGACGAGGTTCACAACATCGTGGGTGTGGGGGACGCGGAAGGCTCCATGAATGCGGCGAACATTCTCAAGCCCGCACTGTCCCGGGGCGAGATCCAGATCATCGGCGCCACCACCCTTACCGAATACCGGAAATATATCGAAAAGGATACCGCTCTGGAAAGACGCTTCCAGCCCGTGATGGTCAATGAGCCGTCTGTGGCGGAAACCGTGGAGATTCTGGCGGGCATCAAGGGATATTACGAAGACTACCACGGCGTGAAGATCGCGCCCGCACTGCTGGAAGCCGCAGCTGCTCTGTCCGAGCGGTACATCACCGACCGGTACCTGCCCGACAAGGCTATCGACCTGATCGACGAAGCGGCGGCGCACATCGCGGTGCATACTCCCGAAATCGGGGAACGGCACGAGCTTGCAGACCGGAAGGTTACTGTGGAAAAGGAACGCACCGAGCTGGAAGCCGAAATCAATACCGGTGCCCAGCAGGGGGATTCCTCCGAGCTTGAGAGAAAATATGCCCGTCTGGCGGAACTGCGCGCCGAGGAAATGCGGATCGAGAACCGTCTGGATGAGCTGAACCGGATCTGCGGCAATGTGCGGATGAAGGAATCCGACCTGGCCGACGTCATCGAAATCTGGACTGGTATCCCTGCCTCCAACATCGCCGAGAGCGAATACGAAAAGCTGGAGAGGCTGGACGAAAGACTCCGTGCCCGGATTATCGGACAGGATGCGGCGGTGAATGCCGTTGCACGTGCCGTGAGACGTTCCAGAACCGGCGTGACCTATAAGAGAAAGCCCGTATCCTTCATTTTCGCCGGTCCCACAGGCGTGGGCAAGACGGAGCTGGTGAAGGTGCTGGCAAACGATCTGTTCTCCGCGCCCGATTCCCTGATCCGGCTGGATATGTCCGAGTTCATGGATAAGTTCTCCGTATCCAGAATCGTGGGTTCCCCTCCCGGATATGTGGGCTACGACGATGCGGGACAGCTGACCGAGAAAATCAGACGGAGACCCTACTCCGTGGTGCTCTTCGATGAAATCGAGAAGGCACACCCTGACGTGATGAATATCCTCCTGCAGATTCTGGACGACGGCATCATCACCGACTCCCACGGCAAGCAGGTGGACTTTACCAATACCATCATCGTGATGACTACCAATGCCGGCAGTACTTACGCCCAGGCAAAGGCGGGATTTGCGGATTCTCCCACCGCGATGGTTGAAGACAAAACCCGGAAGGCTCTGGAAGAATTCCTCCGTCCCGAGTTCATCAACCGCGTGGACGAGATCATTACCTTCAATTCTCTGACAAAGGACAACTTCCTCTATATCGCGGATCTGATGCTGTCCGATCTCGCTTCCGTGCTGGAAAAGAAGGGCATTGCCGTGACCTTTACCGAGGCATGCCGGAATACCGTGGCGGAAAAATCCTATTCCCAGAAGTTCGGTGCCCGGAATATGCGACGGTACATCCAGACTGAAATCGAAGACAAACTGGCCGAGGCTCTCATCGCGGCACGGGGAAATCTGCAGTCCGTCACCGTGGATGCGGAAGACGGTGTGATCGCTGTCCGTGTCTGAAGCTGACGGTTCTTAGATATCGGGGGCTTTATGAAAAACAGGAATGACTGGCATCTCTTGGAAAAAGAAAAAGTCCTCGGACTGCTGGGAAGCGACCTGTATAAAGGTCTGAGCGGGGAACGGGTGCGCCGGAACCGGAGAAAATGGGGCGCAAATTCCGTGTGGAGGGTAAAGCATGCCTCCGCAGGGGAGATTGCTGCCGCAGCCGTGTTTGATCTTGCCACTCTTCTGCTTCTCGTCAGTGCTGCCGCAGCCGCCATGTTTGAGCGCGGAGCGGAAGCGGGACTGATTGCCGGAATTCTTCTTGTGGGAGGAATTCTGCGAACCATTACCTTTGTCCGTGCCAACAGGATTCTGGAGGATATGGCAAAGGAAAAAATCCCTGTGGCATCCGTTATCCGGGAAGGGCGTGTCTGTCTTGTTCCGGCAGGGGAAATTGCGGCCGGGGATATTGTATACCTGGAAGAAGGGGATACCGTTCCCTGTGACGGCCGTGTTGTGACCGGGGAGGATTCCCTGGTTGACGAGCGCGGCATCACGGAGAACAAGGAACCCGTACATAAATTTGACACCGTGATTGCCACGGAATCCGCAGGCGGCGAGGTGCCCTGTGAATACCGCTCCAACTGTGTGTTTGCAGGGTCCCGTGTGCTGAGCGGTTCGCTGAGAATCGCGGCTACGGCTGTGGGAGGACATACTCTCATTGCCATGAAACAGGGCGGTATTGAAATCGAACCCGTGGGTCAGCTGCCCATGGTGGAGTCCCTGTCCAAGCGAAGCCGGAATACCTCCCTTGTCATGCTGGCGTGTGTACTGATTATCACGGCACTTTCCATGACTGTGGGGGACGGTCCGGAGCTGATCGATGTGTTTCTCAGCACCATGGCAATGGCAGCTGCCGCCATGAGTGAGTTTCTGACCATGATCGGCACCATCATCATTGCGGTGACGGTGCGTGACTGTGCTTCCGGGGCCGAACGCCGGTCCGCGGGAACATCCAGCAGATCCGGACGGCCGAAGGATCATATTGCAGGTGCGGCCGAGAAACCGCGCTCGGTGATCCGGGAACCGTCGGAGCTGGAACACATGGCGGGAATTACGAAGATTGTTTTCTGCGGATCTTCCTATTTCAAATCCGGGCGGATGGAGCTGTGTGCCTACCGTGCAGGCGGCGTGTTTGCCGAACTGGATGAAAAGAAAACCGGATACTGCGTGAAGAACGGCGGCGGCACTCCCTCAGCCGGCAGGCTTCTGAATCTTGCCATGGCAGCAGCCGCAGCGGATAACCGCAGTCTCGCCGGTGCGGATGCCAAGTCGCAGGAGGCATCGGAAACGGCAGGGTATCTGCTCCGCGGTGCCGATGCTTATGCCCGGAAGACAGGTCAGCCCGTGGAATTCGGCTGTTCCATGCTGGATCACATGGATGCCTGCAGCAAAACGGCGGGTCTGCACATTTCCCTCATCGTTGAGAACGGGGAAGTGATCTGTGCGGCCTGCGGAAAAATCGATGCGGTTCTCCGTGCCTGCACCATGGCGGAAACTCCGGACGGACCGGTGCCCATCACGGATGAGATGCGCCGGGAGATTTACACCCAATGTGCCGGACTGGAATTTGCCGGAGCCCGTGTGACAGCAGTTGCGCACAGAATTTCGCCGTTCCAGCAGCTGAACCGGGTAACGGTGCTGACGGAATACATGACGTTTGCGGGATTCCTTGCCGTGTCCCAGGAATGGGAGAAAAACGCGGCGGAAAATGTGGAATTTCTGTATCGCGACGGGATCTGTCCCGTTCTGTTTACGGAAGAGCCGGAAGCAGATCTGTACTATTGTCACCGGCTGGGACTGTTTGATAAGAGAACAAAAATCATAGCGGCTGCGGAAGTCACGGACGACACCTTCCGGGATGCTCCGCGCGGCGTGATTGTTTCATTCTCCGGACTGGAGCACCCGGCACAGGCATATGCCGGTGTGATGCAGATTCTCATGGGGAGTGAACGGAAAAACGGCGGATGTGTTGCCGCTGTGGGTCGGAAGATCCGGGATGCATCCGTGATTGCCATGGCGGATGTGGGCTGTGCGGTGGCGGATTCGCCTGTGCGTGCGGTTTCCGGGGTGCTGTCCGGACGTTCCGTGATGGTGGTGTACCCGGAAAAGACCGGAACGGAAGCCCGGTTCGGCGGCATGGACGGTGTGATCCGTGCGGTTTACGCATCCCGACAGGCGATGGAAAACGTGGAATCCGCCAAACTGTATCTGACTGCGGCGCAGAGTGCCCGTCTGCTTCTCATGCTGGTCTCTGTTTTCCTGCCCGTTGCCATGCTGTCGCCGGTGCATATTCTGGCGTGGGGTCTGCTGTTTGATTTTGCGGCGGTTCTTGTGATGGCTTTCGAATACGGAAAAGGAGAAAGAATCCGCCCCCGTCTTGCACGGAAACATCAGCCGGATGAGGATGATGACACGGAAGAGAGAAAACCGGCACTGCGCGGGATTCTTCCGCCCGTTCTGATCGGGATTCTCTGGGGCGTTCTCACTGCAGGGGCTGCGATTCTGTACGGCTGGCTTGCAAAGATTGCCGGAACCGACAGCGACGGACTGCTGTTCCTCTGCTGCTCGCTGATTCTGGCAGGACTGATTACTTCCTGCGGCATCATGAAGAAGGGAAGCCTGTTCCGCCCGGGACGGATCAACACGGCATATGTGTCCTTTGCCCTGGCCTCGGCACTCCTGATTCCGCTGCTGCTTCTGACCGCGCATCTCTCATGGCAGGGCAGTCTTCTCTGTCTCGGAGCCGCACTGATTCCGGCGGGAATTCTTCTGGCGTTTTTTGAATTTGTGAAATGTCATCGTGTAAAAAACGTGAATAATACACAGCGTTAACAGTTTTTTCGGCGCATTTTCTTCCTGTACTTCCTGTTTACGGAGTCCATGGAGAAGATGCGCTTTTTTACCGTGTGAAAACAGTGAAAAAATCTCGGAAAAATCAAAGGAATCTCGCATAATCTCTTGTATTTTGCGGCTGTTTGTTATATAATTATTAGGAACACGCAGAGGTGTTTTTTGCGCGCTTTACATTTGATAAATATAACCGTGTTTTCCTCTGCGCTGACTAAATATATATGAAAGGAATTATTATAGATATGGCTGAAAATAAGGAATGCACCCAGGAAACACCCTCCGAGTGCACACATGACTGTTCTACCTGTAAGGCGAACTGTTCGTCCAGAACTCCCACCTATGATGCTCCTCACAAGGATTCCCACATCAAGCATGTAATCGGCGTTGTTTCCGGCAAGGGCGGCGTAGGCAAGTCCATCGTAACCTCCATGCTGGCAACCATCATGCAGAGACGCGCCAATCAGGTCGCGATCCTTGACGCAGACGTAACCGGTCCCTCCATCCCCAAGGCATTTGCCACCAAGGGCGATGTAATGTCCACCGGCGACGGTCTCCTTCCTCTCTCCACCAAGACCGGCATCAAGATGATGTCCGTGAACCTGCTGCTGGAAGAAGAAACCCGTCCCGTTGTATGGAGAGGTCCCGTGATCGCAGGTACCGTAAAGCAGTTCTGGACCGATGTGATCTGGGGCGACGTTGACTATATGTTCATCGACTGCCCTCCGGGAACCGGCGACGTTCCGCTGACCGTATTCCAGTCCATCAAGCTGGACGGCATCATTATTGTAACCACTCCTCAGGATCTGGTATCCATGATCGTCGGCAAGGCTGTGAACATGGCTGCGCTGATGAACATCCCGGTAATCGGTCTGGTGGAAAATATGTCCTTCGTGAAGTGCCCCGACTGCGGCAGGGAAATCAACGTCTTCGGCAAGTCCAAGGCGGAGGAAGTCTGCGCTCAGTACGGCATCGATCTGCTGGCGAGAATGCCCATCGACGAAAAGCTGTCCGCTCTCATTGACCGCGGCATCATCGAACTGATGGAAAACGATTACCTGGAAGGCGCTGCCGACGCCATCGAAAAATACTGCGCGAAATAATTTTTTATAAATATTTCTCATTATTCATCTCAGGAGGATAAAGCTCTATGAAAAAACCCATGACAACCGTTGCCTTCAAGGGTACCGAAGAACAGCTTGCTGCTCTTGATGCAGTTATCGCTGCTCACAAGGATCAGGCTGGCTGCCTCATGCCCATTCTTCAGAAGGCACAGGACATCTACGGCTATCTGCCCGAAGAAGTTCAGCGTCACATCGCACTTGCTCTCGACATCCCCTACTCCGAAGTATTCGGCGTTGTAACCTTCTACGCACAGTTCCTTCTCAATCCCAAGGGAACTCATCCCGTTGCAGTATGTCTCGGTACTGCCTGCTACGTTAAGGGCTCCGGTCTCATCATGGACAAGCTGGAACAGCTCCTCGGTATCCCGAACGGCGGCATCACCGAAGACCTGAAGTTCTCCCTGGACGCTACCCGCTGCATCGGCGCCTGCGGTCTTGCTCCCGTTCTCACCATCGGTGAAGACGTATACGGCCGTCTGGAACCCAGCATGATGGAAGGTATTCTCGCAAAGTACAAGTAAGAAGCTGCCCCACCCGCCCATGCGGGAAAGTTTCGTATGTGATACATGATACTGCCGCAACGGCAGAATGGAGTAAACATGAAAATCAGTGAAATAAGAGATTACCTTGGAGCCGAAGTGCTCTGCGGAGAGGAAAACCTCGGACATGAGGTCATTTCCGCCTGCTGCAGCGATATGATGAGCGATGTGCTTGCATTCGTGAAGGATCAGGGCGTGCTCGTTACCGGTCTCATCAACTCACAGGTGATCCGCACCGCCAATATGATGGATATGGTCTGCGTGGTATTTGTGAGAAGCAAGACTCCCACTGAGGACATGGTCGAGCTGGCAAGGGAATGCGGTATCGTTGTGATGCAGTCCAATCTGCGCGCTTACGAAGCGAGTGGAATTCTCTACTCACAGGGTTTGGGCAGAGGAGGTTCTGATGTCTGATACGATTAAGTTCCACTTTGATGTTGACGGCGAGAATTTTTCTTCCGCCGGTGAAGCATCTGTTATGGTGAAGAAAAAACTGCGCCAGCTGGGATTTCCGCCGGATGTGATCCGTAAGGTTTCCATTGCGATGTACGAGGGTGAAATCAACATGGTGATTCACGCCGATGGCGGAACCGCCGATGTTGAGGTTCTTGATGACGAAATCGTGATCGTGCTCAGCGACCGCGGTCCCGGTATCCCGAATGTTGAACTTGCCATGCAGGAAGGCTATTCCACGGCAAGAGAAAACATCCGCTCCCTGGGCTTCGGCGCAGGTATGGGTCTTCCCAACATGAAAAAGTATACCGACTACATGCACATTGACACGGAAGTCGGTGTCGGCACGACCATTACGATGAAAGTCAGCCTTTGATGAAGGTACATTGCCTGGCGGAAGGATCTTCATCGTTTGTTCCGCACGGAGGTGTAAATGGCAACCGAATATAAACATTCCGTTTCGCTGGACGTCAGCAAATGCAAAGGCTGCACGACCTGCCTGAAACGGTGTCCCACGGAAGCAATCCGCATCCGTGACGGACACGCGGTCATTGATTCCAATCGCTGCATCGACTGCGGTGAATGTATCAAAGTGTGCCCCTACAAGGCCAAAAAAGCGACTCACGATACACTCGAGTGTCTGGACCGCTTCAAGTACAAGGTAGCCCTTCCGGCTCCTTCTCTCTACGGTCAGTTCGACAATATGGACAATATCGGATATATCCTTCACGGTCTCCGTGATATCGGATTTGACGATGTGTTCGAGGTCGCCTGCGCCGCAGAACTTGTGTCGGCCTACACAAGAATGTATGTTAAACGAAAAGATATCAAAAAACCGGTAATCAGCTCCGCCTGCCCCGCGATCTCCCGGATTATCAGCACGAACTATCCTTACCTCTGTGAAAATGTCATGCCGATTCTTCCGCCCATCGATATCGCAGCCCAACTGGCAAGGGAAAAGGCGAAATCCGAGCATCCGGAACTGACCGACGACGACATCGGGATTGTGTTCATCTCCCCCTGCCCGGCAAAGGTCAGCTACGTGAAGAATGATTGTGCCGGTGAGCGCAACTATATCGACGCTGTGGTGTCCATGGGGGACGTTTACTTCGCTCTTCTGGACGTAATGAAGAAGCACGAGAACGACGAACCTGCGGAAACCACCGAATCCGGCATGATCGGCATCGGCTGGGCTTCCACCGGCGGTGAATCCTCGGCTACTTTCAACGAACGGTATCTTGCCGCGGACGGTATCGAAAACTGCATCCGGGTTCTGGATCAGATCGATAACTCCGATATCACAAGCCTCGATTTCGTTGAGCTGAACGCCTGTGACGGCGGATGCGTGGGCGGTGCCATGACGGTCACCAATCCCTACATCGCGCAGGCAAGATTACAGGCTCTCAAACGCTATCTCCCCGTATCTCCCAACCGTCCCGCAAGTGAGTGGATCCCCGACGAATTCTTCAATGTGAACGAAATCGAGTATCTGCCCAATCAGCTTTCGGACGACAGAAAGGAAGCACGGCGGATGATGAGCGACATCGTATCCATTGCGGATACCCTTCCCGGTATCGACTGCGGATCCTGCGGTGCTCCCACCTGCATGGCCTTTGCCGAAGACATTGTCAAGGGCGAAACCACGGCGGATGAGTGCACGGTGATTCTGCGGATGCTGTTCCACAAGTATCTGGAGCAGCACAAGGACAAGTCGGTGCTGGACAAGATCGCGGCCATCAAAGACCGCAGAGAAAATGACGCGGAGGAATAACCGATGACTATTTCCCAGCTTTGCGAAAAGCTCTCCCTGAAAGTGGTATGCGGGGATGTGGCTAAGGAATTTGACGGCGTGTACTGCGGAGATCTTCTCAGCCGTGCCATGAGCCGTGTGAAATTCGACAATCTGTGGATCACCATTATGGCAAACACCAATGTGATCGCGGTGGCAAGCCTCACGGAAGCGTCTGCGGTAATCCTGGCGGAAAATGTGGAGCTTCTCCCCGACGCGCTGATTGCGGCGATTGACAACGGTATCACCGTTCTGTCCTCCGACAAGTCTGCGTACGAGCTCTGCGTCATGATTCATGAACTGTCATGACAAAGTATAACTGCGATCTTCACATTCATTCCTGTCTTTCCCCCTGCGGCGACGACGAAATGACTCCCGCCAACATTGCCGGCATGGCTGTTGTCAACGGGCTGAACATCGTTGCGCTGACCGACCACAATTCCTCGAAAAACTGCCCCGCCTTCTTCAAGCAGGCGAAAAAACTGGGGATTGTCCCGGTTCCGGGCATGGAGCTGACCACGGCGGAGGATGTGCACGTTGTGTGCCTGTTCCGCGAACTGGAAGACGCCATGGAATTTGACCGGTATATTGAGGAAAGACGGCCCAAAATCAAAAACAAGCCCGAGATTTTCGGCAATCAGCACATTCTCGATGAAAACGACGAGATCATCGGCGAGGAGGACGACCTTCTCCTGAATGCGGCGTTCCTTTCCATCGAGGAAGCATTCCACGAAGTGCTGAAGCGGGGCGGCGTATGCTATCCCGCACATATCGACCGTCCGTCCAACGGCATCATCGCCATGCTGGGTACCTTCCCCGAGGAGGATCCCGTGTTCACGGCGTATGAACTGAACGACGGAGACTCCGATGCCGAATACCGGGAAAAATACCCCGTCATTCAAAACCTTGCGCGTGCCGTATCGTCCGATGCCCATTATCTTTGGGATATCTCCGAAGGCGGCTTCTCCGTGGAACTGGACGACGAACCCTATTCTTCGTCCAAAGTGCGGAACGCGCTGATCGACTATCTGCTTGGAAAGGGAGAAAACCATGGATGAATTATCTCTGTATGTCCTCGACATCACCATGAACTCGGTGCGCGCCGGTGCATCGGAGATTACGGTTTCCCTGATCGAAGATGGCGTGTGGCTCACCTTTTCCGTAACCGATAACGGCTGCGGCATGACGGAAGAACAGGTTCAGAAGCTGACCAACCCGTTTTTCACTACCAGAAAGACGAGAAAGGTCGGGCTGGGAATCCCGTTTCTGACCATGCTTGCCGAAATGACCGGCGGATATGTGAAAGTGGAGTCCGTGCACGAATCCGTCAGTGAGAACCACGGCACCACTACCACGGCGGTGTTTGACAGGACTCACATCGATTTTGTTCCTCTCGGGGACATGATCGAAACCGTGAAGACTCTGATCCAGGGTTCCCCCGACGTGAATTTCACCTTCTCCCACGTGATCGACGGCAGGGAAGTGCGGCTCTCCTGCGCGGAACTGAAGGCGATGCTGGGCGATGAAATTCCCCTGAACGAACCCGATATCCTGGAATGGATCGGCGGTTATCTGGCAGAGCAGTATGAGGAAGTCCGTTCCGGCAGTGCTGAATGACACACCTTTACCCAACGATTATCAGAAAATAACATAATCAACCAACAGGAAAGGAATTATATTATGAAGTCTCTCGAAGAACTCATGGCCATCAAGGCTAAAATGCAGAACAAGGTTTCTGTACGTACCTCCAGCGGTGATATCCGTATCGTAGTTGGTATGGCTACCTGCGGTATCGCAGCAGGCGCACGTCCGGTTCTCAACGCTTTCGTTGAAGGCGTTTCCGAAGCCGGCATTTCCGATAAGGTTACCGTTACCCAGACCGGCTGTATCGGCATCTGCCAGTACGAACCCGTTGTGGAAGTATTCGAAAAGGATAAGGAAAAGGTCACCTACGTGAAGATGACTGCTGAAAAGGCAAAGGAAATCATCGAAAAGCACATCAAGGGCGGCGCTCCTGTAACCGAATACACCATCGGTGCAAGCCAGATCTAACTTTTAGGAGGAATAAACTGTATGATTCGTTCTCATGTACTGATTTGCGGCGGTACCGGATGTACTTCCTCTAACAGCCGTGCAATCGCTGACAAGCTCGCTGAAGAGCTGAAACTGAAGGGTATCGACGAAGAAGTCAAGATCGTTATGACCGGCTGCTTCGGTCTCTGCGCTCTGGGTCCGATCATGATCGTGTATCCCGAAGGCACCTTCTACTCCATGGTTACCGTTGACGACGTTCCGGAAATCGTTTCCGAACACCTCCTCAAGGGCCGTATCGTTGAACGCCTTGTTTACAATGACACCGGCGACAAGAACGAAACCGAAGAAGACGTTCAGGTTTCCCTCAGCGACACTACCTTCTACAAGAAGCAGAAGAGAGTTGCTCTCCGTAACTGCGGTGTAATCAACCCCGAAGAAATCGATGAATACATCGCTATGGACGGTTACTTCGCACTTGCTAAGGTTCTGAAGGAAATGACTCCCGATGACGTTATCAAGACCATCCTTGACTCCGGTCTCCGCGGACGCGGCGGCGGCGGTTTCCCCACCGGTCGTAAGTGGCAGTTCGCAAAGGCTTCCGTTTCCGACAAGAAGTACGTTGTATGTAATGCCGACGAAGGTGACCCGGGCGCATTCATGGACCGTTCCGTTCTGGAAGGTGACCCCCACGCAGTAGTTGAAGCTATGGCTATCGCAGCTTACGCGATCGGCGCTGACGAAGGTTGGGTATACGTTCGTGCTGAATATCCCATCGCAGTTAAGAGACTCCAGATCGCTATCGACCAGGCTCGTGAATACGGTCTGCTGGGCGAAAACATTCTGGGTACCGGCTTCAACTTCGACCTCCACATCCGTCTGGGTGCCGGTGCGTTCGTATGCGGTGAAGAAACTGCTCTCCTTACCTCCGTTGAAGGCAACCGCGGTGAACCCCGTCCCCGTCCTCCGTTCCCTGCAGTTAAGGGTCTCTGGGGTCAGCCTACCATTGTAAACAACGTAGAAACCTACGCTAACATCGCTCAGATCATCCTCAACGGTGCTGACTGGTTCAGGTCCTTCGGTACTGCAGGTTCTCCCGGTACCAAGGTATTCGCTCT
>JAFQWY010000006.1 GCA_017407225.1 Clostridia bacterium | reverse complement strand
ATAGGCACAGGCGGAAGTCAAGGCTGAGTCTGAAGTTTTATGGATGGAGCGTATCTATGTCCGCAATTTTTGAAACCGTTATGCTTGTATGTTTTGGTTTTTCGTGGCCGATCAGTGTTGTCAATAATTATCGTTCCCGCACGGCGAAAGGGATGAGTCCGTTTTTCATTCTGCTCATCATGTCGGGATATCTTGCCGGTATTACCGCGAAGATTCTCTCCGGGAATTATTCCTTTGTTCTGGCGGTGTATATTCTGAATCTTGTACTGGTAAGTCTGAATCTGCTGATCTATTTCCGGAATATCCGAATTGACCAGGAAAAATAACGGCAGAATCCGCCTCTTTGTTTGCTTGTCCTCATATCCTCATATAACTGTGAATCCCGCATCGGCGATATCAAGTCGTCTGTGCGGGATTTGCGGTTTATGCGGCATACAGCCTTCCGGGAACGGAACCGGTATCGTAATTTTTGACCGCAACAACGAACGCCCGTATGTGCCTGTACGAAAAGGTATATACGGGCGTTTACTGTTTGTAAATCCATACCTTTGTTATCGATACGGATATGACTGATATAACATTTTAAGAATTCCTTTCAGAAGCGTGATTTGTTATATTATTGCTGCAAACGATAAAATAGGGAGAAAACTGTGGCAAAAAGTAAGATAACAAAATCAGTGTTTCCGAACTCGACGCAACTAACCTGTCCTTCGGGAGCAATGGATCTTTCCGGATTTACCAATAAACAGATCATGGCGGAGGTAGATGCAATATGCCGGTAAACGAAACAGGAATACATTTACCATATTTTCCATTGTTGTTCTCCGTTATTTTATGATATCAATATTCGTCGGGAAGCTGGTCCAGTTCGTCGAAGCGGAACACGGGACCGTCCTTGCACACATACTTGGCTCCGATGTTGCAGCGGCCGCATTTGCCGATGCCGCACTTCATCTTCAGTTCCATGGTGGTGTATACCTGAGTCTTCCGGAAGCCAAGATCCATCAGTTCCTGAAGTGTGAATTTGATCATGACCGGCGGGCCGCACATGAGAACGGTCTTCTTCAGATCGGGATTCAGCTCCTTCACGAATGCAGGAATAAAGCCCACGTGACCGTCCCAGCCTTCCTGTTCCCGGTCAATGGTGAGGTTGACTTCCACGCCGTCGTCGGTCATCCATTCGGTCAGGATTTCATTGTAGTCGACGAGGTCATCCTTCGATCTTGCACCGTAGACGATCTGTACGCTGCCGTAGTTCCGACGGTTATCGCGGACATAGTTGATGACGGATCTGAGGGGAGCAAGACCGATACCGCCGGCGATGAACAAGAGATCCTTGCCCTTCAGCTCATCTTCCACAGGGAAATGCTTGCCGTAAGGACCGCGGATGCACACCTGCTGACCCACTTCCATGGCATGGAGCCAGTCGGTGAGACAACCGCATTTCTTGATGGAGAATTCCATGTATTCGGTGTTTGTGGGAGAAGATGTGATGGAGAACATCGCTTCACCCACGCCGGGGATGGAGAGCATCGCGCACTGACCGGGCATATGGTCGAAGGGCTTCTTACCGTCGGGAGTCAGCACCCGGAAGGTCTTGACATCGGGGGTATCGATGCGGATGTCCGTCACCACACCCAGATAAGGAATCAGGGTTTCGTTAGTCATTGTTTTCGCCCTCCGTCAGCTTCTTCATTACTTTGACAATATTCATGGAAATGGGACAGGACGCAAGGCATCTGCCGCATCCAACACATCCGAAGGTGCCGTTATTGTTTTCGGGATAGTACACCAGCTTGTGCATGAACCGCTGACGGAACCGTTCCTTCTGAGTCAGACGGGGATTGCCGTGGGCCATCTTGGTGAAGTCGGAGTACATGCAGGAGTCCCAGCAGCGGAACCGCTTGATTCCGTGACCGGTATCATAGTCCTTGATGTCGTAGCACTGGCAGGTGGGGCATACGAAGGTGCAGGTACCGCAGGCTATGCAGGCTTCGGACAGTTCTTCCCATTCGGGTCTGTCGAAGAGCGCTTCCGTCTTGCCGCCGCCGAATGCGGATGTGCCGATCTTGCCGAGGGGCAGCTTATCCACGATGGCGCGAACCTTTGCCTGAGCGGCTTCCCGTTCGGATGCATCGGTTTCGGTGAAAATTCCGCCAAGGGATTCAAGGAACTTCCCGCCCTTTTCGGTCCCGGCTTCCACACAGTAACCCTTTCCGGTGTCGGTGAAGACCACATCGCCCGCAGGAGCAGCCGCATCAATGCCGAACGCACTGCAGAAGCAGGTTTCGGAAGGACGGGCGCAGGTCATGGAGAAAATCAGACCGTGTTCCCGTCTTGCCTTGTAGTAGGAGTCCACGGGATCGGTGAGATAAACGGAGTCCAGAATCTCGAAGCTCTTCACGTCGCAGGCTTTCACGCCGAACACAGCGAAGTCTTCGTATTCGCTTCTGGGATCGATGATCTCGATATTCTTGCCGTTCATCTTGAATTCCACAAGATTTTCGGTCTGGGGGAAGAAGAAATCCTTTGCGCTTCTGGTGGTATGGAGGGCTTTTGACACAGCGGTGCCCGGCTTCCACAGCATATAGGAGGACTTGCCTTCCGCGGTGTCAACGGGTACGTATACATGGAGCTTTTCGGCGGCAGCCGCGAAGAAGGCATCCATGGATTCATATGCGATGTATTTCATCAGTGGTTCCCCCTTTCGTGAACAACGGAGGGTTCCGCGTCGTCGTAGGTGAAGTTGATGAGAGGATGGCGGCCTTCGGCGGTTTCGCCTGCCTGATGGCTGCCGTAGAGGGCGTTCATATCCTTGATGAACTTGCGGTTCAGCAGGTGCAGCGGAATGTTTTCGGGGCATACGCGGGAACATTCGCCGCAGTCGGTGCATCGTCCGGCAACGTGGTACGCGCGGATGATGTGGAACATTTTTTCTTCAAAGGAGTCAGCCGCCGCCTTCTGTGCGATGCCGGAGTTGGGGTTGTCGAATACACACTGTTCGCAGGTGCATGCGGGACATACGTTTCTGCAGGCATTGCAGCGGATGCATCGGGAAAGCTCGCCCTGCCAGAATTCGAACCGTTCTTCGGCGGTCATGGCTTCCAGCTTTTCAACCAGGTCGAATCTGCCGCAGTCAGCGATTTCTTCGCCGTCTTCTCCGATGATTTCATCGTATACGGTGAGTTTCTTGGATTTACAGGTGAGGCATCTTTCCGCAAGAGCGTCCTTCTTTGCGATGGTTTCGTCGCCGTAGATGGTTTTTACGATGTAGTTGTCCCCGTCGGATTCGATGCCGGTGATGCCGTCGATGCCGAGGGATTTGATCTTGGTTACGTCAGCCTTGCCGCCGCACTGGATACCGATGATGTACACATTCTCACGGTTCACGCGGTGCTCAGCTGTGAGCTGGTTGAAGGAGTATGTATCGCAGGGCTTGAGGAACACGAGGATCTTTGCGTCGGGATCCTTCTTCTGTTCTTTCATCACGTACTTGGACACATTCGCGCCGCAGAAATCGTCGTACACGAAATTCTTTTCGATCTCTTCCGCAGTTTCGAATACGGCGGGAGTGATATCGTATGCGAATTCGCCCTTCTGCCAGCCGATAACCTTCTGTACGGTTCCGTTTGTGAGAAGCTCTATTGCTTTATTGATCATTACTTTCTGCATCTGAGGTCCTCCAGTCTGCGGTTGGGACCAAGCTTTGTGATCTGTTCCGCGAAATCGTTCATGGTAGCTGCAAACTTTGCGCCTTCCGCAGCGGATACCCATTCCACGCGGGTTCTGTTCCGCTCAATGCCGAGAAAGTCCAGCATGGAGAAGAGCATGGTCATTCTGCGTCTTGCGTAGTAGTTGCCCGTGGTGTAGTGGCAGTCGCCGGGATGGCATCCGCAGATGATCACACCGTCCGCGCCTCTCTGGAATGCCCGGAGAATGAACATGGGGTTCACACGGCAGGAACAGGGCACGCGGATGATCTTCACGTTTGCGGGATACTGGAGACGGTTTGTGCCGGACAGGTCAGCGCCCGCATAGGAACACCAGTTGCAGCAGAACGCCACGATTGTGGGGGTGAAGTTTCGGTAAGAAGTATGAGGTACCCTCCAACCTTACCATCATGGGTGCAATGGAATATGCCGGCTATCAGCTGGTTCGCGGATGCGGCTGCCGCAACGGTTTCTGCGGTGCCTGCGCTACCATTTACAGAATCGCGGGCGACAGAGAACTGAAGGCCTGCCTCGCCTGCCAGACCAAGGTGGAGGAAGGAATGTACGTGGCAACCCTGCCTTTCTTCCCGCTGGTAAAGCAGGTTTATGATGTGGAAAAGATTCCCACCACCGAAGCTCACTCTTGCTCACATCGACGCTTTTGCCAAGGCAATCGAAGAAGCAGGTCTGGAATCTGATGTTCAGTCTCCCAAGCTGCTGCCCGATTACACACGAAAGGTAAACTGACGGAGGAATCTGTAATGACACTTTTAGGCGGAATCCTCTCTGTAAAAGCAGTTACTTTCCTGATGTTTTCCATTTTCACCATAGCGGCATTGGGATATATGCTTGGACGGGTTACCATCAAGGGCGTAAATCTCGGCACCGCAGGCGTGTTCATCGTCGCACTTCTGTACGGCTGCATCTTCTATAACACTCTTTCCGCAGAACTGACAGTCAGCGATGCTTCCTATGTTTCCAACGCACTGAAAATCGTGGAAAACATGGGTCTGATCCTATTTGTCACCTCCGTGGGCTTCATCGCAGGTCCCGGATTCTTCGGAAACTTCAGAAAAAATTTCAAATCCTATGTTGCACTTGGTCTGATCATCATCCTCTCCGGCGGTCTGTCCTGCGTGGCGTGTATTTTCATCGGCAGAAACTTCACCGATCTGTCCGTTCCCGAATTTACTGCCATGATGGTAGGACTTCTGGCAGGCTCTCTGACTTCCACCCCCGCATTCTCCGCAGCAAAGGGCACGGTTGCCCCCGAACTTGAATCCATCGTGTCCGTCGGTTACGGGATTGCGTATCTCTTCGGCGTGATCGGCGTGGTTCTGTTCGTTCAGCTGATCCCCAAGATGGCGAAGGCGAATATGGATGAGGAAAGAAAGCTTCTGTCCGCAGCAAATAAGGAAGAAAAGAAGAAAAAGCCTGAAAATCTCATTGAAATGGACGATTTCGGTCTGATGCCCTTTTCTCTCGCAGTTATGATCGGTCTGATTCTCGGGTCCTTCAAGTTCGGCAACTTCTCCCTGACCACGACCGGCGGCTGTCTGCTGACTTCACTGGTTCTGGGGCACTTCGGACACATCGGTAGGATCAGCATCATGCCCTCCGACAGAACCCTTAAAGTCTTCCGCGAATTCGGTCTGATGCTGTTCCTTATGGGTGCAGGCATTTCCGGCGGCGCACAGTTTATCAGGTATTTCGATCCCATCTACTTCCTGTACGGTGCGGTTATGACTGTTGTGCCCATGATCATCGGCTTCCTCTTTGCCAAGTATGTGCTGAAGATCAGTCTGCTGAATAACCTGGGTTCCATCACCGGCGGCATGACTTCCACTCCTGCACTCGGTACCTTGATTCACGTAGCGAAGACGGAAGATGTGGCAGCTGCCTATGCTGCAACCTATCCCATCGCCCTGATCTCCGTGGTGCTGGTTTCTCAGTTTGTAATCATTCTTTTCTCATAATAATCATCCCCGGGTGTTCAATGCATCCGGGGAATTTTGTTGAAAAATCCTGTGTGAAAATTAGGCGAAAATTTTAATTAACTATTGCAAAAAGATTAACAGTGTGATATACTATATCTATCTAAATGGGTTTGGAGTATATCTGAAAGTGAAGACATTATTGAAAATTTTCTGCATCGTTCTGTCGATGCTTTGTATTACATCAACAGTCTCTGCCGCTTATCCCTACAGTCTGGAACAGGGAATTGATGCTCCCGAAGAAGGCGCACTCATGGAAGGCGAGCTGTTCGGCACCGATTCCTATTCCCACTCGGATTATGACAGCTATGAACGTGCCTGGGACGGTGATCCCCATACATATTACGATCCCACTCACGGTGCTACCGATGAATGCTATACCGGCATGATGATGGATGAACCTTACATCCTCACCGAAATCCGCCTGCTTCCAAGAGAAGGATGGCTGGATCGTTACAAGGGTGCGGAAATTCAGGCATCTGCCGACGGGGAAGACTGGGTGACCATCTACACCAGCAAGAAAGAAGCATCCGACTGGCGGTTCTTCAAGATTCTCCCCAGACAGTTCAATACCGATCCGGAAGACGCCTTCACCATGTTCCGCTATGTAAACCTCGGAACCCACGGCGACATCGGTGAAATCGAACTGTACGGCTACCCGGTAAGCTCACTCGTTGACGAAGAGTCCATTGCAAAAGCGGAATCCGAATCCGAAAGCCTCCGTCTGCTGATGGAAGAACGTGAAATCATTGCTCAGCACGTTCTTACCTCTCCTTCCAGCGGCGACCTGATGTCCGTGATCATCGTGATTGCCTGTATCTCCGGCGGTGCCATGGTAATTCTGTACATTATCTCCGCAATCCAGAAAAAGAGAAAATAAAAAATACGGTGTACCGATGAAAATCGATACACCGTTGTTTTATGCTGTTTTTTCCAGCCGGGCCAGCGTCTTTGACAGCGGAAGCACGATCAGTCCCATGCCCAGATTGCCCAGTCCGTGGATGGCATCAAAGGGAAGTCCAGCCGCAATCCATTTCAGGGTGGTGGGAAAGTCGTAGCCGAACAGGATTGCCTGTGAAGGAGCATAGAATACACCGTACAGAAGTCCGAACAGCCCGCACACGATGGGATACACGATCATGGCGATTTTGTCCGGCATTTTCTTCGGCAGCAGCATTGTGATTCCCCAGAGAATCGTCCAGATGTAGATATACGGGATCCACCAGATGGAGAATCCGTAGTAGAGTCCGAAGATCAGGACGAAAATGTACAGCGGAATCAGCGCGCGAATCCGGTAAACGATGGTGAATACCATGACGAACATGGCGACGGGATGAATGTTGGGCAGGGCTTCAAAGGCGATTTTTGCCGCGAACATCACAGCTCCCAGCATCCCGAAGATGATCATGTCCCGGATTTTTCTGTGGGATTTCATTCCGCGAAGACCGTGTAGGTCAGCTCGTAGTGCTCACCGTCGGCGATTTTTGTGTCGGATGCACCGGTCATCAGTGCTTCGCCGTTCTTGGACAGTGCCCAGTAGGACTGGTCCACGCTGTAGTCAGCGGTTTCGCCGTCTACGGTGGTGATATACAGCCCGTAGGTGTCTTCAGTACCGGATGCCAGGGAAGCCTCCGTGAGAGCATCGGCGAGAGTGGTCTTGGTGGTGGTCAGGGTGTGCTCGGTGCTCTCACCGGACTTGTGTACCACCTCTACGGTAATGGTGATTTCCGCGCCCGTGGTTTCCGTGTCCTTTTCGCAGGACAGAAAGGACAGTGCCGTAACCGCAATCAGCACAGCGAGGACGGAATACTTGAGGAAAGATCTGAAGTTTTTCGTCATTTCTGTTTCTCCTTGATGAATAATATTGTGTACGGACCCGATGTCAATCGAAACGAACGCCGGATAACGCGGCTTTGACCCGGAACGGGGCAGGTATCCCGGCTCGTGCGCCATACTTTCGTATTCCGTCATGCCTTCTCGGTTTCCCAATGGCGTAGGATTGCGGTCTCCTTATGACGGCTTCAGCAGCACTTACGGTGACGGTCTCGCACAGGAATTGCACCTGTTTCCGGTTTGAACCCGAAGGTACCCCTGTCCGCGGGTATATTATAACACAAGTATCCGCAAAAAGCAACAAAAAAGACGATATCCGCGGAGGATACCGTCTCTTTTTTGTGAAAATTACTTCATGAAGTATTCCGCAGCGGATTCGAACAGCTTCATGTCGTATTCGCCGGGAACGTTCTTGTACAGACCGGGATTGTAGCGTTCGGTGTGACCCATCTTACCGAAGATGCGTCCGTCGGGAGAAGTGATGCCTTCGATGGCCAGAACGGAACCGTTGGGGTTGCAGTTGATGTCCATGGTAGCGTTGCCGTCGACGTCAACGTACTGAGTTGCGATCTGACCGTTTGCGATGAGATCGGCGAGAACCTTGTCGTTGGCGATGAAGCGGCCTTCGCCATGGGAAATCGCTACGTTGTAAACATCACCCACGGAAGTGCCTGCAAGCCACGGGGACTTGTTGGATGCAATTCTGGTGCGAACGATTCTGGACTGGTGGCGTCCGATCTTGTTGAAGGTGAGGGTGGGGCAGTTTTCATCGGTGTCGAGGATTTCGCCGTAGGGAACCAGACCCAGCTTTACGATTGCCTGGAAGCCGTTGCAGACGCCGCACATCAGACCTTCGCGGATCTTGATGAGCTTGTTGGTTTCTTCCTTGACTGCGCCGTTGCGGAAGAATGCGGTGATGAACTTACCGGATCCGTCGGGTTCGTCACCGCCGGAGAAACCGCCGGGAACGAAGATCGCCTGAGCAGTCTTCACAGCGTTTGCAAAATAATCAACGGATTCTGCAACTGCGGAAGGAGTGATGTTCCGTACCACGATGATTTCGGGATCGAAACCTGCACGTGACAGAGCCTTTGCGGTATCGTATTCGCAGTTGGTACCGGGGAATACGGGAATCAGAATTCTGGGCTTCGCGTACTTTTCGGAGGAATATGCTCTCGCATAGGACTTTGCGGAGATGTTTTCCACCTTTTCAGCATTGTTCTGCGCCTTTGCATTGACGGGATACACGCCTTCAAGGACATTGTTGTAATCGTTTTCTACGCAGCACAGACAGAGCTTTTCAGCGCCGTAAGCAACCGCATATTCGTCGGTGGTGGTACCGAGAACGATGCCTTCAGCTTCCGCACCGTCATTCAGTTCCAGAATGAATGCGCCGTAGTTGTAGCCGAAGATTTCGTCAAGGGATACAGCGGGATCGAAGGTGAAGCCGACCTTGTTGCCGAGAGCCATCTTGAGAACCGCTTCCGCAGCACCGCCGAAAGTGGGAGTATACGCGGCGAGAACCTTGCCGGATATGATGAGCGCGTGTACCTTTTCGTACAGAGCCAGCAGGGATTCGGTCACGGGACGGCCGTTTTCGTCATATTCGGGCTTCAGCAGGACAACCTTGTGTCCGCCTGCCTTGAATTCATTGGAGATAATATTGTCGATGTGATCGGTGGTAACGGCGAAGGAAACAAGAGTCGGAGGAACGTCCAGCTTTTCGAAGGAACCGGACATGGAGTCCTTACCGCCGATGGATGCGATGCCCAGTTCCATCTGTGCTTCAAATGCACCGAGAAGAGCTGCCAGAGGCTTGCCCCAGCGTTCGGGAGCACGGGTGGGCTTTTCAAAGTATTCCTGGAAGGTCAGGTAAACTTCGTTGAAGGAGGCGCCGGAAGCGATCAGCTTGGAAACGGATTCCACAACTGCCAGATAAGCGGAGTGATAGGGGCTCTTTTCCGCGATGAAGGGGTTGTAGCCCCATGCCATCAGGGAAACGGTGGTGGTATCAGCCTTTTCGGTGGAGATCTTGTGAGCCATTGCCTGAGCGGGAGTAGTCTGGTACTTGCCGCCGAAGGGCATGATAACAGTGCCCGCACCGATGGTGGAGTCGAAGCGTTCCACCAGACCGCGCTGGGAAGCCACGTTCAGGTCAGTGGAGAGAGCCTTCATGCCGGAGGTGAAGTCGGCGGGAATTTCCTTTGCGTATTCCGCAGGCTTTGCGGGAGCGATGTCGATGTGCTTTTCCGCACCGTTGGAACCGAGGAATTCACGGGACAGGTCAACGATCACCTTGTCTCTCCAGGTCATGGTCAGACGGGGTTCTTCGGTAACGGCTGCAACGATGGTAGCTTCAAGGTTTTCGCCTTCAGCAAGCGCGATGAAGCGTTCAGCATCTTCCTTGGCAACAACTACAGCCATTCTTTCCTGTGATTCGGAAATAGCAAGCTCAGTACCGTCCAGACCATCGTACTTCTTGGGTACCATGTCCAGATTGATCTTCAGACCGTCGGCAAGTTCACCGATGGCAACGGAAACGCCGCCCGCACCGAAGTCATTGCAGCGCTTGATGAGCAGGGAAGCCTCGGGATTGCGGAACAGTCTCTGGAGCTTTCTTTCTTCGGGAGCGTTGCCCTTCTGAACTTCTGCACCGCAGGATTCCAGGGACTGAAGGGTGTGGGACTTGGAGGAACCGGTAGCACCGCCGCAGCCGTCACGACCGGTACGTCCGCCGAGAAGAATTACGATGTCGCCCGGGAGAGGACATTCGCGGCGAACGGTTTCTTCGGGAGCGGCAGCAATAACCGCACCGATTTCCATACGCTTAGCCACATAGCCGGGGTGGTAGAGTTCGCTGACCTGACCGGTAGCAAGACCGATCTGGTTGCCGTAGGAGCTGTAGCCAGCAGCAGCGGTGGTAACCAGCTTCTTCTGGGGCAGCTTGCCTTCGAGAGTTTCTTCAACGGGCTTGGTGGGATCTCCGGCACCGGTCACACGCATAGCGGCGTAAACATAGGAACGGCCGGACAGGGGGTCACGGATCGCGCCGCCGATACAGGTAGCCGCACCGCCGAAGGGTTCGATTTCGGTGGGATGGTTGTGGGTTTCGTTCTT
>JAFQWY010000070.1 GCA_017407225.1 Clostridia bacterium | reverse complement strand
GAAGTTGACACGCGGCAATAGGCTGCCACACGTTTCTTTCGTTTTTGGATGCCGGGATCTGCGATCCGCTCGATTTTCGTTACTTTTTTCACGATTCCGCCTCCCTTCGGTAGTGTCATATATTAACTCTGAAGTCTGATATAATCAACAGATTTCCGGCATAATCTCGACCAGATACGGTGAGAAAGTATCGCGGTTTATCTGCGTTAATTTGTTGAATTCTTCCAGAGAGATAAGACCGCGCTTCAGCATCTCCTCTGCGACCTTCTGTGCTTTGTAGTAGTTGATATCTCGTTCGATTGCCTCCTGTGTAAAAGGAGCAGTGACGAGGTCCGGAAGAACGGGCAGTGTGTTCTGATTCGGCGTTGTGAATGCCATAGTTGATTCCTCCTGTGAAATAACCTTTCACTGCACTACCGAGGAATCAAACGGCATTTTGGAAAAATTTCCGCAAAAAAATAAAGCCTACCGGAGAAATTTTCCGATAGGCCTCCCGTTATTCTATTTCACGTCCAGAAACCGTCTCAGCATCACGCAGAGCTGTTCCCGTGTGACGGGACTGTGCAGCATGAGGTCACCTTTCTCATCCCCCTTGAGCAATCCCGTTTTGATCGCCCAGTTCACAGAATCCTTCGACCAGTCAGCGGCTTCGTTATCAAGAATCACCTTTTCGGCTTTCTCCAGTTCCGATTTCACATCCGCCCGGAAGGTATCCATATTCTTGCCGAACTTCGGAAACCAGTGCATGACGTCTGCATGATTGGAAGCAATCCCTCGTGTATGACCTTCACTGTGGCAGATGATGTCCTTCTCAGTCAAATCGAACTGCTGGCAGAGGTAAACGCAGAGTTCCACAGCTTCACGATACACCTTCTCGAAATATGCTCTGTCCGTCAGATCATCCTCGCATATCTCGAAGCCGATGTATCCCATGAAGTTTGCACTCCCATTCTTTCCTTCACCGCTGTGCCAACCGACCATATCCCAAGGGAGTGTCTGATATGTTCCGACTTCATCACCGAACAGCTTGCCGATGAAGGCATGGACACAGACTTGCCTGCCGCCCGGACGAAGCTGATTCCAGTAGTTGAGATACGTTGCCACATTCGGATTGTTGCATCCGGTGGAGTGAACCATGATCCCCTTGATTCTGTGTCTCTGCCCGACGATGTAACACTCGTTTCCGGTCAGAATATGCTTATTCAGTGTCATCGTCACCGCCGCCTTTCTCCGCTCTGTTATGAAGCTGTGCAAGCACCTCTTTCAGTTTCGTCGGGATGGGCATACCAAGATGGGACGCGTTCTCCATGAGGGACACACCTTCATTGGAGATGTAGAAAAAGATGATCGCCGTCCTCAAAATCGAACCGGTACCGATCACATACAGATCAAGAATGTGTGCGATACCCACGAAAGCGAAAATCAGCACTTTCTTGCAGATCCCCTTGAACCCGACCGAACTGGACAGGTTCCGGCCATAAATGGCGCACATGATGCCGGTAATGTAATCGATCACGGCGAATGCAATCAGCGCATACAGCAAGCCGTCACATCCCCCAAGAAACCAACCGAGCCAACCGCCCACGGCGGTAAAGGCTAGCTGGGTCATATTCCAGAATTCTTTCATTATATTATTCCTCCGTAATCTCCGGGTAATCCTCAATCGCGCGAATCTGCGCGGCATAGGTCACCCAGTTTGATGTTGTTTTGTACGTCTCCGTCAGTGCCGCCGGAACGTAGATATATCCCGTACCGTTCGCAATCGCGGTGTTCTGGAGTGCGTTTTTGTTCACCAGTTTCGCCACGGTCGGCATCCGGATGATGAGCGTTTCCAGAGCATCGCACCCTCGGAAACAGTAGGCGTCGATCTTTTCTGCCACGGGAAAGTCT
>JAFQWY010000069.1 GCA_017407225.1 Clostridia bacterium | reverse complement strand
TGCCAAGTGCCTCCAGCAGAGATTCGGCATCGTGGAAGGCGTGACTGACAAGAGCTACATCACCAACAGCTATCACGTTCACGTTACCGAAGAAATCAATGCTTTTGAAAAGCTGGCATTCGAAGCACAGTTCCAGCATCTGTCCCCCGGCGGCGCTATCAGCTATGTGGAAGTCCCGGATATGCAGCAGAATCTGGATGCGGTTCTGGAAGTGATGAAGTTCATCTACGACAACATCATATACGCCGAACTGAACACCAAGAGCGACTACTGTCAGGTCTGCGGCTGGGACGGCGAGATTTCCATCGTGGAGGACGGCGGCAAGCTGATCTGGAAGTGCCCCAGATGCGGCAATCACGATCAGGATAAGATGAACGTTGCCCGCCGTACCTGCGGCTACATCGGAACCCAGTACTGGAATCAGGGCAGAACCCAGGAAATCAAGGAACGGGTACTACATCTGTAATAAATTTAATGAATCGTTAATAGTCTTTGTTAAGACACCATCGGAACCGGGTGGTGTCTTAACTTGTATGTTCGGAGGTAAAAAATGGCACACGATGTGTTTATCAGTCATCATACAAAGTCATCATTATCCGTGACACAGGCGGTCTGCAACAGTCTGGAAAGCAAAGGAATCCGCTGCTGGTACGCTCCAAGAGATACGGAAGGGGATTATGCTTCCGCAATTTACAGAGCGATTCAGGAAGCCCGTATCTTTATCCTTATTCTAAACAAGGAAGCTTCTTATTCGGAGGATGTTCTCAACGAGATCAATCTGGCATGTCAGCGGGTAAGGGACGGGGATGAACTGATTATCCTTCCTTTTCATATATCTTCAGAAGATATCAACGGTGCCGCAAAGTATTATCTGGCACGGATGCACTGGATTGATGCGATTGAGCCTCCCATGCAGGAAAGAATTGCCGAGCTGATAAAAAAGGTTCTGCATTTGCTGTCCGAAGGCAAGACCCCCGTAACCGAAGAGGAAACTCCCGGAAAAACCCTACTGCAGCCTTCACGGATCAACTGCGGAACCGGGTTTATGGGCAGGGATGAGGAACTGCAGCAGCTTCATGAAACTCTGACGGCTTATGACAGAGTTTTCATGTACGGAATCGGCGGCATCGGAAAGAGCGAGCTTGCCAGACAGTATGCAAAAAAATTTTCGGATGCGTATGATACCATTGTGTTTGCAACATATTCCTCTTCTCTGAGAGAAATGGTGACCAATGATACGGATATTGTGATATCCAATTTCAGAAGGGCGGCAGGCGAAACCGAAGAGGAGTATTTCGGAAGAAAGATGGCGCGGCTGAACAGAATCGCCGATGAGAGAACCCTGGTGATCGTGGATAATTTCGACACGGACAGTGATCCCGATCTGGAAGCATTTGCGTCGGGAGGCTTCAGAATTCTGTTTACCACACGGAATGACCACTCCGATACGGGGTACCCGATTATGCATATCCGTGAGCTGGACGAAGAAGAACAGTACACGCTCTTCCTGAAGAATTACAGCCGTCCTGTCAGAGGTAACGATGAAGGTGATATCAGAGCAATTCTTCGTATGGTGAACGGACATACCCTGACCATCGAACTGATTGCCAAACTGATGCAGATCAGTCGTCGTCCCGCAAAGATTCTGGAAGAAATCCGGAGCTCCGGTCTTGCATCGGCCATGAGGGGCACGGTAAAGCACGAATTCTCTTCGGATACCGCATATCAGTATATCCATCGGCTTTTCAGTATGTCACGGCTGAGCGAAGATGAATACGGTATTATGATGAATCTGTCGCTGATGCCCATGGACGGCGTGGATTTTGTGGAATTTGCGGAATGGTGCGGAACGGAAGACTATGGCGTGATTGATGGATTGATCAAGAAAAGCTGGATTATTTACGATAATACAGAGGACAGAATCAGTCTCCATCCGCTGATCTGTGAAGTAGTGACCCGGGAATGTAAACCGGATCTTCAAAAATGTGCCGTCATGTTTGAAAATCTTGTGGGCTGTATTTCCCGATTCAAATACAGAGATATGCCTTATGATGAGGTAAAGAAGTATGCGGACGTGCTGGAATCTTTGTATCTGAAGAATCCCGTGATTGATCTTTCATATGACTGGGCGTATCATCCGATGCTGGAAGTGTTCAACCATACCGAAAAGGCGGACACCTGCCGCAGACTGGTAAAATCCTGTCTGGATGCAGCGGAAGCCATGTACGGTGAACACTCTGAATGCGCGGCACGGTGGTGCTATCGTATGTCCGATGTTAGCAGAACATACTGCAATGACAGAGACGGCGAGGTATACTGCAGAAAAGCGGTTGAGATTCTGGAATCCTGCGCACCGGATTCTCTGGACTTTGCCTATATCAATGTCCATAGCACCGTATACCTCCGGGAAAATAGGGAATTTGAGAAAATGAAAAAGGCTTTCGAAACAAGCCTTGATGTACTTGCACATACATCTGAAACCATCAGCATTATCGTTCCGGGCAGGGAAGTACTGCTGGGGGATATCTACCATAAAATGGCGGTGTCATATTATTATCAGCAGCGGGAATATCTGCCGGCACTGGAATATGCGGAGAAATCCTATGAAATTTTCAGCCGTATTCCGGATCATTATGCCATGGCGTGGATTGTATACCCATACATGGCGCGCGCCAGAATTTATTCCATGCTGGGAGAACGGGATGCAGCCATTGCCGATGCGGAAGCATCCATCAGAATATCCAAGGAGTATTACGGTGAATATCATGCTCAGGTGAATCGCCGGTATATGTATCTGGCTGAGGTGTACCGCAATCTCGGATTGGAGCAGGAAGAGCTGGAAACATGGAAGCATCTCCGGGATGTTCTGGAAAAGAAAAACGAAGAGGAAACGGAATTCTATAGAACAATTGCTGCCAAGATCGAAAACCTGGAAAACTGACGGAGGAATATGATAATGCATGACGTGTTTATCAGCTTCAGCTTTGAGGATCAGAAGAAAGCTGAAGAAATCGTAAATGTTCTTACATCCGAATACGGTATATCATGCTGGATCTGTACCCGTGATATCGATGGCGGAAAACGTTACAAGAGACTGATTCCCGATGCAATCAGAGCCGCAAAGGTTGTTGTCTTTCTGCAGAGTGAAGATGCCGTTGCTTCAAAAGAAATTCCCAAGGAGATAGGTCTGGCATTTGATTCGGATAAGACAATCATTCCGTTCCGTATTGATCAGGCGCCTCTGCAGGGAGATCTGGAGTATGATCTGTACGGAATCGAGTACATCGACGGTACAATTCCCACACAGGAACAGCGGATTCATGAACTTGCCTGCGCGATTGCCAAAGCAACCGGAAAGCCGTTGAAGAATACGGCATGTGCGCCTGCGGAGGCAGAAGCCGTTCTTGCATCCGGCAAGGTGGTATGCGGTGAGATATTTGCCGGCCGTGAAACTCTCATGCAGGAGATTCACGAGGCGTTCTCTGACAGGGATGTGGTGTTCCTGCACGGTATGGGCGGCATCGGAAAATCCCAGCTTGCCTGTCAGTACTGGAAAAAGTACCGGGGTTTCTATACCACGGTAGTTTTCGCGCGCTATGAAACCGATCTGCCTTCCCTGATCGCGGATGACAGGGTGTTCAATGTAAAGGGAGCTTCCCGGAAAACCAGAGCGGACAATACGCCCCAGACAGACGAAGAATATGCCCGCGATAAACTGAAACTGATGAAGCAGTACACCGATGATCATACCCTGATCATCCTGGATAATTATGATACGGCACCTGAACCGTTTTTTGAGGAATTCATCCGTGATGCCGGATACCGTGTGCTGGTAACAACCCGACATGAACCGCCTCGGAGCAGATATCATGTGATTCCCGTACGCGAGATAGACGATGATACGCTGAAGAAGATTTTCATGGAATATGCCAATCCCAGCAAAACCATGATTGACGAGGATGATCCGGAGTTTGATGAACTGTTTGCGCTGACCAACCGGCATACCTACACGCTGGAGCTGATTGCGAAGTACATGGAAGAGGACGATGCAATCGACGAGATCGGGGAAATGGTGGAGCTGCTGAAAAAGCAGAGCCTGTCCGTTCTGGCCGGCGACGGTTTTGACACCATTCGGAATCTGTTCCGCATGACCTCGCTCAGCGAAAAAGAGCAGACCTTCATGCGCTGTCTGGCTATGATGCCGCCTGCGGGTGTGAATCAGAAATACTTCAAAAAATGGTGCGGGGATGTGTTCACGGCACGCTCCCGCCTTGTTGACCTGAGTCTGGTGAAAATCAACAGCGAGAACAAGACCATTGCAATGCACCCCATTATCCGGGAAGTGGTAATCAGCGAACTGAAACCCGGGTACGAGAATTGTAAGGAGTTCCTGGATCGGTTCACTGAGGATCTGAGAGACTATATTTCATGGAACTATTCTGCTGATGTAAAGGATATGTATTTTTCGTGTTGTGAGAATATAAGGATGTTTGTTGCAGAAGTGGATGCGAATAATTTTAAATCATGTTTTCACATGGCAAATTTCAGTTGTTTTGTGGATAAGTTTGATCATAATATTGACAGACTGCAGAAGCTTTTAAGAAAAGCTGAAATACTTTATGGAAATGAATCTGCTGAAGTTGCCAAGATCCTCCATCGCATAGGGTGGTGTTATAATGCTTATGGAGATAACATTCAAGCAAAAACTATTTTAGAAAAAGCTGATTCGGTTTTAGAAATGAATAAACAACAAGTTCCAGGTGAGTATATTCATTGTTGCTGTGATTTAGCAAAGATATATTTATTCGGTCAAGACAATAGGACTGAAGATCATATTATAACAGCAAAAAACTATTTGGATAAAGCCAAAGAAATAATATTTGATCCTCTGGTAGAGAACATGGAAATTGTTAGATATCGTACGATTATGTATAATGTAACACTTTCTTTATATGGAAAAGAGAGGGGGAATATATCAGATGCATTGGATTGTTTAAGTAGAGCGTTATCTGTTGCGGTTTCGCTAAAGGATACAGCAATGGATCAGTCGTATATTCTTTTTTGCATTGGTAAAATTCAAAAAGATAAATGTGAATATGAAAAAGCTATTATGAACATTGAAAATTCATTGAGTTTATTAAGAGAATATTCTATGATGCTAAATTCATCGTGTTCTCATGGCGAACGGCATTGTTCATTACTTGTAAATCTTGCTGAGTGTCGCGCGAAACTTGGTGATAATGAAGCTGTGAATAAGCACATTACTGAAGCTTACACCCTCGCCTCTGAGATTTTCCAGACCGGTCATCCTCTGCTCGAGAACATCCGTGAGAAATATGAACAGTACTGCTCCTGATCAAGTATAGAAAGGACACACCCGCGTCATGTACTACGGAGAAATCAAAAACTGCGACATTGCCAACGGAATCGGCGTGCGGGTTACGCTGTTCGTATCCGGATGCACCAACCGATGCAGAGGATGCTTTCAGCCTCAGACATGGGATTTTTCCTATGGCCGCGAATTTACCCGGGAAACCGAGGAGGAAATCCTCCGGCTTCTGAAGCCTGCCTATATCAAAGGGCTGACACTTCTCGGCGGGGAACCCTTTGAACCGGAAAATCAGCGTGCACTTCTGCCTTTTGTAAAGCGTGTGAAGGAGATATACCCTGACAAAACCGTGTGGGCGTTCTCAGGATTTACCTATGAGGAAATGAAAACAGAAGGCAGCCATCCGCGATGCGAGGCTACGGACGAACTTCTGGATCTGACCGATGTTCTGGTGGACGGACGGTTCGTGGAAGAGCTGAAGGATATCTCACTCCGGTTCCGAGGTTCCTCCAACCAGCGCATTATTGATCTGAATCTGACCCGTCAGAGAGGGGAAATCACTCCCTGGGAAGGCTGACACAATAGCGATCCGTCATTTTCACAAAATATTCAATGAAATTTTGTGAAAACTGTGCAAGCATATGAAAAACATCCGTCTCGTCGAAAACTCTTGAATTTTCGGGACGGATGTTTTATAATATTACAAGTTATCCGATTCATTTGAATCAATCAAACTATAAGGAGTTATTCCAAGATGAAGAGAATCCTCACTCTTCTGCTTGCAGCCTCCATGCTTCTCTCCGCAGCGGCATGCAGTGAAAACGCAGCAGACGAAACCAAGACTCCCGCAGCAGATACTTCCGCAAACGTATCCGAAACTGCCGGCGAAGAAACCTCCGCTGAAACTTCCCGTTCCGATGTAAAGGACAATCTGCCCGAGATCGCTTTTGACGGCCGTGAATTCCGTGCAGCTTCCACCACCACTACCCAGTACGAATTCTATTCCGAAGAAATCACCGGCGAAGCGACCAACGACGCGGTTTACAACCGTAACCTCCTGATCGAAGACCGCTTCGACACCAAGATCGTTCCCATTGAATATTCCGGTCTTTCCGCAATCACCAGCGATGTTGCTACTCTGGTAGCGGCAGGCACCGATGCTTACGAGGTTGTTTCCCATTTCGCTTACAAGGCATATACCCCCATCCGTGCACGCGCATACCGCAACTGGCTGGAAGTTGAAAATATCGACCTGACCATGCCCTGGTGGAACCAGCTGGCAAACGATCAGGGTACCATCAACGGCTTCCTGTACACCATCACCGGCGACATCAATATTTCCTCCCTGCTGAACACTTACGCAATGTTCTTCAACATTGACCTGGCAGAAGACTACGGCATCACCGCAGAGTCCCTGTACAATTCCGTTTACGAAGGCACCTGGACCGTGGACAAGTTCATTGCAACCACCTCCTCGATTTATCAGGACCAGAACGGTAACGGTACCAAGGACAACGACGATACTTACGGCTTCGCAGCATGGCCGGGCATCTCTGCAGACGCATGGCTTGCAGCATTTGACCAGCCCATCTCCGGTAAGGACGAAAACGGTTTCCCCACCCCCGTATTCATGACCGACAAGACTATCAGCGCTGTGGAAAAGATCAGCAACTTCTACTACAACACCCAGGGCTGCTACGCTGATATGGGTACTCCCGAATATGAAGTAACCATGTTCGTGAACAACCAGGTTATCATGGGTCCCTCCGTATTCAACGATGCATTCACCCAGTACAGAACCATGGATGCCGCATACGGTATCGTACCCTACCCCAAGTGGGATGAAGCTCAGGAAAGATACCTGACCAACGCACGTGACCAGTACACCGTTCTCGGTCTTCCCGCATTCAAGGGCGATGAAGATCTTGAATTCATCGGCGTTATTACCGAAGCACTGGCAGCGGAATCCTATCGTTCCGTGTTCCCCCAGTACTATGACATCGCTCTCAAGGGTAAGTACTCCGTTGACCGCGATACCGCAAACATGGTTGACATGGTTCTTGCAGGCAGAAACTTCGACTTCTCCTTCCTCTTCGGTGAAAGCGAATTCCAGCGTCTGCCCTATATGTTCCGCGACCTGCTCGCTGACAGATCCACCGATGTTGCATCCGGTTACAAGAAGATCCAGAAGGTTCTGACCCGTACCGTAAGCAAGATGGCTGACCTGTACACCGAACAGTAATTCCGAAATCACAAAAGCAGCTGTATCAACGTACGGCTGCTTTTTCTATTATTCGGCTGTTTCGTTTTTCAATTCGCTGATCAGCGATTCCAGCAGGAAGAGGGAAGCGGCAGGGGAGTAAACGTGATTCTTCAGAAGATCATCCCGGAAGAACTGAAGGAACAGATCACAGAATACTTCGTTCGTTATGATTGCTTCCGTATGGCCGGATGACAGATTGTAATCGGTGTGAGCCGGCGTGAACTGGACGCCCTTTCCTTCATAACAGGTGGCTTCCATTTCCAGAAAACTTTTTTCATTCCGGAGCAGATAAATATTGAAGTAGGGATTGGTGCGGATCTGATGGACCAGATGCGACATGATTTCGATCCGTTCGCCGACAGTATAAGGACGCATCAGATAGAAATGGTCGGACTGCAGTCCGGTTTTTGCGAACTGACGGATGGCGGAAGGGAAAAGGATCATGTGTACGGCTTTTTTCTGTATGAAGAAATTGCGGAACCGTGCTTCCTGGATTTCTGCTAATTTTTCCAGTGTTTCCATGAAATCGGGAATATTCAATCCGATCTGGGCGGCATTATCCCTGCAGGACTGCAGCTGGATCCGGGTGGGAATCAGCGGAAGACAGAAATCCGGTTTGTACATATAAATATTGCGGTTTTCTTCAATGCGCCGATATGTGTCAGTGAAAGAGACATAGTCTTCGGCAGATGTAATATGGGGATAGGTGGTTTTGACCGAACGGGCATCCCGGTTCAGTTCCTGTAGATACTGCTCCCAGTAGGCGTAGGTACCGTCCGCACAAAGCATCACGCCGCTGTATTCGCCGGTGAAAATCAGTTGGTATTCTTCGGTTTTTCCGCCTTTCCGGGTACGGATTGCGATACCGTTCATGCCCATGAAGGCAAGGGTGCCCGTAGGATCATCCCCGCCGCTGATGGACCAGCAGCTGTAGTTGACAAAACCGAACAATCCGATCATGGTGCCGATCATGGAAGCGGTTCTGGCCGGATCGGCATTGATTGCCATATAGTGTCTGACAGTCAGACGTTCCATGGGAATGGTGTTCAGCAGCGTGTACATTTCTCCGGCCATCGCAGACCAGGCACAGTTGAGTACCAGTATTTCCGATTCATCTGCATTGTTCAGTTTTTCCGTCATATGCGCAAGCGGAATCTGACCGCTGCCGGTACGGATCTGGATGGTCTGTTCTTTCCGCTGAGCTGGTCTGAGCAGCTGGCGGATTTCATCCCTTGCACGGAGTACGCTGGCACCTGCCTTATCTACTTCGACAGAGGTTGTGAGAGCTGTTTTTTCTTCTTCCGTCAGTTCCAGTTCCTCACATCCGCAGACTTCACTGCAGATTTTACGGATACTGTCAATTCCGGCATTTCCGCTGAATACGCGGGAGAGCGTGGTGCGGCTTTTGTGACCCAGAATCCGCGAAAGCTGCGCGGGAGTAATTTCGCGTCTGCGTATGATCCGATCCAGGCAGACGCTGAAAGATTCATAATAATTCTGCATAAAAATAAATCCGTTTCCAGTGTTATGCACATATTATACAGGAATTCCATGAGAATTTCAAGAGTTGGAAGTAAAGTTGGCAAAAAATTCCGATGGCGGAAAACAAGCTGTATCTATTGACAACAGCATACATCCGTGTTATACTGTATACATAAGCATATATTGAAAAACCAATCGAAATAACAGGAGGACAAGAAAGATATGAAAAAAAACGAAAGAAAGATTCAGAGAATCCCCGATGCGGAGCTTGATATCATGCTCATCCTCTGGGAAAACAGCAGAGACGGAGTTTACCAGCCTTCCAAAATCATTGATGTGTTCAAGGGAATGCAGTCCGTGCGTCCCTGTACCAGATCCGCCATCCACAGCCTGCTTGACAGACTGGCATCCAGAGGTTTTGTCAAGATTGAAATGATGGAGGACGCTCCCATTGCGTATAAGCATATCACGCCTCTCATTTCGGAAGAGGAATACAGGGAAGCGGAAAGTGAGAATTTCGTTGACAAGCTGTGCCGCGGCAACTGGAAAACGCTGATTGCCACCCTCGTGGATAACGGTACAATCGGAGACAGTGATATTGATGAAATCGAAAAGCTGCTGAAGGGCGGTGACCGGCATTGACCGAGTTCCTGTTGTCCGCAGCGGAGATCACTGTGACAATGTCCGCCGTGATTCTGCTGCTGATTCTGTTGAACCGGGCAGCAGGGGATCGCTTTACCGCCAGATGCCGATACATTCTCTGGTGCATCGTGATGATCCGTCTGGCCATTCCTGTGGGAGCACCCTTTCATACCGCGCTGATCCGCCTGGAAGTGCCGGTGGAACGGGAAGTGATTCTTCAGACAGAATCCGATGACGGAGGGGCCGCTGAAACAAGCACACCTGCGGCAGAATCCGGAGAATCCGCAGTTTCCGTTCTGCAGTCGGAGATACCGGAAACCGCCGGAACAATCCGCCCCGGTGAAACCGTACTTACGGATGATAACGGGATTTCTTCCTCCGCTCTGGAAAGCTTCACCTCGGTGCTGATTTCGGAAACGGAAGAGGACATCGGAAATCTGCCGGAGTCCGTCCTTTACCAGGAGACTGACATCGGGATTCAGAATTCTTCCGATGCCGGCACTGATCCGGAACAGAAGTACGATATTCGGATGCTTCTGAAATGGGGGGAGGCTGCCTATCTGGCTGTTGCGGTGATGTTTTTTGCGATTCGTTTTGCAGACCATCTGTGCAGAACGAAATCCCTGCGAAGCAGCCGGCGTACCGTATCCCATGAGCTGAACGAGGTTTACCTCCGTCAGTGCCGTGAATGCGGTGTCCGGAAGCGTCCCGGGCTGTATGCGAGCGTAAGGGTTTCCAGTCCTATTCTGTTCGGCTACTTCAGGCCATGCATCCTTCTTCCCATGAATGTGCAGGATCCGGAGAAGGCTTCCGGGATCCTGCGGCATGAACTGACTCACTGGAAGCGGGGCGATCTGTGGATCAAACTGATCTGCCTGATTGCACAGTCCGTTCACTGGATCAATCCGCTGGTGCATTTTGCTGCCGGAAAATGTGTCCGTGAAATGGAGCTTTCCTGTGACGAGAAAGTGCTGGACGGACTTGACAGGAGTGAGCGTCAGGAATACGGCATGGTAATGCTGGATGTGGTTCGGTTCTGCCGATCCAGACACAGCGGACTGACAACCCAGTTCAATCCCAAGCGGAATGTGGTGTTTGAGAGATTCGAGAACATTCTGGATATGCGCCGGAAAAACCGCGGGGCCGTGCTGATTGCCGCAGTGATGCTGGTTTGTCTCAGTGCGGGAATGATTCTGTCCTGTACGGTGCAGTCCGACAACATTACGGATCTGTCCGCATCCGGTCAGTCAGTCACTGAGACCGATGAAACTGCCGGAGGAGAAAAGAAGCCGATCGATCCTGCCCTGGTAAATGAATCTTACAAAAATGACAAACCTGTCGGGACGGTGCGGACCGTCTCCGGTGAGGAAATGGAACGTGTGAACCATGCCTTCGCCGCTGCGGAAAAACTGAAAAACGAATACCGCATTGAGTATCAGGATATGCTTGACTGCCTGACGGCATGGTATTCAAATGCAGAAAAAACTGCGGAACCTTACGAAAATGCAGAAACAAACGCCAAGAACAAGCACGGATACGCCGATCGTGCTCGGATTTACCGGGAAGAATTCCTTCGGGCTGCGGAGTATCTGGAAAAACAGGTGCCGGGTATCCTGTTCTGCAGGGATGCCCTGCGTATCCTGCTTTCTGCGGATCATATCGATCAGACAGTGATTCTGCCCGGTTCGTCTGAGACGGAATTTGCTGTCTTTTACCGGAAAAACGGGGATTCGGCGGAGGAATTGTTCCGGATCATCCGTCTGACCACAGAAGAGCTGATCCCTGTTGAGGAGTCCGAGATGGATACCACCTATTTTGCCTGTGACGGACAGCATTATTATGCGATTCAGTATCCTTATCATGTGAAGGACGAACTGCGGGATACCGTGATTCAGTCAGTGCGGAACACCTTTGTAAGATGCAACGAACGGCTGAAAACGGTTACAAGCAGTAAGGTGAATACCATCGCACGGGATCTGAAGGATGCACCCTACAGCCTGTGCTGGTCACATATCGCAAACGGTATGTGGAGAAAATCAGATGTGATTCATTCCGACGCAGTCAAGGGAATGAGCGCCAAGCTGGTGAACCGGATTCTGGAATACATGGAAGAAGGAAAGAATGTTACCGGTATTCAGGTCACCGGAGTGGAGCTGAACGGAACTACCGCAGCTTCTGCTGTACTTGAAGTTCCGGAAGATCTGGAAATCTGTAAACCTCTGGCGGCGGAGACGATGGATTCCTACTTTGTTCCCAATCGATATAACCCCGATGGGCTGACCTACGCGATCCCTATGGGGGATTATACCATGTTCCTCGATTTTATTCTGTCCGAATCCCAGATCCGGGTGCAGCATATCCGTCTGACGGAGAACGCCCGACTGCCGCAGTACGAGTACAATACTCCCGCCAGAGAGCTGTATGCTTTGTTTGAAGCCGGAAAACTGACTTCCGCACAGCTGATGCAGTATCCGGCGGCGCAGTATGATCTTCTGCAGATTGTACAGGAAGCCATGGACAATGTGGAAAACAACGATACGAAGAACAGGGAAGGATACAGTGTTGCAACACTGTCCGAGGGGCAGCAGCTGCATTATCCCACTCCGGCAGGAATCGCCGAATATTACCGCGGTTATACCGATGACGGAATCACATACATTTACAAATGTGCATCCGGTATCTATGCCCGGATCGACGTGACCGTGGACGGCCGAATGGAATTCGAGAGCCTCTCCATGGGCAATATCACGGATCTGATTACGGATTACGGATCCCTTTACGCGATCTATCACTCCGGTCAGATCGACCGGCTGCAGCTGTACAGTCATGAAACCGTATCCGAGATGGGTGCTGAGCTGGTGAATTCCGTTCTCGCCGCATTCCGCAGAGGGGAGAATCCCAATACTCTGTTCGGCGGAGCGTCCTATGGCGAAAATGTGATCTATCCCTCATGGGTACCGATCATTGAAGATGTTCAGGCAGAGCAAATGTCCGGGTATCTGGTGCAGTCGTCGGATTTCAACATGATGAAGCATCCCTGCGCCTGCTATCAGGTACCGCTTAACACTACTGAAAACCTGGATATATGGTTTGAACTGTACGAAGACGGTATGCGCGGAATCTGCGTGCGTATGGCGGACTACGGCACCGGTATCAGCAGCACTGCACCCAAGGCAAATATCTATCAGCGGGTACGGGAAGGGAAGACCAGTCTGAACAGTGTGATCGGAATGGCAACCGTTCTCTCCGATCTGCGGGAAATATTCAGTGAAACCATGAAGCCCCTGGTGGGTAAACGGTTTGCTGGAGTTGCCGAGGAACCGGATCCTTCCGCAATCACTTTTACCAATGGAGTAATGCCCCGTCTGCTGGCAGTGTCCGGTATGGGGAATCCTGCTCTCTGCTATTCCCCTGACGGTGAGACTGTATACGAAGTCGGTCTGAAGCTGATCAGCGACGAACGGACCAGCAGGCTGGAAGCTTCATATCTCACCGTGAAAAAAGCCGGGGAAAGTCGGTTCACGGTTCTCACAGATTGTTATGTAGAAGGAAAACAGACGGACTGTGCGCTGAATCTGCCGCAGGTCTACGGATTTGACACCGTGAAAATCCACGGAATTTCGGGCTCCGGTGACGGTGAAGTCTGCATTGCTGAGCTGATCCGCGGATCTGAGTCCGTGTTCATCCTTGCCGATGTGACGGAAACTGTGGGCAAGACTCTTGTCTGCCGGGCGGATGACACCCCGAAAACCGTCACCCGTGAAGAAGCGCTGGCCATGAAGCTGAAGTGACGGATCGGAAAAGATCTGATACAATCAAATAGGAAAGCCGGGTTGACATCCCTGCGGATCTGTATTATAATGAAAGAAAAACAAGCTGAGGTGTTTCTTCATGTTCAAATCCACGATCCGCGATCTCAACTCCGGCTTTTCTCTTGATCTACGTTCCGCCCAGGACAGCCGTGCACATCTGAAAGCCGCTTTCATCTGTGTGGACTTTCCAAATAAGCCCGCGGCAGAATCCAAGCATCCCGATCCGTCATTTTTCTATGATCTTCTGGCAGAAGACGGTCTCAGAGTGTTCGATGCGGTTTCCTATGGTCGGCTGAAACTGGAGGTCACTTTGTTCGACAAGTGGTTCACCATGCTGAAGAACGACGACGAATACGGCATGGAACGGGTTATCACCTATGAAACCCACGCCGCTTATATCAAAGATGCCATCGATGTATCCTGCGATGACGTGGATTACGATGTCTTTGATATTTTGTACATTGTTCCCGTTCACGGCAGTGCGGTGCCATATTCGCCCACCATGTGCAGCAAGGACTGGCCCATCAAAGGCAAAAACGGAAAGGGATCAGGTTCCGTTGTGACCTTCGGTGCTGATATGTACTTCCGGAAAGGGAAGCTGTTTGCCCATGAAAACGGACATATTCTGGGACTGCCCGACCTTTACACTTACGATGTTCCCGAGGGATGCCGTGACTGCTTCTCCCACATCGGCACTTTTGATCTGATGGGACTGATCGAAGGACGGGCGCCGGATTATCTGGGCTACAGCAAGTGGCGGCTGGGATGGATCGATGACAATCAGGTGCGTGTACTGAATGCAGGTGAAGCCGGTGTGTATGATCTGACTCCCGTGGAGCTTTCCGGCGGACAGAAGCTGATTGTGATGCCTGTCGATGAGTATAACGGTTATGTGCTGGAATACCGTGAGCCTGCAGGACTGGATACAGCACTGGAGCACAGCGGATTCGTGCTGTACCGCATCAACGGAACTGTCGGCAACGGCCGGGGCTGCATCACGGTGATTCCTCCGGAAGAAGAAAAGTACCTGGCACTGAACGTACACAGTGAGGATGGTCTGATCCTCCCCGGCGTGACTGTGGAACGGGAAGGAATCCGCCTCACCGCACTGGAAAACGGTCGGGTACGGATTGAACGATAAACATAGGAAAACCACCCTGTATCATTGATGCAGAGTGGTTTTTTGTGTCAGGATTTGATGATTTTTCCGGCAAGATGGAGTTTGTGATCTTCACCGGTGACACGGCTTTCATTGGTGAGAATGTACTGGATCACACCGGTGCCGCCTTTTTCGCCAAGATCAAGCAGGATGTTTTCCTTGGAATTCGAGTGGAAGCCGACCTTGATGCTGGTGACGAGAGAATTGAACTTGCCGCCTGTGCGCATGGCAATCTGCTTTCCGTCATCGCCGTTGTACCAGAAGCAGAAGCAGCTGTCGTAGACGTTGGAGAGATTGTCCTTGATGTAGAATCCGGTACAGAACTGGTCGCTGTAGCAGTAGTCGTACCAGTTGTTGCCGCCCGCATCATAGAAGCCGCAGCTGCGGATGTAAGTGGAGGAACCGCGGTAGTACAGGGGATGGATGTTGCGGAGCATATTGCCGGAGGACTGGATGTTGACGCCGTAGTGAACATTGGCAATGCGCATGTTGGTCAGAGTGTTGTCGTATCCCTGAATCAGCACGCCCACGGACTTGTCACCGCCCGCACCGACAATGTTGACGTTGTAGATATCCGAGTCGGAAGAGCCGCTGTTGGCACCGTGGAAAATGTGAATGCCGATGATGGTGTTCTTGATGGAGACATTCCGCACAGCGGTTTCCCGTCCGCTTTCAATGGAAATGCCGTTCGCCTTGCCCCGGCCGTCAACAATACCGCCGGTGAAGGAGTAGAAACTGCCCGGGGTGCCGATGTCGTTCTTTGCATCCTTGCCGCCCAGACGGATCATGGCATCTTTGGAAGACCAGTTGTTGCCCGCACGGATGGCAGCATAGTTGGAGAGATGAAGATCCACGCTCTTTTTCGGATCCGCAGGAGTGGCGATGGGCTTGTCGATCCGGTAGGCTCCGTCGGGGAAGTAGATGGTGGAATTGGGGTTTTCGTCAATGATCTGCTGCAGCTCGTCTGACACATCGGTGCGCCCCAGATTATCGATATAATCTGTGACGATGATCCAGCCGCGATCTTTCGCCTGCTCCTTGGAAACGGAATCAGAGTCGGCAAGAGCACTTTCCAGCGATGCGATGGATGCTTCCAGCGCTGCGATTTTCTCGTCATACCGTGCGGTAATTTCGTCAAGCTGAGCCTGGGAGATGCCGCATCCGGTCAGCATGGTGCAGGCGAGAGCCGCGGTCAGAAATCTTGTGAATTTTCGATTCATACAGTACCTCCTGTGTGGGATTCGGTCATAATCTGTCAGTACCATTATAACGGAATCGGTGACGGATGTCAATACTCAGGGGACTCCATAATGAAAAAACCGGAGCACAGCGGACTGTACCCCGGTAAAAATATCATATCTTGTTAATCATCAAATTCTATGTCTTGTTAATCATCAAATTCCTTGTCGAACTTCAGCACATCTCCGGTGGAAGCGTCGATTTCGTACTCATATTCGTATCCGCCGGACTTGAATTCCGCTTCATAAACAGCCTTGCCGTGTTCATTGTCAAGCTCAACGGAAAGGTCGTATGCATCCTCAGCCTTAACGCCCGCGTGTTCCAGTGCGGTGAGAAGCACTTCGGATTCGGTGAGATATTCCTGTGCGATATTTTCAGCGGACTGGGATCCGCCGGTGGAAGCAATGTGGTTCTTTTCGGTGTTCAGAATGTCAGCGGCATTTCGGGGTTCGTATTCCCGTTCGTATTTCACAACCTCGCCGGTGGTGGCGTTGATGTCGTAGTCGTATTCATGGGTAGCGGTGCGGAATTCGATTTCGTAGACCACAACGCCGTGCTCCCGGTCGATCTTTGCCTTAACATGGAGTACATCCGCTTCAGTGATTCCTGCATGGGTGTATGCCGCCTGTTTGGCCTGATCTTCACCGATGACGAGGGATGCGCTGAATCCGCCGGAGCTGCTGTCTGCCTTGGGAGAATCGTCATCCCGCTTGTTGTCGTACTTCACGACCGAACCGTTTTCCGCACTGATGTCGTAATCGTATTCGATGCCGTCCGCGTCAAATTCCACGTCATACACCATCACGCCCAGTTCCATATCCAGCTCGATTTCGTAATGGGTGATCGCACTTTCTTCCACGCCCGCATGAGCAAGAGCAGCCTGCTTAGCCTTGTCTTCACCGATGTACGCCTTCGCGCTTGCGGTTCCGGTGGCATTCACATTTTCCAGCTTGAGACCGCCGGACATGGAGATCAGATTCAGCTCGTTGATGGACATGGTCGCCAGATCCTCTGCGCTGTACCAGGTGTTCTGCTGTGTAATCTGGTGGATCAGCTGTGCCTTGCCGGTGGAAATATCGTTTGCGGATGCGATTTCATCCACAGCGGTGTTGTGGGAGATGGTCTGGCTGAGGACGGAGCCGGAGAACGTGTCGGTGTTCAGAATTACGGAAATCTCATCCGCAATCCGCTGTCTCAGTGCCGCGCTCTTTTCGGGGTCGTTGTTGTCCACACTGACCAGAATGGAGTTGGTCAGCTCGTTCAGATAGCCGTTTTTCAGCATGGATCCGATGAGGGCGTTGACGGCAAGATCAATGTCGCTTCCCTTGAAATCCATGTCGCCGATGATGATCTTTCCGTCTTCGTTGAGAGCGTCCACGGAGAGAACCTTTTCCTTTGCGTTTACCTTGATCTCCACGCTGGGGTTCACATCCAGTGCCACGGTGGAGGATACGGTGTTGTTTACCCGGTATACATTCCCGAAAATGCCTGCGCCTGCCAGAATTACTACAGCCGCTGCGATGCCGGAAACTCTTTTCACCCAATTGTTCTTTCTGTTCTGTGTCATAATAAAGCCTGTTCCTTTCTGTTCGTTCAGATCGCTGAGAACCGCGTCGAGAACATCGGGGGTTACGGCTTCAAATGCCTGCTTGATTCTGTTGTCTGTGTTCTTCATGACCGTTCTCCTTATTCCATAATTTTTCTGAGCTTTTTCATGGCTCTGTGGTATTTTGAAAGAACAGTGGCAAGAGGCAGATTGAGAAGTGCTGCGATTTCCCGGTGTCTGAATCCCGATACCGCGTACAGAACCACAATGTTCCGTTCTTCATCGGAGAGGGATCCGAGACACTCCTTGAGAATCAGCTTGTCTTCGGGAGATGCTTCTTCGTGGTTTTCCACGTAGATCATCCAGTCTTCCTCAGGCATATCCGCGTTTTTCTTGTGCTGTCTCAGTCTGCCGAGGCAAAGATTTTTCGTGATCGTAATAATCCATGCCATGGGCTTTCCTGCGGAGACATAGTTTGCGGCGTGCTGCCAGACGGAAACATAGCAGTCGTGGAGAACATCCTCTGCGTCGTGCGTGTTCTTCAATACGGAGAGTGCGAAGCTGTAGACGGCGGAACGGGTCAGTTCGTACAGCTCAGCCAGTGCGTCGCGGTTACCGTCCGCGATCAGACCGATGAGAGTATCCAGTTCGTCGTCGTTTGTGATGTCTTTTACTGACGTCATGGTAAGGATCATCATGCTTCCACCTCTTTCATAATACTAATGCACGACATGAGGGTTTTATTGCAGACAGAAAAAGATTTTTTCATATTTTTTCGAAATATTTTCCGTAATCCCGGAGGAACCGGTCGTATTCCGCGTCTTCCGTGATCCAGATGATAACGGGGAATCCGCCAAGACCCAGACGGGCAGCCGCTTCGTGCCGGTGATTGCCGTCGGTCAGCTCGAAGGACGGAATTCCGTCTTCCAAGAGATAATGGATAATCATGGGCGGGAGATCGGTGCCGTTTTCCAGGGCTGCCATGATCCCGGTGACCTTTGCTTCAAATCCAGCCGGATCTACCACCCATTTCATGCCGTCTTCCGGTCCGCAGCAGCGGGTAAACATGGACAGCGGCAGATTGACGGGACCGAGATAGTGACGTTGTGTCAGCTTCAGTCCGTCGGAGAAGGGCTTGTTCCTGCCGTCGGTGATGAGATAGGCGTGAACCCATTCCTCCAGTCTGCCGGCAGAAGCAAATTCCATCGCGGATTCGGTTGAATTGCGGTATTCCATGATGCCTCCGGTTGATTGTCATTGATTAAAGCACAACTATTATAGCACAATCCCCGCCGTTCGTCCACGGATTCAGTGAAAAAATCGTTTTTCTTGACAGAAGAAAATTTTTATGATATTCTGAGAAAAAGTTTCAGAAAAGCGTAAAGAAATCCGGTTTTTCCGCGACTGATGGATGAGACCGAAAGACAGGAGAATACCGATGACCGAACATTACAGATTTATTTATTCCTATGTCCTCAGCCGGGTGGGGAACTTTCACGATGCGGAGGATATCGTGCAGGAGACATACCTGACTGCGATCCTTAAACGGGATCAGTTCCGTGAACAGTCAAGCCGGCGGACATGGCTGTGCGGAATCGCAGAAAACAAAGTCCGGCAGTACATCCGCAGAAAGGCGATCCATGCAGCCCGTACTGCTGAGCTTGAGGATGATATTCCGGTATCCGATCACGACAGACTTACCGCTGCGGAGGAGCTGATGCTTCTGCAGAACACCGTGAACGATCTGCCTGAGGATCTGCGGAGCTGTGCGGTGGTATCGATTCTCTGCGGCATGGACG
>JAFQWY010000068.1 GCA_017407225.1 Clostridia bacterium | reverse complement strand
TGTTCCGGCTGTGCCGCGATCTGGAAATTTCCAACATCTACGACATCGGATGCGGTCAGGAGCTGCAGGCATTTCTGCTGACAACGGTGAACGACATGACCTACACGGGAGTGGATCCCACGATTTTCGACAGCTTCGACGGCTTTGAAGCGGATGCAAACTACGTCAACTGGAAGTTCCGGCAGTTCACCCGCAGCGACCGGATCACGTTCCTCAAACAGTCGTATCCCTGCGAGCTGGACATTCAGCCGAACAACATCGGAATTTTCTTTTTCTGCATGATGGGACGGAACGAGGAACAGTGCCGGAAGCACGCCGCCATGCTGGGAGATTTCGAGCGCGCGGTCTTCACCATTATCCGCCGGGAATTCGCATGGAACGGGAAGGACATCCGCGACATCGTGAAGAAAAACGCCGTGGTGTGGGCGAATCCCTACGAAAAATACCTTTCCGTATACAGAAAAGCCCTCCCGGACTACAGATTCTACAAAATCGGGGAGCCGAATGTGGTGTTCTGCACAAAGAATCCCGTGGATGTGAAGCGTCTGGAACGGAAGTACACCGTACAGGACGGATGTGTGCTGACCACGCCCATCGGCATGAGCCTGCATGATGCACTGATGTACTGAGTCCTGCGGATTGTGCGGTTTTTCCTGCGGATTTTCACCGTGCGGTATGATATAATGGAAGAAAAACCATGGAGGACAAACACATGACGGACGAAAACCTCCGGGACTGGTACATGACGTTCTTTCTCCCGGAAAGTCAGCCGCTCCTGAACGGATTCCCGAAGGCGCGCATGGATGAGGTGACTCGATCACTGCTGGGGACGGATTCCCCGGGAAAATGCCTGCGGACGCGGTATGAGAAAACCCCTGAGGAGGATCCCGAAGCCTACCTGGAAGATAAAATGCGGGAATACCGGCGAGTGAACTACCGGTACGCGCGGATTTTCGAGTTCTGCCGCGTGATCGGGGTACGGAATATTTACGATATCGGCTGTCAGGGGCTCAATCAGGCACTTCTGCTCTCCCAGTTCACCGCCATGTCCTACACGGGCATTGACAGCTCCTTCTCCCTCAACGACTGGCGGAAGCAGGATATCGAAGACAAAAACTATCATCTTCCCATCACCAGGGAAGCGCCGCCGCCCTTCTGTGACGGAAGAATCCGCTTTCTGAAGGGGTATTATCCCGACGTGAAGCCGGAGATTCTCCCGGACAGCATCGCGGTGGCCTGCTACAGCTTCACGATGTGCCGGGGGGAGGAGATTCCAGCGGTGCAGAACGCCCTGACCTCCGATTTCGAGCGGATTCTCATCAATATCCCCGGCGGCACCTTCCGTCCCGAAGACGGTGAGATCTGGAAGAACGCCTCCTGGGCTGGGTTTGAGGTTCACCCCATCGGGGCATCGAATTTCCTTTTCGCCACAAAGATCCCGGAGGACATCGTGCGGCTGAAGAAAATGTACCCAATGGACGAATACGGCAGGTTTTCCACGGGCATTGACTACGGGATGTTCGCGCTGTCGGGATTTTCCCCCAACGACCCGTACACGGATTACCTGAGCTGGGGTGTGAAGGACGGCGCGGTTTACAATATACCCCGGAGCGAATGAATAACGAAAAACTCCGCCCGTATAATTTCTATCATAAAATCACAAAGGAGGACTTGCCATGTCAGAACGAACTTACACCCCCGCCGAACGGGATCGCCTGACGGAATTATTCCTGCCGGAGAACCATGCGGAGCGCAGCGTTCTGAAACGGGAGCAGCTGGACAGAATCGCACGGGTAATCATGGGTTCGGAAAACGTCATCCGGGAAACCTCATGGAACCGGGATCCCGCGCAGGAGCTTACCGAATTTGATGTGTACCTGAAAGAGAATTTCTACAATCGGATTTATTTCCAGTACGGGCGCGTGTTCGATCTGTGCCGGGTTCTGGGAATCGCAAATCTGTACGACATCGGCTGCGGGAGTGTCAACCAGTCCTTTCTCCTGATGCGGTACAGCACCATGTCCTATACGGGGATCATGAATGCGGACTTCGACCTCAACGATTTCCGGCAGAAGGATTTCGAGGAAAAAAACGCTTTCGGCTACATCTCCCCCGATGCCCCTCCGCCATTTGCCGGCGGCAGAATTTCGTTCATCAAGGGGCACTATCCCGATATCCGCCCGGAAATACGCGGAAACAATATTGCAGTCTGCTGCTATTCCATCACGATGTGCCGCACGGAAGAGAGCATCTCCGAAATGGTGAACGCCCTGACACGGGATTTTGAGAGGGTGCTGTTCAATGTTCCGTACACGATGCCGGAGCTGGTTGAACTGTGGAAAAAGCAGAACTGGGACGGATACACAATCTGCCCCGTCGGACCCGAGGGATATGTGCTGGCAACACGGCACACGGAGGATACCGACCGCATGAAGGCTGTCTATCCCCATGAAAACGGCCGATTCGTCACCGGCATCGACGACCATCAGCAGCACCTGAGCATACGCCGGAGGATGGAATGGGAGCCGTACCGGGACTACGCGGACTGGTGTAACCTGAAGGAGTAAAAAAAACAAAAATTTCTGTTCCCGTCCCTCCGATTTTCTTCAATTTGTATATTGCAGCCTCCGCGCGGGTATGATATAATATTCTATCATAATGTATAAGATATGACATAATCACCCTCATATTTCATCAAATCGGAGGTTCCATCCTATGGAAATTTCAGTACGTCCCGAATCCATGGCACGTATCACCACTCCCGAACTGGCCCAGGCATTCATTGACGAACAGGTTGCCGAAGTCCGCGCACAGGTTGGTGACAAAAAGGTTCTCCTCGCCCTCTCCGGCGGTGTTGACTCTTCCGTTGTTGCGGCACTTCTCATCAAGGCCATCGGCAAGCAGCTTGTCTGCGTTCATGTGAACCACGGTCTGATGCGCAAGGGTGAATCCGAACAGGTTATCGAAATCTTCCGGAATCAGCTGGACGCAAACCTCATCTACGTTGACGCCACCGACCGTTTCCTGAATCTTCTTGCGGGCGTTTCCGATCCCGAGCAGAAGAGAAAGATCATCGGCAAGGAATTCATCGAAGTATTCGCTGACGAAGCCCGCGCTCTGGAAGGCGTTGAATTCCTGGCACAGGGCACCATTTACCCCGACATTCTGGAAAGCATCAAGCAGGCGGAAGGCAAGAAGGCAGTCAAGTCCCACCACAACGTAGGCGGTCTGCCGGAAGATCTGAAGTTCGAGCTGGTGGAACCCGTGAAGCTCCTCTTCAAGGATGAAGTCCGCGTAGTCGGCGAAGCTCTCGGTCTGCCCCACGCAATGGTATACCGTCAGCCGTTCCCGGGTCCCGGTCTGGGTGTCCGCTGTCTTGGCGCCATCACCCGCGACAGACTCCACGCACTGCGCGAAGCCGATGCCATCCTCCGCGAAGAATTCGACAAGAACGGTCTCTGCGAAAAGGTGTGGCAGTACTTTGTTGTGATCCCGGACATCAAGAGCGTCGGCGTCAAGAACGAAAGCCGCTACGAAGGCTGGCCGGCGATCATCCGCGCGGTGAACACCCGTGATGCCATGTCCGCGACCATTGAGGAAATCCCCTACGCGGTGCTGCACAGGATTACCGACCGCATCACCCGCGAAGTGGAAGGCGTGAATCGCGTGCTGTACGACCTGACTCCCAAGCCGATCGGCACGATTGAGTGGGAATAAGAAAAATTCAGCAAAACCGCGATTTTCCCGGGTCTACACCTGAGAAAATGCGGTTTTCCCGCGGATTTGATAGCAGAATGATAGCAAACCGTGCCGCCGATTTATTTGTTTTGTTTTCGGTGACAGACGGCTTGCAGGTGTATCCAATTCTATAATGAGCGTAGCGAATTCAATCACAAATTTCCTTATATAATCAATCCGAAATTTGTGATATAAAAGAGCAAAGGCTCTGTTGACTTTCTGTACTACACAAAAGTCGGCAGAGCCTTTTTGTTATTCCGTTAAATCCTCCGTCGGAACCTTCACCGTATCCGGACGATGATCAAAATCGGGGTAGTGATACCGCCAGCGGTCGTATTCCTCTTTTGTAATCTCGCCGTTTTTCAGCTTCTGCGCCTGTTCGTTCCATGAATAGAACATCTCAAACAGAGCTTTGTAATCGTTCCCCTTGAACTTATCCAGACGCAGGCAGACTTCCCCGTCGATCTCGCCGATCTTCAGCCCGTACACATCTTCCAGTGTGAAAAGCGTGTGCATCAGCCCGAGGTGGCTGTCGATGTTGGGAACGTCCAGTGCCATCGGGGATACGTCCAGTACCTTCGCCAGCTCTGCTGTCAGGTCAGCCTTTGGGGTTCTTGTGCCGGTCTCGTACTGCGCCAGACGTACATCTGCGGATTTTTCCGGAAAGCCGACGGACATTCCGAGAAACTTCTGCGTCATGCCCCGTAATGATCTGAAAAAGTGAATTCTCTCGCCGATTGCCATGTTATCTTTTACTCCCGTTTTATCTTAGGATATTGATATTATAGCATATTTGCTTAGTTTTGACAATGACAGGATAAATCTGTTTGATTTTCTCTTCTGCATGTACT
>JAFQWY010000067.1 GCA_017407225.1 Clostridia bacterium | reverse complement strand
TCTCCGAAGGCGAATGCACCATCGTTCTGGACAAGACTCCCTTCTACGGCGAAGGCGGCGGTCAGATCGGCGATACCGGTACCATCTACAAATCCGGTGCCCTCCTCACCGTTTACGACACCAAGAAGACCGACGGCGTTTACATCCACCTCTGCACCGTGGCAAACGGCGAAATCAAGGTCGGCGACACCGTAATGGCTGACATCGACGACATGAGAAGAATTGCCATCATGCGGAACCACTCTGCGTGCCACCTGCTGCAGGCCGCTCTCCGCACCGTTCTCGGCACTCATGTAGAACAGGCAGGCTCCTACGTTGACAATCAGAGAGTCCGCTTCGACTTCACCCATTTCCAGGCGCTCACCGCTGAAGAAATCGCAAAGGTGGAAGCTCTCGTGAACGCGCACATCCTGGTCGGCAACAGCATCAGCACCGTTGTCACCGACATCGAATCCGCGAAGAAGGCGGGCGCAATGGCACTGTTCGGCGAAAAGTACGGCTCTGAAGTCCGCATGGTCAAGATGGGCGACTTCTCCACCGAACTCTGCGGCGGTACCCACTGCGACAATACCGCAAAGATCGGTCTGTTCAAGATCGTTTCCGAAGCATCCGTTGCGGCAGGCGTAAGACGTATCGAAGGCGTGACAGGGCTCGGCGTTCTCGGTCTGATGGCGGAAAAGGACGCACTGATTGCCGACACCGCAAAGACCCTCAAGGCAAACAACGTGACTGATATGACCGCACGCGCATCCGCACTGCAGGCTGAAATCGCACGTCAGAAGCACGAAATCGAAGCGCTCAACCAGAAGATGGCTCTCATGAAGCTGGATACCCTGGTTGCATCCGCAAAGGAAGTCGGCGCTGTAAAACTCATCGCATCCGACCTCGGCGACTCCGGCATCGACTCCGCGCGGGCACTCTGCGACTCCATCAAGGACAAGTACGCTGACACCGTGGCAGTCTTCGCCGTACACGACGGTGCGAAGCTGAACTTTGTTGCAGCAGCAGGTTCCGCGGCAGTAAAGGCAGGTGCTCATGCAGGCAAGCTGGTAGGTGCCGTATCCGCAGTGACCGGCGGTAAGGGCGGCGGACGTCCCGACAGCGCAACCTCCGGCGGTAAGGATATCGCAAAGGTCAGCGAAGCACTGGCAGCAGCGGAATCCGTTCTCGCAGGCATGCTGAAGTAATCGAATAAACCAACGGCGGTTTGGATCCGGGAAAACGGATTCAGCCGCCGTTTTTGTATGCGCGGAATCAACCATACCGTGATTTTACAACAAATGATTGATGATTGACATTGGTTTTTCCTCCTGCTATAATGAAATCACACCGGTGGAAATCAATTTTCAGGAGGAACACAAATGACCGTACAACTGGGTACCAAAATACGCGAGCTGCGGAAACGGGACAGCCGTACGCAGGAGAATCTGGCGGATGCCCTGGGTGTGACCTGTCAGGCTGTCAGCCGCTGGGAGCAGAACGCCACCTTTCCCGACATGAACCTGATCCCCGCCATCGCCAACTATTTCGGCGTGACCATTGACGAGCTGTTCGGCTACGCAAACGACCGGGAGCGGCGGGTGGACAGCCTTCTTGCCCGCATCGACTCCATGGAAAACGACAATCTCCGGGGCGACGTGAATCTGGAGAAATGCATTTCCCTGCTGCGGGAAGGTCTGGCGGAATTTCCCGGAAACGAGAAAATCACCCACCGTCTGGCGGAGATTCTCTCGACAACGGGATGGCGGCGGCACGGCGAATGGCTCCGCTACGGCGAAGACGGACATCTCCGCTCGGATTTTGACCGCCACCGCACCAACGAATACTGGAATGAGGCAATTCTCCTGTTCGAACGGCTCGCCGAAGAAGCCTCCGATGACCGGATCCGAACCGATTCCCTGTGCAGTCTCATGATGCTGTACCGGAACACCGGGGACACGGAAAAAGTTCTCTCCCTCGCCGGACGTCTGCCCGATCTTGCCCATTCCCGCGAAATCATGCTTGCCATGGCAACGGACGGGAAAACGCAGGCAAAATATCTGGGAAACGCCCTGCTCTCCCTGACCTATCAGCTTGCCGAACAGGCTGTATACGCGCTGGTGAACAGCATCCGCCACTTCGACACCCCTGCCGCCATGGAGGAAAGCATCGGGGTCATGGAGGGGCTGGTGAATCTCTTTCCTCTGATCTGCGGAGAAAATCTCGGATTGTACCACCGGGAATCCGCCTATCTCCGGCTGTATCTGTCCCGTCTCCTGTATGAAGCAGGCAGGCAGGACGAAGCCTTTGAGGTGCTGGATCTTGCCCTTGCGGATGCCCGTGCCTATGATGCTCTGGCGAACTCGGACGCTCCAGCCTACACCGGCGCACTGGTGTGTGACGCGGATCTGTCCCGCGCTGACTTCATTGAACCGGGAAGTCTGGCGGAAAACCTCCCGCTCGACTGGCCCATGTGGTGCAACCCGGACTACACCGCCGTAAAAGCTGCCATCACCGCCGATCCCCGCTGGGATGCATGGGTCTCCCGCTGCCGTGCATAAACAGAAAAGGACGCTCCCATTTTCAGGGAACGTCCTTGTTTCTTTTTTTACTTCACATCCCAAACGATGGTATCGCCGTCTTCCTTCACGGGAACGAACACGGGAGTCTCGGGTCTGCCGTCATTGCGGTTGTTGGGGGAGTGGATGGAGAGATACAGCTGACCGTCGGTATCCTTGAAAAGAATGCCGTGACCGCCGTCGTATTCTTCCGTCATCGCCTTGGTGTACAGCAGCTCGTCGTCCTGGGACCACTTGCCGTCCACCTTGCCGTTGTCGCTTCTTGCAATGCCCACGCAGTAGCCGCCGGGGCCGAAGTTGGACCAGATCATCAGCAGCGTACCGTTTTCGCACCGGTACATCCAGCATCCGTCGGTAACTCTCTGGTTGGTCCAGGAGGGATCGTCCGCACGGAACAGCTCAACCGGCTCGGTGATGAGCTTGCTCAGGTCATCGGACATCTTTGCCGCCGCCATTCTGCCGATTCCGTCGTCAGTGGAAGTCCATTCGTGAACGAACACCATCCACGGCTGGCCTTCTTCATCCACATAGAAGGTGGCGTCGATTGCGTCCCATCCTTCGGGGGAGATATGACCTGCGGAATGCTCAACGAACGGTCCTTCGGGGGAGTCCGCCTTGAAGATCACGGAGCCTCTGTGGTTGGTCTTGCCGGAGAGGTAGGTGGTGAACATATAGAACTTGCCCTTGTACTCATGCACTTCCGGCGCCCAGTGGCATCCGACAGCATCCTCGGGCACCTTCACGCACACGCCCAGATCCTGCCAGTCTCCAGCCAGAGAGCCGCTGTCGTTCTTCCAGCATCTCCAGCCGGTACCGTAGGCATAGTAAACCCCGTCCTTCACCAGAATGCAGGGGTCTCTCAAGCACGGAATCTTCGATGTAATAATCGCCGCTCTGTTCTTCTCTACATTGTACATAGCTTTGTCTCCTTTGTCTGTAAAATGAAGTGTTTTGAGGTCGTTGGAAATGGGGAGGAGAAACACGAAATCTCCTGGCAGGAGAATCTGCCTGAAAAGGATTCCGCCCCCTCATCCGTCGCTGACGCGCCACCTTCCCCGGCTGCGTTGCTGAAGCCAGGATTTTTCGTAATTCTACGGGGAAGGCTCACGGAATGACTCATCGGGCAGGACTACGGATATACAGCTTAAACTGTATGATGGACGATATTCTACAGTGCCTCATCCGTCTGTGAGCCGCAGAAACGTCCCCATATGCCTTCCCCATGCAGTCGCTTGCAGTTTCGTCCGAATAATCGCGGCTGGGGAAGGTGTCGCGTATGCGACGGATGAGGTGTGAATCGTTTCTCATCCGGATATAGCTGCCCACACTCCCGCGCGCCGTGGAGTCTGGTTCAACTGCGGAGCAATTTCACTTTCCGCAGGAAAATTTCACGCCGCGCAGCGGTATTTCACTCCCACAAAGTGGGAATTTCACCGGCAGAGCGAGCCGCACACAGAAAACTTCCGCTGACTCACTCCTCGCTCTGCCACAGGTCCCACACCAGAGTGCCGTCCCTCTCTTTAATGGGCACGAACACGGGAGTTTCCTTTCTGGTATCGGTGCCGGAGTTGGGGGAATGCACGGACAGGTACATCTGCCCCTTCTTATCCTTGAAGATCATGCCGTGGCCGCCGTCCCATGTACCGGTCATAGCCTTGGAGTACAGCAGTGCCTTATCCTGTGACCACTTGCCGTCCACCTTGCCGTTGTCGGAGCGCGCGATGCCCACACAGTAGCCCGCGGAGTCCCAGTTGGACCAGATCATCAGCAGCTCCCCATTCTCGCACTTGTACATCCAGCATCCGTCGGTGACGCCGTTCTTCGACCAGGAGGGATCGTCGGCGCGGAACAGCTCGATGGGCTCGGAGATGAACTCGGTCAGGTCGTCCGACAGCTTTGCCGCCGCCATTCTGCCGATGCTGTCATCCGTGGACGTCCATTCGTGAACGAAGATCATCCACGGCTGACCGTCCTCATCCACATAGAAGGTGCCATCGATGGCATCCCAGTCATCGGGCGTGATGTGGCCGTTGGTAATCTCCACGAACGGGCCTTCCGGCTTCTCGGATTTCATAATGGTGCATCCCCGGTGATCGTTCACAGAGGAGCGGTAGGTAGTGAACATATAGTATGCACCGTTGTAATAGTGAACCTCGGGCGCCCAGTGATCCCCAACCGCAGTGGGAGGAGTTTTTGCCACCACGCCGATATCCTTCCAGCCGCCCTTGAGACTGCCGGTGTCGTTCTTCCAGCATCTCCAGCCGGTACCGTAGGCGTAATAGACTCCGTCCGCCAGCACAATGCACGGGTCGCGGAGCTGGGGAATGGTGGAGGTGATCAGGGCATTGACTTCCTTGCAGGATCCCTTCACTTCCAGATCCCCGGGAACTGCCGCACGCTCGTTATTGATGTACTCGGTGATGAAGCGGTCGATGGCTTCCATGCGGGCAAAGGCGCCCTTGTAGGCGATGACGATCCGCTTGTTCCCTTCCGGAGTGGTCAGTGCCTTGATGATGTATTCCCCGGTTTTGAGAGTCGCGGTCAGATCGGCGCAGACCTGTCTCCGCTCGGATCCCACGATAATCTCACAGGGAATCTCGTCCTGATAGTCATCGAGAGGTCTCAGATCCACGTCCAGCTTCTTATCGAAAGCTTCGCGGATCTGGAGGATATTGTATCGGAGAGCGTGTTCCGACTCCACGTCGTAAACCAGCTTGAATTCGGTCTTGCCGCCCTTCTCCGCCATGACAATATCTTCGATGACGGGAACTTCGGCTTCGGTCTCGGGGACAGGATTTGTCTCCGTGGTCTCAACATTTCCCTTGCCGCAGGATGCGGAAAACAGCATCCCGAAAATCACAAGGAACAGCGGAATTTTGCCAAACAACTTCATACAGCAGCCTCCACAAAACGATTTTTTCATTTGATGGAATTATTATACAACAAGACCGTCCGTATTTCCAGTGGTTTCGGGAAATTTGACAGAAAAATTTCACTGAGGTGCGTTTCATCCGCCATCCTGTATTGCGCGGATTCCCAAAGATACAAAAAGCACGCACTCCGCATATACGGAATACGTGCTTTCTATTTTTACTGAGCCTTCTTTGCGGCGTCAAGCTTGGCCTGTTCGCGGGCGGTAATGGGCTTTTCGGTGATTTCACCGGCCTTTTCCAGCGCGATTCTGGTCAGCAGAGGACCTACCAGTTCATAAATCAGAACGGCAAAGAGGGAGATGTTCCGGATGATGACGCCGGGAGCGCCCAGGGACATCGCAGTCAGGGACATACCGAGACACACGCCTGCCTGAGGAAGCAGGGTAATGCCCAGATACTTCTGAATGGTGGGACTGCACTTCATGAACTTCGCGGACATATCCGCGCCCATGATCTTGCCGGCGGAACGGGCAATGATATAAACCACGCCCACCAGAATGATCGCCCAGTCCGCGAACACGGAGAACTGCAGCTCCGCACCGGAGATCACGAAGAACAGCACCATGATGGGGCCTGTCCAGCGGTCCATACGATCCATGAGTTCGTCCGCAAAGTCACAGAGATTGCAGAAGATGGTGCCCATCATCATGCATACCAGCAGGGAGGAGAATCCGATGGTAACCGGACCGATCTCGAAATGGAGCATGGACAGCGCAACCGCGAGGAATACATAGGTCACGGAGATGGTCATACGCTTGGAGCGGGAATGGAAGAACTGTTCGGTGAAGTGGAACAGGAATCCGATGATGCTGCCAAGCAGGAGGGATACAACAACTTCAATGATGGGGTTCACCAGCACGGACACAAGGTCAACGTGACCCAGCTCCAGTGCCTTGGCGATGCCGAAGGAAATGGCGAACACGATCAGACCCACAACGTCGTCCAGAGCAACGATGGGAAGCAGGATCTTGGTCAGAGGACCTTCCGCCTTGTACTGCTTGACAACCATGAGAGTTGCGGCAGGAGCGGTTGCGGTAGCAATGGCACCCAGTGTGATCACGCAGGACAGGGGGAGCTTTTCGGGGATCAGCAGATGCAGGCCGAACAGTGCCAGATCAACAAAGATGGTGGCAACCAGTGCCTGAAAGATCGCGATTACAGTCGCCTGACGGCCGGTTTTCTTCAGCTCTTCCAGATGGAATTCACTGCCCATGGAGAACGCAATGAAGCCCAGCGCAACCTTGGAGATAAGAGAGAAGCTTTCCACATTTTCGGTGGAGATAAAGCCGAGACCCTCGACACCGAGACGTCCGAGACAGTAGGGACCGATGAGAATTCCGGCGACCAGATACGCGGTAACTGCGGGAAGATTGAACCGCTTGGTCAGTCGGGACATCATCAGGCCTGCCAGCATGGCAATAGAGAGAGACAGAAGAACCTGCATAACAAATCCTCGATTCAGATGATGATAATTTAGTTCAAATTGCTGTACTTTTGCGAACGCTTTCTATTATACTCCATCCCCGGCTGAATTGCAAGATGACATATTAGGTAAGGTTTACATGGGTTATCGCGGATTTTTGTGCATTTAAGCCATATATCACCGGATGTAATGGGTAAGATCAGTTTCCGTGATGATCGGGCCAAAAAAGGACGGCACCCCTTTCGGGAAATACCGTCCGTGGATTCAGTTGTGCGCATCCTTCAGGATCTTTTCCATGGAAGCCACCTTGATGCAGGAGCAGAGGATTTCAATGGCCTGCTTCAGTTCGCGGGGTTCCGGGAAGGTGGGCGCAATTCTCAGGTTGCTGCCCTTGGGGTCACGTCCGTAGGGATAG
>JAFQWY010000066.1 GCA_017407225.1 Clostridia bacterium | reverse complement strand
GTCCCCACGGTATACATCGTCACAGAGGTAAATATCAGAAGTAACTGTAACAGCATTGTCCGCTTTTTCCCCCGCCCCAAACACCACAAACTTCTCTGCCATCAGCTTCAGAATCTGCGGTTCTATGACGATGTTGGCATTGTCATTGGTCACACCTTCATCTGTCCATTCAATGGTCACCCGCCAGAAGCCGCCGTTCGGGTTTTCGTAATAGTAGTAACAGCTGTGCAGTCCGTCTGTATGGTTTTCCCACACTCGGTTGGTACTGTCCGCAGGTGTGTACCCCTGTTTTTCGGCGGTCACATATTCGTCTTCCAGAGAATGACTAAACACATCCACCATCAGCGTGGAACCGGTGTTGTAGGAGGAACGCCAGAGCCACTGGTTTTCCATTGCATCGGTTGACTGGTACCAAGTAGAAATCGGAATGTAGACTCCCCAACCATCTCCATCAAAACGGTGTACTGGCTTGTTGCCCATTATATCTGTTTCCGGTAAGGTAATCTCGTTTATCCAGTCCTGCACATACAGTGGCAGATCCAATCCGTATTCCGTCACATACCAGTCGTAGATCGCTTCTTCGTAGGAATTCCGGTAGCCGGTAAAGTCAATGCCATCAGCGACAACATCATCCCGCAGTACCGTATAGGTGCCGTCCGGATAGCGCAGAGCTACTGTGGTGTGGTTCCCCTGTCCCTCCAGATCAAACCAGCCGTCTTCTTCCTGCTGTCCGCCAACAATCATGACTTCCTCTGTAGGTACATCCAGTTTGATGAGGTATTTGTACTCCCAACATTCCAGAGTCCCTTCCGGTGCGAGGTCTGCAAGCTCGCCTTTCTTTTCCAGACGGAGCAGTTTTGTGTCGGTGACGTTGGCAGTTTTCTGCTGATTCGAAAAACTTCCGTCCGGCTCAGCAGCAAAATACTGTGCGGTTGTTTCCTTTGCCATGCGGTCGGTGACATAGGCTTCCATAGTGGGGAATTCGCCGGATTCGGATGTATCAATCGTTTCGTCCGGCGTCACGAGAGTCAGAATACCATCCTGCACCGTACCATATCGGTGAAACAGTGTGTCCTCTCCATCCTTCTTATAATCAAACTCAAACCAGTTTTTCTCCGGCAGATAGCGGTAGAATTCGCCCGGTTTCGGCCTGATCAATTCACTGTCAAAGGAAACCGTCTGCAATGTACCATCGGAAATATCATAAATATCCACATTGGTCATATTCTGACAGATCACTTCGGTCACGCCGTCATTGTCGTAATCTGCCTCTGTTACATTGTCGTATGCGTCCAGATACAGCGCAGGGGCACCGTCTTCCACTGTAAAGTATGTCCGGAAGCGATGGCTCCACGACCACGATACCGTGAATCCGTCAGCTTCCAGAATATCACTGAATTCCTCAGCATCATAGGATACCGGTTCCACACCGCCTGTGCGGATAAAGCGGAACAGGGTGTCATCCCTTTCGTAAGCCGCACAGAACAGTTCGTTTTCATCGAGATACAGGATCACACGCACACCGCAAAGCTCCTGATCCTGCAGGATTTCGGTAAGCTCTGTCTTCTGAATCTCTTCCACAAACATATCCTGTGAACGCTCCGGTGTGTATTGCTTATAGATCAGCGGAATTTCGACTGTTTCGCCATCCGGCAGTGGTTCGGTCAGAGTTTCCTGTACATCATCCCCTTCCGTCCGGCACGCCACAATCGCTCCTGCGATCAGGCACAGTACCAAGCATACCGCAATCAGCCACAGACCTCGCTTTTTCCCGGAGCCGTAGAGGATATTCGTAAATCTCGCCTTCACCGCGTTTTTCTTCGGATTGAAGTGAGTTGTCAGCGCTCCGCGGTTCCGTCGGCATCTTTTTATGATGTCCAGCATCACTTCACCGTAAGCTGCACGGGCATTTTCATCACAACCTGCCAGCACCGCTTCGTCACAGGACAGTTCCATTTCCATCTCGCACCGGAACGCCGCCAGATGCACCAACGGGTTGAACCAGTGGAACGTCCGAGCCAGCAGGCAGACCGCCTTGATCCACAGATCCCCCCGTTTGCAGTGGGTGACTTCGTGGGACAGGGTTC
>JAFQWY010000065.1 GCA_017407225.1 Clostridia bacterium | reverse complement strand
GCAATCCGCATACGGCTGTCGCGCTCATTACCGCCATAACGCAGAACGGTGTCGATTTCTGCTTGTTCCATAGAAAAAGCGAAGGGCGTAGGTTTTACGCTCTCCGCTTGGTCGATATATGTGATTTGTTCGGCTTCAGTGAGGAATGAAATATCATCAAACAGCGTAAGCTGTTCTCCTCGGACGGGAATGTACGGTTCGGGTTCGCTTAACGGTATATCAGCTCGTTCAGAATCGTTTCCTCTGCTTGTGCCCGAAGATTGTTCATCGTCTGCACCCAAAGCATCTGATTCTCCGATTTCATCTGCTCCGTCAGACCGTTCGATCTCGTCAGCTCGTTCATCATCTGTTCCATCCGACGGTTCGCCGTTTCCTCGATCTCCGTCAGGTGGGAGAACAGCTTCTCCGACAGAATCAGGCGACCCCACAGGATCGGACGGTGATTCTTCAGATAATCCCGGCGCATCCTCCCGTATCTGCCGAGCTTCTGCGTCTGCAGATTCTGCAAGGTAAGGTTCGGGAGATTGTAGTCTCCCACTTTCGTGTAGGTCAGTTCGTTCTTCATGTTCGTGTGTCCTTTCATAATTTTTTACGGTTTTCTCGATTTCCCGCAGTACGATCTCGCTCATATCGCTGACGGCAGTTCCCAGCGCGGCGATGGTGTCAGGCGTGTTGAACTCAAATATCGGACGGAAATCCTCGCCGTCGATATATAAATCGGGATTGATGCCGCACCGCGAGAGAATCGAATAGGTGGTGCCGAGCGCCGCCATACTGCGGAATCGGTATTCCAGCGTATCAATATTATATTCCTCAAGGAAAGAATCCGCAAGGATGCCTCCGATGTCGTAGGAATGGTCGTGCCAGTATTCGGCAGCGAGGTTCGCGGAAACCGCTTCAATGTGGCTGAACAGATCGCCGGAGTGGGGGAAGAAAGATGCGGTCAGCATAACCTGTACCGCTTCGGCGTGTTCGGGGGTGTATGCCCAAAGATGCAAGTCCCGCGATTTTTCTCTTGCGCCGGTGTCGGCGACATCAAAAACATAGCGGAGCTTCGGTGTATCTCCGGTGGTGTCGATCAGAGCGATACCCGTTGAACCGCGGCGGACGTATCTGCCCATGCGCTTGTTCCATGTCTCAAAATCCGCACAGGCGGTAGCATCGGGACGCTGGGCGTAGATCATGAGCTGTTCGTGGTAAGGATATTTATAAAGCCGTGCGGCGGTAGTCAGGAATGAAGTCCAGTTTTCCGTGTTGTCGGTCAGTTGTCTTGCCGTGACCTCGGCAAGTTCTGAATAGGTTTGCAGTTTATTTGCCATCCATATCCTCCGTTTCATCAAAATCGGGAATCAGATCAAGGGTGTTGAATTCCGCATCGGTCAGCGTATTCAGCTTGGCAAGCGCGGAATCGGTTAATTCCATCAGTTCCGTTTCATCGGATTCAAGGTACTTCCGCATGGAAGTCAGTTCGTCAATCAGTCCCTCGCGTGTGCCGGTATTGTAGATTGCCATCAGGTTGAGTTCATCGTGGGTAAAGTTCATCATAATTCATGCTCCTTTGTCTTTTTCAGTGGTTTTGGTGTTTTCGGTATGGATTCTTTTGTTTTGAGCTGTTCCAGAACGGACGGCTTTTTGTCCTCTGCCAGTGCGGATTTGCCGTTGTTGATCCGTCCATCCAGCATGGAATAGTCATCTTCCAGCAGCATTTCTGCATTTTTGAGTGGACTTTCCTTGCCGAAATCGGGCAATTCAGAATCATTGCCGCTGATATAGGATACCACATGATCCTGATTCTCCGCAACGATGTCACGGTCATGCACAGGCGCATCTGCTTTAATCGCATCCCAATCTTCGCGGGTAATACCGAACAGACCGTCAAAATTTACGATGTCCTCGGTATCGAACACCATCGCTTCGGAATTGTCTGAATAGAGCATATATATGGTCACATCACGTTCGGCAAGTTCCAGCGCACGATCTTTGGAAAGCGGGAGCATATCTGCGTCGGTGTAGCCGTAGTTGTGCATCACATCAAGAGAAACAGAGGGGGCAGGCAAAGGTTCCAAAATCACTTCGGGAGGTTCGGGCAGAGGAAGTTCGTCCGCACTGACTTCCGCTTCACGGTCTTTTATCAGCTCTGTGTAATGTCGGTCAATATCCGATATGATTCCGTCCGCCGTCCTGCCGATCAGATCAAGGCTGTTTTTCAAATCGTCGATGGATTTGCCCTGTGTATAGTTGGCAATATACCCGAAAGAATTGGCGTCCGTTTCAATCCCGTAATATGCACAGACCGCATACGCCACACTTTCGGCTTCGATTTCCTCGGTTTTGTGAGATTTCTGTTCCTCTGCATCGGAATTATGCAGCTTTGCGTGTGTAATCTCATGAATCGCCGCGCAGACGGTCTGCACCTCGCTCATGCCTTCCCGCAGATGAATGTTCTGTTCGGAAAGGCTGAAATATCCGTCCATATTCTCCTGCATGGGTTCCATGATGATAGGAACGGGCGAACTTCGCTTCACGGCTTCTATGAAAACATCATAATTCTGCACGTTGCCCACAAGTGTTTCCGCAAGGACGGGCAGAGGTTTCCCATCGGTCTGGCTGATGTCAAATACTGTGACCGGCTTGAACATGGGAATCTTGATTTCCTTTTCCTCGGTAATCACATCGCCGTTTTCGTCCAGCATGGGCAGTTTGGTATCGGGGTCGAGCTTTTCTTCTTCGATTTTCTTCTTGTACGGAGTGGGCGCGATAATGGTGATTCCTTTCGCACCTTTAACCACATGACGCTCAAACTTGTTCTGCCATGCCTGATACCCTGCAACATGGCTGGCTTTCGGGTTCTGCGAGTAGATCAGAATACGGTTGTTTGTGGAATAATGGGTAAAGCGGCTCATGGTGCGGAGATAATCGGCGTATTTTCCGGAGGTAAAGACTTCCTTTACACCTTCTTCAATTCTCGCGGTGATCTCTTTCAGCCGCTCTTTGTTGATTGATGTT
>JAFQWY010000064.1 GCA_017407225.1 Clostridia bacterium | reverse complement strand
GTCAGGGCTGCGGAAATCTGGGTGCGGATTCTTGCCTTGGACTTGGGAACAACGGGATAGGAGAATGCAACAACGTAGATGCCCTTATCCATTGCACGGCGTGCGAATTCGCTTGCCTTGTGTTCGTCGTAGAGCATGATGGGCAGGATGGGAGAACCGCGGAAGGTTACGTCCAGACCCAGCTTGGAGATTTCTTCAGCGAACAGCTTGGTGTTGTCGAACAGGCGGGTTCTGTAGGAAGGATCGGAATCCAGCAGGTCGAGAACCGCGATGGTAGCTTCGCAGATCGCAGGAGCAACGGTGTTGGAGAACAGGTAGGGGCGGGATCTCTGACGGAGCAGGTCGATGATTTCCTTACGTCCGCTGGTGTAACCGCCGGAAGCACCGCCGAGAGCCTTACCGAAGGTACCGGTGATGATGTCAACTCTGCCTTCAACGCCGCAGTATTCCGCGGTGCCGTGGCCGTGTTCACCCATGAAGCCTACTGCATGGGAGTCGTCAACCATAACGAGAGCATCGTATTCGTCGGCGAGGTCGCAGATTGCCTGCAGGTTTGCAACGATACCGTCCATGGAGAATACGCCGTCGGTAGCGATGAGCTTGATGCGGGCATCCTTGGCTTCTTCCAGCTTTGCGCGGAGGTCGTCCATGTCGTTGTTCTTGTAGCGGAATCTCTGAGCCTTGCAGAGACGAACGCCGTCGATGATGGAGGCGTGGTTCAGTTCATCGCTGATGACAGCGTCTTCAGCGGTGAGGAGGGTTTCAAACAGACCTCCGTTTGCATCGAAGCAGGAGGAATACAGGATGGTGTCATCGGTGCCGAGGAAGGCGGACAGTCTCTTTTCCAGCTTCTTGTGAACTTCCTGAGTACCGCAGATGAAACGTACGGAAGAGAGACCGTAGCCCCACTTGTCGTAGCTGTTCTTTGCCGCGTTGATGATGGTTTCGTTGGAAGCCAGACCCAAATAGTTGTTGGCGCAGAGGTTGATCAGTTCACGGCCGTTGGCCAGAACTCTTGCGCCCTGAGGAGTGGTGATGATCTTCTCATTCTTGGACATGCCGTCTGCTTCGATCTGATCGCAGGTGGCACGGAAAATATTCAGTGCAGATTTCATTTTATTTGTTCTCCTACGTGATGGATAGTGTGGTTTATTGTTTTGTTTGAGGGAATGATGCTGTAAATTCAGTTTGCGCGGTTACAATGAAAACATTTTCGGCAGAAAATGCACCTCAACTGCGAAGCAATTTCACTGCTGAAGGCAATTTCACTGCTCAGTCGTGCAGCTTGGTCCAGTCGAGGATAACCTTGCCGGAGTTGCCGGAGTTCATTGCTTCAAAGCCAGCTTCAAAGTCACGGACGTCGTAGCGGTGGGTAACGATACCGGAGATGTCCAGACCGCCCTGGAGCATAGCCTGCATCTTGTACCAGGTTTCGTGCATCTGACGGCCGTAGATACCCTTGATGGTAAGACCGTTGAAGATTACCTTGTTCCAGTCGAGCTTTGCATCCTGACGGAGCAGACCCAGCTGAGCGATGCGGCCGCCGTGAACCATGTGGTCAACCATGGTGCCGAGACCGGACTGTGCACCGGACATTTCCAGACCAACATCGAAGCCTTCCACGATGCCCAGATCGGACATCAGATCATCCAGACTGTCCTTGGTGGTGTTGATGGCGTACTTGACGCCCAGCTTCTTTGCAAGATCAATTCTGTAGTCGTTCAGGTCGGTGATAACAACGTAACGTGCGCCGCAGAACTGAGCAACGCAGGCAGCCATGATGCCGATGGGGCCGGCACCGGTAACGAGAACGTCTTCGCCTACCAGATCAAATGCGAGAGCGGTGTGAACGGCATTGCCGAAGGGATCGAAGAAGGAGTACATTTCTTCGGGGATGTTGTCAGCGCAGGGACGGACATTGGTTTCGGGAATAACCAGATATTCCGCGAATGCACCGTCACGGTTTACGCCGACACCCACGGTTTCCTTGCACAGGTGACCATTGCCGGAGAGGCAGTTACGGCACTTGCCGCAGACGATGTGGCCTTCGCCGGATACGATCTGACCTACATGGGTGCGGGTGGTGTTCTTGCCCACTTCAACGATTTCGCCAACGTATTCGTGACCGATTACGCGGGGAACCTGAATGGTGTCCTGGGACCACTGATTCCAGTTGTAGATGTGCAGGTCGGTACCGCAGATCGCGGTCTTGTGAATTTTGATCTTAACGTCGTTGTCGCCGCAGATGGGTTCCGGAACTTCGTCCATCCACAGACCGGGCTTCGCGTATTTCTTTACAAGTGCAAGCATGATGAACTCCTGTATAATGAATTATTTTTGATAACGGATTGAGAGAGATCAGTCGTCGTGACTGCTGATCTTGGAGGTGACTTCATGGAGAACGCGGATGAATTTTTCGGCATCTTCGCTCAGACCCACGTCGGCGCGGTTGATGAGAACTACGGAATAAACATCCCCGGAAGCAAGCTTCACGGAAACCACGCTGCCCTTGTTCAGATCGGATGTCATAACGCCGGTACCGATGGTGTAGCTGTCGGTGCTGAGCAGAAGATTCATGAGCGTTGCGCGGTCGTTGATGCGGATGTGCTTCTTGGTGGGATTGCTCTCGGTCAGCTCTTCGGAGAACTCGATGGGACCGGTTTCGCCCTGGTCATAGGTGATGTAGGGGTACTCAGCCAGCTCTTCCAGTGTGAGCTGATCACGGTCTGCGAGGGGGTGGTGCTTGCCGAGGAACACATGGGGGGAGGTTTCAAACAGCTGGTGGTAATCCAGACCGTTGCGCTTCAGGTAGCGTTCCATGTAGCCGCCGGTGGGAGCCTTCAGATATGCCAGAATACCCACATCGGAGCGGAGATTGGTGACATCGTCGATGACTTCAAAGGTACGGGCTTCCTTGAGGGAAAGGTTGAAGTCCACGCGGAACTTTTTCATGAACACCACGAACGCTTCCGCAACGAAGTCGTAGTGCTGGGAGGTAACCGCAAAATTCCGGATGCTCTTTTTGTCTTCACCCTGATACCGGTCGGTGATGACCTCGTACTGGGCAAGAAGCTGGCGGGCGTAACGGATGAATTCGGAGCCGTCCTTGGTGATGCGCACACCTTTGTTGGAACGGTCGAAAATGCGGATGTTGAACTCGTCCTCAAGCTCTCTTACCGCTGAGGAAAGGCTTGCCTGGGATACGAGCAGACTCTTCGCAGCCTCATTCATGGATCCGGAACGGGCAATTGCGAGGATGTATTTACATTGCTGGATTGTCATTTGGCTTCTCCGGTTTTCTGTAAATTCTATGGGTATTATAATACACCCTGATCGGTTTGTAAAGAACGAAATTCCGCTTATCGGTTATAGAAAAAAACTATATGAACCACTGAATTTGAATTTTATTATAACTGAATTGGCGGAATTGTACAATGTACACCATGGCGGAGAGTGGAATCCGGCTGAGAATCGGGTTATAGTTTTTTCTGAATTGAACGCCTTGTCAAAACGTTCGCATTGGGAGGGAAAAATTCTGTTGAACTGCACAAATAACGAAAAAACCGCACCTTTTCTGAGGTACGGTTTTGTGTGATTTCGGATGATTAAGCTTCAACGCCTGCGTATTCCAGCAGTCTCTTTTCCGCGGCGGGACACCAGAGATCACCGGCTTCACGGCAGAGCTTGTCCAGATCCGCGTACAGCTGACCCAGTTCGGTGCCTGCGTTTTCTTCAGCAGCCTTGCCGAAGTCTTCGATTGCGGTGAGGGGCAGGGAAACATGGGTGTAGATCAGCTTCTTTGCACCCTTGATCTTGGGCAGATTCAGGGTAGCTTCCGCGCATGCATCCAAACCGCCGATGTGGGTGACCATGCCTGCGGGATTGATCAGCTTCTTCTGCATCAGATCAATGGATTCCAGCATATCTTCGGTGTTGCCGCCGGATGTGCCTACGATGTGGGTAGCACCGTAGTGGACGTTGTAGAAGTTGAACATTGCGGAGAAGGAGGTGTCGGTGGGACCTGCGAAGAAGTTGAGGCATCCGTCGCGTCCGAGGATTGCGTCACCCATTTCCACAACGGACTTGACGGGAGCGTATACGAATACGTCGTTGAATCCCTGACCATCGGTAAAGGACTTGAGATATTCCGCGGGATTTTCAATATTGGCAGTGTTGATGAAGTGGAGATCCACGCCGTACTTGGCAGCATCTTCCCGGGTCAGCAGCTTGGAAGCGCGTTCCAGTCTCGCGTCGTCGATATCGGTGACGATGAGGAGACGGGGAGCGCGTCCGCCGTGGATGGCATAGTCGGCGCATCCCAGACCCATGGGACCGGCACCTGCCAGAATTGCCATGCAGCCGCCTTCGGTTACGCCCATATCGTGCTGGTAAACGCCGGGTCTGGTGTGGTAGTTGGCATGGTATCCGCCCACGATGCAGGACATGGGTTCCGCAAGGCTTCCGTAGAAGTATGCATCGCTGTCATAGTGGAGGAGGCAGTTCTGGAGCATAACTTCTTCGGGGAGAATGACATAGGTAGCTGCGCCGCCGCAGTAGGGATAGGAGTATCCGGGGGAGTCCAGGGAGCCCTTGTAGTTGATGGCGGGCTGAATGACGAACTTTTCGCCTTCCTTGAACTGATCCGCCCATTTTGCGCCCACCTTGACCAGCTTGCCGCAGAATTCGTGACCGATGATGACGGGATTTTCCGCTACGTTGTCGGGAACTCTCTTGTGGTTGGGACCCTGGGAAGCCGCCTTATAGGAGGACATGCAGATACTGTCGGAAATAACTTCGGCAAGAACTTCGGTGTCCTTGATTTCGGGCAGCTCGAATTCTTCCAGACGCAGATCCATAACGCCGTGGAGGCGCACCGCTTTGGTTTTCATGATTTTTATCTCCTTTTTGATTGATGTTATATGAAATGTCGGATTGGTTTGTGATGCTTATCCGCCGTACTGTGTCAGACTGCTGTTGTCGATCTCCGGCAGAGTTTCCCGGAACCGTGCGGCGATGGATTCGATATCCCCCACAGCCAGCAGATACCGGTAGCTCAGGGGCTTGAAGGACCGCAGATGAACCACCTTCAGCGGAGCGGTATAGTTGGTGCCGTTGTCGTAGGGATCTGCGGAGCCGTTGTGCTCATGCCGCCCTGCGTAGAACATTTCCGTTCCGGGAGCGGCAAGACCGACACCGTAGCCGCTTCTGTCGTGCCAGACGGAGAAGGCGGTGTCCGGTTCGGTCAGGAGAAAATGCTGATCCGAAGCCAGCGGCCAGAAGATCAGATCATCCCGGGACCGGCGCACACCTGCATCCTCCCATGTAAAGATGTCCAGTGCGGACACCACGTAGAGTGCGGGCAGCTCCTGATGCTTCGGCGGATGGTTGTAGCCGGAGAAATCGGTGAACCGGTTTTCCACGCAGATCACGCCGTTGTCCAGAAACCGGTACCGGTTTTCCATGTAGGAAGGGGTAATGCGGCCGACGTGCCCCCAGTCATAGGGCTGAGCCTTGATGCAGATTTCGTCTTCCGTCCGGCTGTACGCGATGATGCGGGAGCGGTTTCCGCCCTTGTCACCGCCCTGTACCGGATTGTACGCCCACGGATTTCCCATGAACTCACCGGGTTCATAGGGAGGCTCGGCAATTCCGTAGTAGGACTGCTGAACCAGACGACCGGGGTCGAACCGGTTGAGGAGATTGGTGTATCCGTCGGGGGAACGGCTGTCGGTGAGGGAAGCGATTGCGCCGCCCATTTCCAGTGTGATTCCCAGACGTACGCCGTCCTTCTCAATCCACGGCTCGCCGGGCAGTACGGCGGTATCCGTACCGATTTCGTGAATCTCAGCGGCGGATGAGGTACCGTCGGCGGCATTCAGTGAGAGCAGCCGGCAGTTGTCCGCAGTCCTGCCGTCAAGGGCACCCTGAATCAGCAGGGAGAAGCCGGCATTGACACCGGATTCCAGCCAGAAAGTGTCGCGGACAGTCCCGCCGTCCGTGTCGTAGGCAATGACGCCCTTCGTGGGAGCGGATGCGGTGTATCGCAGGGTAATGCGGTTGAACATGGCGGCTTATCTTCTTTTCAGTTCGATGAAGCCCAGCTTGCGGCGAACCTTGGACATGGTTCTTGCGGCATCTCTTGCGGCAGCTTCCGCACCCTTTGCCATAACGTCTTCCAGATATGCTTTGTCAGCGGCCAGACGTGCGAATTCAGCCTGTACGGGAGCCAGTGCATCGGCACATGCTTCGCCTACAGCCAGCTTGAAGTCGCCGTAGCCCTTGCCTTCGAATTCCCGTTCGGTTTCTTCCATGGTCTTGCCGGTGAAGGCACCGTAGATGGACATCAGGTTGGATACGCCGGGCTTTTCGGCTTCATCAAAGCGTACTTCGCTGCCGGAGTCGGTGACGGCTCTCTTGAACTTGCGGATGATAACGTCCTTGGGGTCGAGAATACGCACGGTTGCGTTTTCGTTGTCATCGGACTTGGACATTTTCTTGGTGGGTTCTGCCAGGGACATGATCTTCGCGGTGGTCTTCGGAATATAGGGATCCGGAATCACGAAGGTGTCGCCGTATACGGCATTGAATCTTGCGGCAACGTCGCGTGCCAGTTCAAGGTGCTGCTTCTGGTCCTGACCAACGGGAACCATATCGGTCTGGTACAGGAGAATGTCGGCAACCATGAGTGCGGGATAGGTGAACAGACCGGCATTTACGTTGTCGGCGTTCTTTGCGGACTTGTCCTTGAACTGGGTCATGCGGGACAGTTCGCCGAACATGGTGTAGCAGTCCAGAATCCAGCCAAGCTCAGCATGAGCGGATACATGGCTCTGTACGAACAGGGTATTCTTTTCGGGATCCAGACCGCATGCCATATAGAGTGCGAGGGTTTCGTAGGTGCGCTTGCGGAGATCTGCGGGAACCTGACGGACAGTGATGGCGTGTTCGTCAACAACGCAGTAGTAGCAGTGGTAGGTTTCGGAGAAATCCGCGAAATTCCGGATCGCACCCAGATAGTTGCCGATGGTCAGAATACCGGAGGGCTGTACGCCGGAGAATACAACTTTTTTGTCTTTGTACATGGTGAGGTTTTCCTTTATGTGAAATTATATTTTTTACTTTCTGATTTCCGCTTTCAGATCGCGGAGGCGCTTCATGACGTTGTTCTCTCCCCGGCCGAAGTAATCGTGGAGGAGCCTGTACTCGGCATAGAGCTTGTCATATACCGCTTTGTTTTCGGGAATGGGACGGTAGGTCTTGTCGTATTTGGTGCCCATTTTTTCGGATGCTTCCGCGATGGAGCCGTAGCCGCCGTTTTCCGCTCCTGCCGCACAGGCCGCGTAGATGGAGGAACCCAGGGCGGGACCCTGCGTGGAGGACGCGATATGGATTTCCATGCCGGTCACATCCGCGTAGATCTGCATCATGCCGGGAGCCTTTTTCGCAATGCCGCCCGCCGCGATGTATTCGTTGACTTCAATACCGTGCTCACGGTAGTTTTCCACGATCATGCGGGTGCCGAATGCGGTGGCTTCCAGGAGGGCACGGAACAGCTCTTCGGGCTTGGTGGTGAGGGTCATGCCCAGGAACATCCCGGACAGATCAGTGTCCACGAGGATGCTGCGGTTGCCGTTCCACCAGTCGAGGGTGAGGATGCCGGATTCACCGGGACGGAGCGCATCGGCCTTCTCGGACATGAGCTGAATATCGGTCAGACCGCGGGAGAGGGCTTCTTCGTGATAGGATACGGGGGTGAAATGATCCACAAACCAGGCGAAATGGTCTCCCACACACCCCTGACCGGCTTCGTAACCGTAGAATCCGGGGAGAACGCCGTCCTTGACCACGCCGCAGATACCGGGAACGGGTACCAGCTTGTCGGATACCAGCAGATGACAGGTGGAAGTGCCCATGATGGCCAGCAGACGTCCGATTTTTCCCACACGCATGGCAGGGGATGCCACATGTGCATCGGGAACGCTGACCGCAACTGCGATGCCGGGAGTCAGTCCCAGCGTTTCCGCCCATTCTTCGGTGAGAGTGCCGGCACGCTGACCGGGGGAGAGAACGGGATCGGAACACTTGTCGGCGATGACATTCTCCAGACGGGGATCCAGTGCCCGGAAGAAATCGGGAGAGGGATAACCGTCGTCGGTGTACATGGATTTGTAGCCTTCGTGACAGCCGCCGCGGGTGGGATTTCCCGTCAGCTGCCATACGATCCAGTCGCCGCATTCGATGAATTTGGCAGCCTTTTCATAGACATGGGGCGCTTCCTCCAGTACCTGCCAGATTTTCGGAAAGGTCCACTCGGAGGAAATGGCGCCGCCGTAGTATTTCAGCCACGGTTCGTTCCGTTCCGCCGCGATGGCGTTGAGACGGTTGGCGTACTTCTGGGCGGCGTGATGCTTCCACAGAATGGGGTAGGCGTAGGGATCGTTCTCAAACTCCGCCGTCAGGCACAGGGGAGTGCCGTCCGCGTAAGTGGGAATCAGGGTGCAGCTGGTGAAGTCGATGCCGATGCCGATGACGTCGGCGGGATCCACACCGCATTCCGCGATCACGGCGGGGACGGTGCGGCGCAGGACTTCCAGATAATCGGCGGGATGCTCCAGTGCCCAGTCCGGTTGAAGGGGAATCTTGCCGGCGGGGGCATCCAGTGCTTCATCCATGACTCCGTGGGGATAGGCGAAGACGGAGGAGCCCATCTCGCATCCGTCGGAGACCCGTACCAGAAGGGCACGTCCCGACAGAGTGCCGTAGTCGATGCCGATGGTGTATTTGATATCAGACATGGGAATATCCTTTGAATCTCACAAAATATATACATTATTATACTGCAAACACTCCGGGAAGTCAACAAGAACTTGGGAGACGCTTCGTCCGCTGGGGTAAAAAAGTGATTTCTGCCGTCATGGGATTTTTTACGGATTGCATGACAAGGTCTGAAATATCCGGGGGGATGCAATTATTTTGTTGAAACTGCCGGGTTCCACTTGCAATGGCAGGGAAAGAATGTTATAATAACAGCAGGAATGAAAAAATTCATCAGACAGAAAGGTGTATTCTTATGGCAAAATCCAGACTCGTGGGCGATTATCCCGTAATCGGTATCCGTCCCACCATCGACGGCAGACGCGGTCCCCTCAAGGTACGTGAATCCCTGGAAGATCAGACCATGGCAATGGCGAAGGCCGCTCAGAAGCTGATCACCGAGAATCTGAAGTATTCCAACGGTGAACCCGTGAAGGTTGTCATCGCAGATACCACCATCGGCCGTGTAGGTGAAGCCGCTGCCTGCGCCGCAAAGTTCCGTAAGGAAGGCGTTGACATCACGCTCACCGTAACTCCCTGCTGGTGCTACGGCTCCGAAACCATGGACCAGGATCCCAACACCATCAAGGCGGTATGGGGCTTCAACGGTACCGAGAGACCCGGCGCGGTTTATCTGGCATCCGTTCTGGCAACCCACGCCCAGAAGGGTCTCCCCGCATTCGGCATCTACGGTCACGACGTTCAGAACCTTGACGAAGTTACCGATATGCCCGCGGACGTTCAGGAAAAGATCCTCCGCTTCGCGCGTG
>JAFQWY010000063.1 GCA_017407225.1 Clostridia bacterium | reverse complement strand
TACCGTAAACGTCGTTCTTGGGATTCATCTTGCCGTCGCCGTCCATGTCGCGGTGTCCGGCCTGTGCCATCTTGATGAAGTTATCGTGAACCCACTTGTCTTCCTTCACGAGATCGTAGGGAGATTCAAGCTGCAGCTCGGTGAGCATTCTCTGGTTGAAGTAGATTGCTTCCAGCTGGAGAATCAGGTCGAGGGACCAGTCGCCGACCGCGGTAAAGAGCTTGCCGTAGATTTCGTTGTTCTGGTTCCAGCCCTTGCACCAGTATTCACGGGAGAAGTCGAAGTGCTCGATCTGGTTCAGGTCAGCGTAGTAGCCGCCCAGTTCGATGCCCCACCAGTAGTCGGGGAGAACAACGTCATAGGCACCGTCCGCTGCCTGAGCGGAACCTGCGATTGCGGTATTCCACTGCCCCTTGTCGGAAACAAGCGCGGTGGGCATGATGGTGATGCCGAATCTGTCTTCCAGCATGAGGGTTCTTTCGGTGATGGCATCGTTTACGGTTTCACCGATCAGTTCAAATGCCAGGGTGGTATCTTCTCTTTCCTGACGGACCAGGACGTTGAAGTCGCTGCCGCCGAAGGTGAGATCTTCCGGTACGTTGTCAAGGTACCGTTTGGTTTCCTCGGGTTCGGTTTCAACCGCTTCCGCTGCGGGAGTTTCGGCCTCCGCCTTGGTTTCTTCCGCCGGGTCTGCCGCACAGGATACAGCCGATGCCAGCATCAGGGCCGCCAGAAGGAGGGAGAGAATTCTTTTCTTCATGGTATGGATCTCCTTTACAGAATTTGTGATCTAAGAGGAGCGTTTCGTGCCTCCTGCTTAAAATGATACTTCATTATATCATTTTTATGTACAAACTGTCAAGAGATCCGGTTGAGTTTCACGCGATTTTTTATAGATACACCGAAAAATCCGCCCATCCGGACAGAAGCTATCCGGACAGGCGGATGTTTTTCAATAGGTAGGGGAGTCCAGTCTCCAGCCGTCGGGAGTCAGCACCAGACGCAGCTGTACATCCAGTGCACGCCCGTCCATCTCGGTGGGAATCTTCGCCACAACGAAATTCTCTTTGTTCTCGGTCAGCTCCATGGCGTCAAGGTTGTACGTCCGTCCCAGCGGAATGGCCTCGTCCGCCAGATTGATCCGCACGGTGAGAATTCCGTCCTGCTCAATGTACATGGCGTATACCGCCGTGGAGGTGTATTCCTGCTCCTCACCCTCGTTGAAGGTGGCGGAAATGCCGGAGAAGGCACGGCCGAACAGGTACTCCGCGTAGTCAGCGGTGAACACCTCAAGCGTTGCCTCCCGGATGTCCGTTTCCGTGGTGTATCCGCAGGACACATCCACGGGGTGGTAGTTGATGGCTTCCACATCGGAGTCGAAGATGGAGTAGAATTCTTCCACCTTCTCCCGGTCGCTCGACATGTGCAGTCCTTCGCCGAAGTAAATTTCGTTCAGCTCAAAGGATTTGGGCAGAAGCTCGTCCAGAACCGCACGGATTTCCTCCTCCGTGTGTGCTCCGCCGCCGCAGGAGACCAGCAATGTTGTCAGAATCAGTACAGCCAGAACGGCAGAAACAATTCTTTTCATGCTCATTCTTCCTCACCGGTGTATTCGTCGGAATCCGCGCCTTCGTCGTCTTCATCCCCGGCGATTTCCGCGATCTTATCCATAGTGCTGTCATCCTTTTCGGGAATTTCAGCCTCTTCCTCATCCTCCGCCTTTGCCAGAACCGTGAAGTTGGCCAGCTTGGAGTCGTCGGCAAGCTTCATGACGATAACGCCGGATGCCGCTCTGCCGTAGGAGGGAATACCGTCGGCGGGAGTACGGATCATGGTGCCGCCCTCGGTGATCATGAGAAGGTCTTCGTCCTCCTTGACCACCGCGATGCCGCAGAGAAGACCGGTCTTTTCGGTGATCTTCTGTGCGATGTTGCCCTGGATGCCCCGTCCCTTTGCCTCGAATTCATCGGGGGACATTCTCTTGCCGAATCCCCCTTCGGAAATCACGATCAGGGAGTTTTCCTGTGCCCATCCTTCACTTCTTTCCACGATGCAGGCACCGGCAACCTTGTCGCCTTCTCTGAGGGAGATGCCTCTCACGCCCCGTGCGGTTCTGCCCATGACGGACACGCGCTCTTCATCGAATCTTGCCGCCAGACCGCCCCTTGTAGCGATCATCACATCGGACTTGCCGTGGGTGAGGGCAACAAAGATCAGCTCGTCGCCGTCATCCAGATTCAGCGCGATCTTGCCGCCCTTGCGCTGCATCCTGAATTCTTCCAGCCGGGTTCTCTTGATAACGCCCATGCGGGTGACCATGACCAGGTAGTTGTCCTCTGCCACATCTCCTTCCAGATCGGGCACGGACAGCATGGCGGTGATCTTTTCTTCGGGCGTAATCTCGATCAGGTTGATGATATTGGAGCCTTTTGCGGCACGTCCGGCTTCGGGGATCCGGTACGCCTTGAGCTGATGAACCTTGCCGGAGTCGGTGAACAGCATCAGGTAGGAATGGGAATCCGCCGCCGCCACTCTCTCGATATAGTCCTCTTCCTTGGTTGCCATGCCGATGATGCCGCGTCCGCCTCTTCTCTGAGCGGAGTAGACATCGGAGGGCTGGCGCTTGATATAGCCGTCGTGGGTGAGGGTGATGACCGCGGTATGTCTCTCGATCAGGTCTTCCATGACGATTTCGTTTTCCGCTTCTTCAATGGTAGTGCGGCGCGCATCGTTGTACCTGTCCTTGATTTCCAGCATTTCATCCTTGATGATCTGGCGGATCCTGCCCTCGTCCGCAAGGATGGCGCGGTATTCGCCGATTGCCTGATACAGTTCTGCCAGACGGATTTCCACCTTCTGGCGTTCCATGCCGGAGAGTCTGCCCAGAGTCATCTGCACGATCGCCTGGGTCTGTTCATCGGACAGCTCGAAGCGCACCTTCAGCCGTTCCTTTGCCTCATTGGTGTCAGCGGAGGAGCGGATGATGGAGATGACCTCGTCGATGTGGTCGATGGCGATCTTGTAACCCTCGTTGATGTGGGCTTCCTTCATAGCCTTGTCCAGATCGTACTTGACCCGGTTGGTGACCACGCTCTGCTGGTGCGCGATGTACACGTTCAGGAGCTGGCGGAGATTGAGAATCTTGGGCTCGCCGTTTACAATGGACAGCATGATCACGGAGCAGGTGGACTGCAGCTCCGTGTACTTGTACATCTGGTTGAGGATGATATGTCCGTTTGCATCCCGGCGGTAGTCGATGACGATGCGGATACCGTCCTTGTCGCTCTCATCACGGATTTCGGTGATGCCCTCGATCTTCTTTTCGTGGAACTGATTTGCCATGGCCTTGATCAGCTCGGACTTATTGACCATGTAGGGGATTTCGTGAACGATGATCTGGTTGTGTTCCTCGTCCACTTCCGCCTTTGCCCGCACGTTGATCCGTCCGCGTCCGGTGGAATATGCTTCGTAGATGCCTGCGGTGCCGTGGATGGATGCACCGGTGGGGAAGTCGGGACCCTTGATGAACTGCATCAGCTCGGACACGCCGGCATCGGGGTGATCCATCAGATACACCGCGCCGTCGATGACTTCGCCCAGGTTATGGGGCGGGATATTGGTTGCCATACCGACAGCGATGCCCACCGCGCCGTTTACCAGAAGATTGGGGATTCTGGAGGGAAGCACGGCGGGTTCCTTTTTGGTGTTATCGAAGTTCATGTCCCATTTGATGACATCCTTTTCGATATCCCGGAGCATTTCGTTGGCAATTTTTGCCATTCTTGCTTCGGTATAACGGTAAGCCGCGGGACCGTCGCCGTCAATGGAACCGAAGTTGCCCTGACCTTCCACCAGCATATACCGGTAGGAGAAGGGCTGAGCCATACGCACCATGGTGTGGTAAACAGCGGTGTCGCCGTGGGGGTGATAGGAACCCAGCACGTCACCGACGGTGGTAGCGGATTTGCGGAATGCTTTGTCGTAGGTCAGTCCGGCCTCATGCATGGCATAGAG
>JAFQWY010000062.1 GCA_017407225.1 Clostridia bacterium | reverse complement strand
CTGGACATCATGATGCCGCACATGGACGGATACGAATTCACAGAAGCTCTGCGCGAGGTGGAAAACAATCTTCCCATTCTGATGGTGTCTGCAAAACAGCTTCCCGAGGACAAAAAGAAAGGCTTCCTTGTGGGAACCGACGATTACATGACCAAGCCCATCGACGAGGAAGAAATGCTGCTTCGGATCAAGGCACTCCTGCGACGTGCAAAGATTGTCAATGACCGAAGGATCGAAATCGGCGACGTTGTGCTGGATTATGATTCGCTGACAGTAACCGGACACGGCGCTAAGCAGGAGCTTCCCCAGAAGGAATTCATGCTCCTGTACAAGCTGCTCTCCTACCCCGGCAAAATCTTCACCCGGATTCAGCTCATGGACGAAATCTGGGGTGCGGAAAGCGATACCGGTTGGGAGACGGTGACGGTACACATCGGCAGACTCCACAAGCGGTTTGAAGGATGGCAGGAATTTTCTATCGAATCGGTACGCGGACTCGGGTATAAGGCGGTGAAACATATATGAAGCACACTCCTGAAGAACGCAAACAGCGGCGGGCACTCTACTTTTTCTATTCTTTCGTTATTTTTGCTATCATATGGATATCCATTCTTCTGGCTGCGGCCATCGTAGCGCTACTGATCCGGTTCGGTATCTATCCGTACCGGGAAGTGGCGGCGTTTGAGCATACGGGCAATGCGTATTCCCTGATGTGGCTCACGGTGCTTGTCAGTCTGGTGATCGGCTCCACGGCGGCATTTCTGACCACGAAATATTCCATGGATCCTGTGGGAAGACTGGTGACACATATCAATCGGCTGGCATCGGGTGATTATCGGACACGGCTGGACGACAAGGATTTTCTGGCGGATACATCTGTATTCCGGCCTGTGACGGAGAGTTTCAACAAGCTGGCTGAAGAACTGCAGAACACAGAAATGCTCCGCAGCGATTTTATCAACAATTTCTCCCACGAATTCAAAACGCCCATCGTTTCCATTGCAGGCTTTACCAAACTGCTCAAGCGCGGCAATCTCACAGAAGAACAGCAAAAGGAATATCTTGACATCATCGAAGAAGAATCCCTGCGGCTTTCCGCTATGGCGACCAACGTGCTGAATATGACAAAGATTGAGAACCAGACGATTCTTACCGATACGACCACATTCAATGTATCCGAACAGATCCGCTCGGCGATTCTTCTGCTGGACGAAAAGTGGGACAAAAAGCACATCGAGCTGTCGGCGGATTTTGATGAATACACGATCACTGGAAACGAAGAAATGCTGAAACAGGTTTGGATCAATCTGCTCGACAATGCTGTAAAATATACACCGGACTTCGGCAGTGTGCGGGTTGATCTTAAAGCAAAAGATGGCTGGCTGACTGTTTGTGTTGCCAACACCGGAAGTAGCATTCCGCCGGAGAAGCTCGGAAAAATCTGGAACAAATTCTATCAGGCGGACGAATCTCACGCATCCGCCGGAAACGGAATCGGGCTTGCGATTGTGAAAAAAGTGACCGAACTCCACGGCGGTACAGTTCGCGTGACCAGCGAAAATGAACTTACCACGTTTATGGTAGAGCTGCCTGCCGCCTGAAACACAGCCGTTGCGCCGATGTTATTATCCATTGCTTGCCGTAATAGGCTGACTGCGGTATAATAAACCTGCACATCAGCAACAGGAGGTGAACAAATGCTGAGTGAAAACTTAAAGAATCTTCGGAAAGCAAAAGGACTCTCCCAGGAAGAGCTGGCGATCAAATTGAATGTCGTCCGGCAGACTATCTCCAAATGGGAAAAAGGATTATCGGTGCCGGATTCCGAAATGCTGATCCGGATAGCCGAAGAACTGGATACCACAGTCACTGTACTTCTCGGCGAAACGGTTGTACCGGATGAAACGGAAGATATGAAAGCACTGTCTGCAAAACTGGAACTTCTGAATGAGCAGTTTGCAAAGCAGAGTGAGAACAGACGCAGAATATGGAGAGCGTTATTTATTGCTGGCGCTGTCATTGCAGGAATGGTTCTGCTTGGGGAACTGATCGAACTCATCTATTCTCAGGCTGTGATGAATTCGATCGATGAAAGCACTTCCATCATCGGCGGTGCGGTCGGTCCCACGAGAATCCTGATTGCAGACACAGTCAATCCGATCGGAGAATGGATATTTGCTCTCATTGCAGCTGTTGCAGCAGGGATCGGTATTTACAGAACAAGAAGGAGATAACGGTAAATAAAACAAGCGAGAAAATGCTTTATCATACTTCCCGTTTGAGAGGGACGGCTTATGCCGTCCTTTTCTTTTTGAAACTCTCTATTTTCCCCGGAAAAGTTTAGTTTCAGTTTAGATTCGGGCAGTATAATGGTGGCAGAAAATATAAGGAGAATCTCAAATGAATGAAGTCAAAAAGCCAAAGAAACCGCTGATCTATTACTACGGCATTGTCCTGCTCGTGGTGATCCTGTTCAATTCCATTGTCATGCCGATGTTCCTCGAACGTCAGGTAAAGGAAGTGGACTACGGCACGTTCATGACCATGATCGACGAAGAAAACATTGGCCTTGTCAAAATCAGCGAATCGGAAAACCAGATCACCTTCACCGACAAAGAGCAGAAGCAGGTCTACAAAACCGGCATGGTGGATGATCCCACCCGAACCGAACGTCTCCACAAAGCCGGCGCACAGTTCTCCGGCGAGATCATCGAACAGCCCAATATGCTGCTGAGCTTCCTGCTGACATGGATTCTGCCGATTGTCATTTTCTATGCGCTCGGTCAGTTCATGTCAAAGAAGATGATGAACAAGGCAGGCGGTGCGGGTTCCATGATGTTCAACATGGGCAAATCCAACGCCAAGGTGTACGTCAAATCCCAGAACGGCATCAAGTTCGCCGACGTTGCCGGTGAGGATGAAGCCAAGGAAAACCTCACCGAAATCGTGGATTATCTCCACAATCCTGCGAAATACACCGACATCGGTGCGAAAATGCCCAAGGGTATCCTGCTTGTCGGTCCTCCCGGCACCGGCAAAACTATGCTTGCCAAGGCGGTTGCAGGTGAAGCGAACGTCCCCTTCTTCTCCATGTCCGGTTCGGAATTCGTGGAAATGTTCGTGGGTATGGGTGCGTCGAAAGTCCGTGACCTGTTCAAGCAGGCGAAGGAAAAAGCACCGTGCATCGTGTTCATCGACGAAATCGACGCGATCGGCGGCAAACGGAACAGCGGCGGTCTCTCCGGCGGTCATGACGAGAGGGAACAGACGCTGAATCAGCTTCTCACTGAAATGGATGGTTTCGAGGGGAACACCGGCGTCATCATCCTTGCGGCGACCAACCGTCCCGAAACCCTTGACCCGGCGCTGACCCGTCCCGGACGATTCGACCGCAGAGTTCCCGTAGAGCTGCCCGATCTCAAGGGACGGGAAGAAATTCTCCGGGTACACGCAAAGAAAATCAAAGTGGAACCCGGTGTGGACTTTACTCAGATTGCAAGAATGGCGTCCGGCGCATCCGGTGCGGAGCTTGCCAACATTGTCAACGAAGCGGCTCTCCGCGCGGTCAGAAACGGCAGAAACCGTGCGACGCAGGCTGACCTTGAAGAAAGCATCGAGGTGGTTATCGCCGGATACCAGAAGAAGAACGCCATTCTCACCGACCGTGAAAAGATGATCGTTGCCTATCACGAAATCGGTCATGCTCTGGTTGCGGCACGGCAGTCGAATTCCGCTCCTGTTCAGAAGATCACCATCGTTCCCAGAACTTCCGGTGCGCTCGGCTATACCATGCAGGTGGATGAAGGCAACCACTATCTCATGACCAAAACTGAAATTGAGAACAAAATCTGCACCTACACCGGCGGACGTGCGGCAGAGGAAGTGGCTGTCGGTTCGATTACCACCGGCGCATCCAATGATATCGAGCAGGCAACCAAGCTGGCCCGTGCGATGATCACCCGCTTCGGCATGAGCGAGAATTTCGATATGGTGGCCATGGAAACCGTCACGAATCAGTACCTCGGCGGCGATACTTCGCTGGCGTGTTCGGCTGAAACCCAGACGGAAATTGACCGTCAGGTTGTGGAGCTGGTGAAGAAGCAGCATGAAAAAGCAGTGAAGATTCTGCTTGATAACCGCCCGAAGCTGGATCAGCTGGCGCAGTATCTGTACGAGCATGAAACCATCACCGGGGATGAGTTTATGCGGATTCTGAACAGCTGAACACCTATGAACAGACATGAAAAAATACGCCGGATCCTTGCAGTCCTGTTCTGGATGTTTCTTGTACTGATCTGCTGGAGCCGGCGTGAACACCTCACGATGGAAGGAATTCTGAATTTCACACCGAAAAGCCCTGTGATGGCAGTGCTGGTGATGCTGGGGATGTTTCTGCTCAAAAGTGTTACTTTTGTGATTTACGGCAATATCCTGTATGCAGCAAGCGGTATATTATTTTCGCTGCCCGCAGCTGTTTTTCTGAATATTGTCGGTTCTGCGATTATGGCGAGCGTGCCGTATTTCATGGGAAGAAAAGCGGGGGCGGGATTTTTGAACACCCTTACCTCGAAACATCCGAAACTGTCCGTTCTGAAAGATGTTCCGCAGAAGCATCCGCTGTCGTCTTCCGTTATGATCCGTCTGCTGGGGATTCTGCCGGGAGACCTCGTCAGTATGTACTTCGGAGCAGGCAGAGCGTCTTTTGGCCGGTATCTGGCAGGGACTCT
>JAFQWY010000061.1 GCA_017407225.1 Clostridia bacterium | reverse complement strand
TGCCACTTTGCGCAAAACATTCATATTCAGCGGAGAATTGTCCTTTCTGGCTCGTGCAGCATCCTCCCGGAAAATGACATCAAGATTCCAGTGAAGCTGATTCTCAATCGACCAGTGTTTCCGGACAGCATCCGCAAACTCGGCCACATCCGTCAGCGACGTGATGAAATACCGGACATCCTCTCTGACCGTATCTTTTTCACATACATGGGTGTAAACCATACCGATTCCGTTCAGATTCGTCCATTTCTCCCAGTCATAGTCCCATGCACGTTCCGTCAGCAGATAATATGTTCTCTTTTCCACCCGTCCATGATCCTTGTCCAAGGTTTCAAAGGATGGTACGTCCTGTCGGAATGTACGGAAATACAGGTCGGTATCGGTATACAATGTTTCCTGATTCTCTTTCAGTCCGATCACGTAATCCGCTTTCTTTTCTGTAATCTTCTTTGTGATTTCTTTCTGACAGCTCATTGCATCAGCGGTTACAATGCTTCCTTCCACATCGATCAGCTCAAGAAGCGCAGGAACAGCGGTGATCTCGTTGCTTTTTTCATCTACAACGATCTCACCGAGCGTGATCTGATTTTCCGCCACAAATGCGCTTACCACATGGTATGCTTTGTGCACGCTGTTTCTGCTTCCACGGATGGTTTTGCCGTCAACTGCCACCACGGTACGCTTTTCGCGTTCCATATCCAGCCAGTCATACAGACATTCCGAAAGTTCTGTGGGATTCAGCCGTTCAAACAGCCGGCGGAAGGTATCACTGTCCGGTATTCCATGGGGTAATTCCAGAAAGGTACGAAGCCATTCCTCGCGTTCGAGACCAAACGCCTCCATATCGTTGTAGTCTTCGCCGCCGCAGATGATCGTACACAGCCCTATGATGATGATATCGTCCAGTTTATGCCGGATGTTTCCGTAGCTTACTCGCCGCGGTTCCGTGATACTTGTGATTGTTTCTTTTAACTCTGTCAGTTTCATGTCTCTATTTTATCATTTTTTGCTCATAAAGTAAATGCTGTTGCCGTGAACACATACCTATGGCAACGGCATTTACTTTTTGCAGCAAATGCAAGCCCAATATTTCACTGTGCAGAGCGTATGAGGTCGCGAACGGTTTACTCGGAATTTGTATGTCACCGTTTTTTCACCGGAATTGCAGAAACAATATCCATTTTCATCCGGGATGAAAGAATTTGCCGAAATCAGTTCTCGTACTTGAAATTATGAGAAAGATATGGTAGAATCAAACCAACAATTATTTTTGAAAAGGAGTGAATGATTGATGATGTATTCTCTCAAACGTGTTTGTCTGCCTGAGAACGCCCCCGAACAGGCAGTCTATGCCGCAGGTGAGCTGCGGTATTATCTCGCACTGATGTGCGGCAGACCATGCCCGATCGAACCCGATGCAGTGGAAAATGCCGTGATTCTGGAACAGGTGGTCTGCTGTGAACTCGGTGAAGACGGTTTCCGGATCATTCCGGAAGAAAATGCAATCCGGATCTGCGGCGGCAAACGCGGTATCATCTACGGAGCATATGAACTGTTGGAAATGCTGGGCTGCCGGTTCTTTACCCCGGAATGTGAAAAGGTTCCTACGGTATCCGAAGTTTTTCTTGAACTGTCGGAGGAAATCCTTCAGAAACCGATTCTTGAATACCGCGAACACAATTACACCGATCTGCGGCGATCCCCTCGTTTTGCTGTGAAAAGCAGAGTCAACGGTGCACATCACACCATTCCTGAAAAACTGGGAGGGTTCCTGACTTACGCATGGTTCGTTCATACGTTTGAACGTATGGTTCCTCCGTCCAGATACGGTGCGGAACATCCCGAGTTTTACGCGATGCTCGCAGACGGCAGCCGCCCGCAGACGCCGGAACGGTTCCAGCTTTGTCTGACCAATCCCGATTTGCTGGAAGTTGCAATCGACAGTGTGCGTCAGGCACTGAAAGCAAATCCCCGTGCGCGGATTATTTCGATTTCCCAGAATGACTGGTTCGGAAATTGCCAGTGCGAGAAATGTCTGGAAGCGGACCGCGAGGAAGGTTCCCCGTCCGGAACGCTGCTGCGCTTTGTCAATGCCATCGCGGAACGTCTGGAGCCGGAATTCCCAGACGTTGTGTTCGATACGCTGGCATATAACTATACCCGTCCCGCATCACGGATCACCCGGCCGCGCCACAACGTTTGTGTCCGTCTCTGTTCGATTGAAGCCTGCTTTGCACATTCTTTCGAGACCTGTGACGATGAACACCGCTGGGTGAGCCGTCCCGACGGATCCAGAGGCTCCTTTATCGGGGATCTGGAAGCCTGGGGAAAGGTCAGCGAACGTGTCTATATCTGGGACTATACGACCTGCTTTGCTCACTATCCGACACCTCATCCCAACTGGCACGTTCTTCAGCCGAACATGAAAGCCTTTGTTCGCAACAACGTACGAGGCGTATTTGAACAGGCGAACGGTGCACAGGGCGGTGGTGTGGACATGAATGAACTGCGCGCCTATCTGATCTCAAAGCTCCTGTGGAATGCGGAAACCGATGTACAGCGGCATATGGAAGAGTTTACAGATTACTATTACGGTGATGCGGGTGTCTATATCCGTGAATATATTGAAACCCTCTGCCGGAAAGCGGAAGTCGATAATATCCATGTCGGCTTCAATGACAATCCCGTCTCCGAACTCTTTGCGGAAGAGATGCTGGATCGGTACGATGAGATTTTGGAAAAAGCGGAACAGGCAGTTGCATCCGATGCTCTTCGCCGTAGACGGGTACAGAAAGTACGTCTTTCCATCCGCTGGGTTCGCATTAAGCGAGCGGGAATGCTCCGTCACGAACATAATGCGGAAGAAATCAATTCGTTCTTCCTTGACTGGAACAGCTTCGGTCTGACCCGTATTGATGAGTGGGTATCTCCGCAGTCCACACTGCGTGCCCTTCTTGACGATAAGTGGCGCGGTACCGAGTATCTTGAACACTGGTCCGGCGAAGGCGGCGAAATCCTTTAAAACACAACAGAAACAAAACCACCGGAAACGGTGGTTTTGTGCGTTTGGTATTCATTTGTTTTCGCTGACCAGTTTAGCGATGCTTCGGGGCGTTTTCAGTAATTGCCGGTCAATCCTGGTCAGATGGATGACCACTCCCTCGTCTTCCAGACGGGAGACAAGTTCGATCAGTGCCAGGGAATCAAGCAGTCCGCTTTCAAGCAGTTCGCAGTCGGGATCATATACGGCTTCGTTCCCACAGATTTCGTATAGGAGTTTCGGGATATCAATCATTGCATAAGGCCTTTCTGTCTGTTTTTCCGTTTGCATTTACCGGAAGGCGGTCAAGGAGACGGATATTTTTCGGTATCATATAGTCCGGCAGAATCATGCTGATCCGTTCGCGGAGATCCTTCAGACAATCGCTTTCACCGGTTACATATGCGGAAAGATATCTGATCGTACCGTCCGGTGTCCGTGAGGCGGTGACAAGACAATCCTGTACACCCTCGAGTTCCGAGATGTTCTGCTCGATGTCGGACAGTTCGATCCGGTATCCCTTGTATTTGATCTGGGAGTCCTTCCGTCCGCGGCAGTAAAGGAGATTGTTTTCTATGTATCCCAGATCGCCGGTACGGTAACAATTTTGTCCGTTTTCCCGGAAGTACCCGCCGGTGATACCGTTCAGATATCCTGAAAAAACGCTCTTCCCTTTCAGGATAATCTCGCCGTCGTCAATTTCGATTTCAACTGCGGAATTGGCGGTATCTCCGGCGGGAAGAAGAGGCTTGTCCAGCATTTCCTTTCGAATCTGTACAGCAGACACAGCCGAGGTGGCTTCCGTCGGTCCGTATGCGTTGATAATTTCAAGCGATGGAAAACGTTCCCACAATTTCCGGACAGTTTTTGGATCCAGAACTTCTCCGCAGAAATAAATAC
>JAFQWY010000060.1 GCA_017407225.1 Clostridia bacterium | reverse complement strand
TATTTTTCGCGGATCCGCCGAAGAAGCGCTTCATGAAGGTCTTCTCTTCCCCTCTCCGGTATTCCTCCTCCGTGATCGCAGGGGTAAACATATGCTTGTACCCGCTTCTGTCACAGGAAACAAAGCCTTTCTCCCCCAGTCTGTCCAGCAGAACGTGAACCGTTGCACTCTTCCATCCGTGGGCATCCGACAGCAGTTTTGTGATCTCCCCCACCGTCAGCGGTGTTTCGTTGTGCCACAGGGTCAGCATCACTTCCAGTTCCGATTCCGGCAGTCGTTCTATTATTTTCATCTCGCACCTCCGAAGACATTTGTCTGTGGTTTCAGTATAACACAAGCGCAGACGTTTGTCAATGGTTTTGCAAGAATTTTATACACAAAGCAGCATCTATTCCACCTTGATCCGCTCCACCACAGCGGAGGATTTTGTCAGCCGGAATACAGCAATACCGGATACAACCGATACAGCAATGCATACCGCCAGCATGACTACGCCGGACAGCCAGTTCAGCGACACCAGCGCATCCATGGCGGTGTTGACAAGCACTGCAATCAGCGGGAAGCCGCCGCATACCGTAATCAGCACCGCTGCACCGCCGCTGTACAGGCTTTCCGTCAGCAGCATCCGCATCATCTGTTTGTCCGTCATGCCCACGGCTTCCAGCATGGCGAATTCACGCTTTCGTTCTGTCGCAGAAGACAGGGCGGTGTTGACAATGTTCAGCGTACCAATGAGGAAGATCATCCCGGCAAGGCTGTAACCGACGGTCTCGAGAGACACCACGGTCTGCTTCATGTCGACAAGATTGTCACACCGTCCCCGCACGGATGCGCTCACACCAACGGTTTCTTCTTCAAATCCGAACTGTTCCCGATAACTGGTACGTGCGGCTTCGTAATATTCTTCATCCACTTCCAATGTGATGTTTTTGCACAGTGCTTCAATCCTCGGACGCAGTGCATCGTAATCCACGGCATCCAGAAGGAGCATACTGGTCATGCCATCTCCGAATTCCCGGAGAAACGCACTTTCCGGCAGAAACAGAACCGCCCGTCCGCTCATCTTGTTGAGAAATCCCGTGATCCTGTATGCGGGAAGCTGTCCCGGAACCTTCACGCGGTATGTTCCCTGATTCAGCTGAACGGTATCTTCTTCCGTGAAATAGGAGAATGTGGGCCGGAAATCCTCGTAAACGATCCAGCCATCTTCGTATCCTTCCCCGATGGTGGTGTCATCGTCATACCGCAGGTGCCGGAAAAATTCGTCGGGGATGCTCACCACAGCACAACTGATTCTGCCTTCCACGGCTTCCTGCATGGTGTCCGACCACTCATAGGACGCCACCATGGCTTTCAGTTCCCGGAGCTGGGATATGGTGCGCGCCGGCGTGGGAATATCAACGACAGCGGTACGGATCCGCCATACCTTCGCAGTGCCGGACAGATTTTCAACGGATGCGATGAATTCCTCCGTCAGCCCCCGGCCTTCGTCAATCCGGACAGGCATCGTGTATTCATCCGGCGGAAGAATCGCGTTCTCCTGTACGGGGTTGACATAACGGTAGGTTTTCTCGGGTTCGATGATATAATCGGTCACGGAAATATGCGATTCGGTATAGGCAAGCATATAGTCGCACAGCGTGGCAATCAGCACGAACAGAATCACGGACAGTGCCATAGACAAGGCGGTAATCACCGTTTTCTTACGGTTCCGGGAGACTGCATACTTCGCCAGCTTCACGGGATCGGGGACCGCGTGTTTTTTGCTGTAATTTTTCTTCCGCACAAACCGTATCGGCAGATCCGCGGAAGGATTATAGTCCACGGTGGCAATGGGCGTGAGTTTTTTCAGCTTTCTCAGGGGACGGTCGGCCGACCACAGCAGTGTAACCAGCGTCAGAAT
>JAFQWY010000059.1 GCA_017407225.1 Clostridia bacterium | reverse complement strand
TCCTGATACTTCCAGTCGGTCAGACGGTCGGTGTACTTATATAATGCATAACGCATACGATGCGTGCTGTAGCAGACTTCACTGCCGTTCAGACAGCCGCAGATATTCGGTGCCCCTTTGTAATACTGGTTCTTATAAATCATTTCTGCCATATACGGTGCTTCACTCTGCAGTGTGGTCGTGACGCCTTTGGCATTTTTGTGGTATACTTTACTTCCGTCTGCGAAACGCCTCCACACTCTGCGGAGATCGGTTCCGTCGTCAAAGGACAGGAGCATGAAGGTATATTCGTCGGAAGTCAGCGGATATCGGGACTCCGCATTTTCATCAAGAACTGTATTCTGGACATAAATTGAAAACAGGTTGTCATCCTTGTCCATTACGGTGCGTGTGAGTCCGCGGTGCTGCCAGACACCGTTCGGCAGAGGAACGAAAACTTTATCAATGGCACCGTCCAGTTCACGTCCGCGGTAGATGATACCGTCGTATCTGGTGTTTCTGGTCAGCGTACACCAGTCAAGAGCAGCTATTTCCTGCTGTGTCTGTTCCCACGCATCGAGAGTCAGATGATAAGTCTTCCCTGCGTACTGAACAATGGCTCGTCCTTCATTGACCTGTGTTGCTTCCTCGAACAGCGGATCGGTAAGTTTGATGCCGTCGGAAGTTGAGTAATAGTAGTTGGATGTATTGAAATCCGTATAGAGATTGTAGGAATCGTATACGATTTCGTTTTTGGGTTTTGAATATGTGTGAAGCCCCTGTGAATCTCCTTTCATCGTGAATCTCACATTTCCGTCCATGTCCAGACGCTCGCTGATATATTCGCCGTTTTCGTCGAGAGTGACTCCGACAAAGGAACTTCCGATATAGTACAGATCGAGGTACTTCCAGTCGGTCAGACGTTCGGTATACCGATAGAGTGCATACTTCAACTGATGTGGTGTATCACATTTTTCGTCCGTATACAGGCAATCGCAGCCTTCGATTCGTTTGGAACCACGGTAATACTGATTCATGCACAGCATATCTGCGGTATACGGCATTTCTTCCGCGATTGCATAATCAAGCGTAACATCGTCAAGGTATACCGGAAATTCGAGTTCTCCGTTTTCGGAGATGGTGCAGTCCCGGCGGAGGATACGGTTGTCGTCAAAACCGAGTACCATCAGATGATAGGAAGATTCCGTTTCCAACGGATATTTATCCTGTCCGTTTGTTCCTATGATCTGAAAATGATTGTACAGCGGGACGATATTTCCGTATGCGTCTGTAACAGGGTCTTCGGATTTCTGTCGGAGCCAGTCACCGGACGGGAGAGCGGTGTAGGTCTTCCGGAAGGTGTCGGCATCGGGATCATAGGCAGCCGAACATTCACGGAGGGTACATCCTTTGAGCTTCAGCAGGGGTTCTGTGACTTCCGCTGCTGTTCCGGTGGTCTCTGTAACATATTCAATTTCCGTAATTTCCTGTACAGGAAGCGAAGCTGTTCCGCCAGGAATTTCAGCAGTATCGTTTGCGGTGCAGCCATAAGCAGACAGTGAGATCAGGAAGAGCAGCAGAAACAGTTTTTTCATCATGTACCTCAGGGTAAAATTATAGTTTATACTTAATTTAAACGATTGTAACCGTCATTTTCCTTCAGAATATCTGATTATTTTTCATATATTATTGAAATGATGCCGAAAAGACCAGCTTTGAGTGTTGCCCTCAGAGCCGGTCTTTTCGGATTACTTTTTCATCAATCCTTATCGGCGGTTTACAGATACTTTTCCGCCTGCATATTGAACATTGCCGCATACTTGCCGTTCTGCTTCATGAGCTGGCTGTGGCGGCCGGATTCCG
>JAFQWY010000058.1 GCA_017407225.1 Clostridia bacterium | reverse complement strand
TCACACGGCAGGGTTCCGTGGTACCATCCGCCCTCACATTCACCGTATGTTGTGCCGATTTTTTCAAGTTCTCCGTTCAGTCTGGTGAGAAAGGCTTTGTTTTCCTCTGACAAAAGCTGATAGCTATACAAGTCACACAGCGGCAGTTTTCCATCCCGCGGATGGGCGAACACCCGGTAATTGCACTTGACAAAGTCGAATCCGAAGCTGATCCGGCAGATTTTTGCGAATGCAAAGGCATGAAGTACCGTCAGCACCGCCGGATTTTCGGGATACCGCATCTCCAGTGCCTGCGTTTCCGGTACATCCAGACCATCGAAAACAAATCCGAAAGTTGTCAGACAGCCGAACACCATCCGCATATGCTTTGCGGCAAAGAACTTCTCCTGTTTTTCCTTTCCGGACTCCTTGATGACCTCTGCCAGTTCCACGGAAGAATTCGAATAATACGTCATGTAGGCATTCATCAGATCCTGCATGGCAATGTGCAGACCGTTTCCTTCCGGTCTGCCGAATCGTCCGAGGACATACAGCAGTTTTTTCACACAGCTGATGTGCTGGGAGGAATGTAATTTCCATTCCCCTGTTTTCCTGTCCCGCACAGTCAGTCCGACAGACTCGGGATACCGGATCAAATGGTCGTAAACAGCTGCCATGATCTTTTCAAGCTGTGCGAATGCTTCACAGAATTCCGGTTCCGTAAGTCCGCAGAGGTATTCCGGCAGAACCGGAAAAGCGGACGGGATTTCGCACATATGAGAGTTGTAGGACACCAGTGCGGTGTGCAGCTGGTCGATGGTTTTTGTTTCAAGGGTGTTGCTCATTTATGTATCCCTTCCATGATATTCTCCTCATTTCAGTGTCTTCCGCATCACGGCTTTTCCGTTCAATTCACCGGTTTTCACAAAGCCGCATTTTTCGTACATCCCGATCGGTCCGCGGAAATCTTCAATGGTACTGACAAAATCCGCATTAACATAGGCTTCCACATAATCAAAACCTTCTTTTGCGGCATCTTCACAGATTTGCTGAACCAGCTGAGTAGCCACACCTATCCGCTGATAATCAGGATGGATTACAAAACAGAAGATCGGCTTTACTCTGACTCCCGGCTGATCCTGGCCGATGGGATATTCACTGCGTAAATAGTCCACGCCCATTCTGCAGTGTTCGTTGGTATTGCACCAGCCGATGATCTCATCACCGCTGTATGCGAGATAGCCACGAATACAACCGCTCTTTACATATTCGATGGCACGGGACCGCCGTTCTTCGCGGGTATCGAACCAGTGACCGGCATCCGCATAGGTTTCGTCGTTGCGCCATGTAACGCAGTAGCATTTCATCTCATCTTTATTCACATCGTGGGGGGTGATGTCGAAAAATCGTGCGTAATCTTCAGCAAGGTCGGGCGTCAAGGGGCGGATAGTAATGTTCATCATTTTTACTCACTCCGTAAAGTCAATCTCATACCGTGTCCCGTGGTGGAACAGAATCCCGTCGGTCAGCCGGATCCGCAGAATGATGGTGTTTTCGTCTTCTTCGTTTGTGTGTCCGTTGTCATACCATTCGGCAAAAACCGTTCTCAGCTTGTCCGCCAGATCTTCGTTTCCGGGATCCCGGATCCAGCCGAGATTTTCCCCGATGCCGTGTGCCGTGAACCAGTCTCCGCAGATGGCGGCGCTTGGATTGTCACGGAGCTGCTGCATCTTTCCGGAATGTGCGTGGGTGATAATATAGAACGAGCCGTTTTCATAGTAGGTGTTGACTGCACGCACCTGCGGGATCGTTCCCGATATGGTGGCAAGAGCGATCAGGTTGTCATGACCGAAGCGTCTGTTCATCAGTTCGGCGGTGGTTGGATTCAATTTTTCCATACGGTTCCCTCGTTTCCTAAGCCGGGTGGTATGCACCCGAATATGAAATATCATTCGTGTTTCCTGTAGTATATCATACGGAAACAATGCTGTCAAGAGGATAAAAGAAAAAGTCCAACAGGAAACAGCACAGCAGTAATAACCGATTGAGCGGTTATTACTGCAGATACTGAATATCCTATGAACTTAATCCATATCGTTCCGGTATCAACTCATCGGATGATTGCTCTTGCCTTCTCTTTCGGTCACCAGCTTTTCGTTCGCCTTTTCAACCTTGAGAAGCGAGATGAGGAACGTAATCACACCGCAGATGATGATGGGGGCCCACAGATACAGGAACTGAAGCATGCTGACGGTACCTGCGGTCTGCGTTGCTGCGTTTTCTACATAACCGGCAGCATCGAGAAGCCAGCCGCAGATTGCAGTACCAAACGCACCACCGATCTTGATACCGAGAGAGGAGCAGGAGAACATCATGCCGTCAAGACGGTGACCGGTCGTAAGAGTTGTGTATTCGGAGCAGGATGCGATCAGAGCATTCATATCGCCCTGAAGAGGTGCGATGCCCAGGGTTCCCACAGCGGTGAATACAAGCATCATCGGGAAGCTGCCCATGTATGCCGCTGCGACAACACCGATTCTGCCTGCTACAGCAACAAGGTAACCGAGCATATTCAGCTTATACATACCACCCATTTTCTGAATTACAATAGGAAGTGCGATCAGCGATACAACCATGGTGATGTTGATAGCGAGGGAGAGGCTGCTGAAAAGTTCTTCATTGCCGAGAATGTACTTCGCATAGTAGGTACCGATACCGATAACGGAGGCGTAGAGCTGAGTCATAATGTAGGTGATGCAGATGACTACATAGTACTTGTTTTTCAGCAGAAGCTGGAAGGATTTCAGGAAGGTGATCTTGTGTTCGTCTTCGCGTTCTTCCTCCATACCTTCATCTGCTTCGGGAAGTTCTTTTACGGAGAAGACGGAAATGGTGTTGGTGATAAGACCGAGAATCGCATAAATGATTGCTATGGTTCTCCAGGCAGAAGCATCGCTGCCGAGCCAGATCACTGCATGTACTGTAACTGCTTCAATAATGATTTTTGTTGCAAAGGCGAAGACAAACCGGAAAGAGCCGAGCTGAACACGTTCGCTGGTGTTCTTTGTGATCAGAGCGGTAAGAGACGCATAAGCGATGTTATTTGCCGTA
>JAFQWY010000057.1 GCA_017407225.1 Clostridia bacterium | reverse complement strand
AGGAATTCCTGCAGGTGGACACCTCCAACATCCTCTTCATCTGCGGCGGCGCATTCGACAATCTTGACCAGCTGATCGAGCAGAGAAAGGGTCAGTCCTCCATCGGCTTCGGCGGCGACATCAAGAAGAAGGAAGAAAAGCTCAAGGACGGCGTGTTCAAGGACGTTTCCGCCCACGACATCGTCAAGTACGGCATCATTCCCGAACTGGTGGGCCGTCTTCCCGTCATCGTCGGTCTGGAAAACCTGGACTGCGGTGCTCTCGTGCGGATTCTCTCCGAGCCGAAGAACTGCCTCGTAAAGCAGTACGGCAAGCTGTTTGAAATGGACGGCGTACAGCTGGAATTCACTCCCGAAGCCCTCACCGCAGTTGCGGAAAAGGCAATCGAGCGGAACACCGGCGCACGCGGTCTGCGCTCCATTCTGGAAGAGACCATGACCGGACTGATGTTTGAGCTGCCCTCCCGCAAGGATGTGGCAAAGGTCACCATCACCCGCGACTGCATCGAACAGAAGGGCGAACCCCAGCTCACCCTGAAATAAGCAGAATAAAACTCCGTTTCCGTGTACCGGATGATACATGGAACGGAGTTGTTTTTGGTTATTCCAGCGCAGGATCCACAATGTGCTCGTAGTGCGCGACATCCTTATTCTTCTCAAACCACGCTTCGTATCCGTTTTCCCGAATGAATTCGCCGGCGCGGAACCACTGACCGCGGATGTTTTCCGGGATTTCGCGGGCGCACGGGAACTCAGGACATTCGCCGCAGAAATCGACGCCGTGCTCCTTCACACACTTCGGAACGATGCATCCCGGAATGCACCCTCCTCCCTCACCGCCGTTGATCCGGCATCCGTCGCAGTTCGGCTGAGTCTTGAGCTGGATGAGCATTTCGTTGAGGATCTCGATCTTTTTCAGTTTTTCGCGCTGTTCCGGTGTCGGATTTTCGCCATATCCGTACACATGCCCGGAATACCAGCCGCGGTAGAGATTGTGCAGCTTCGATGCGTGATAGGGGATTCCGCCTTTTTTGTATCCGAAGCAGCCGTAGCACATGAGCCCGCACGGTGCCGTCGCGTACAGTTTTTCTTCCTTCGTCATAATCAGTCTCCTGTTTTCATAAAACTTACAGCGCTATGATAGCAGATTCCCCGAAGAAAGTAAAGCATTTCCTTAAACTTTGCCGAAAAATCCGGAAAGTTATTGATTTCCCGCGGACAATGCGGTATAATGAAACCGATACCAGAAAAAATCTGTAAAGGAGACCGACCATGAAGGAACTCATCAAGGCAATCGACAATCTGCCCCTGCTGTTCAAGGTGATTCTGGCAATCCCCGCGCTTGACATCGTATGGGGTATCTACCGGATCTGCTGTGCACTGGACGAAAACGACACCACAGCACTGATCGTTGCGATTATTCTGTTTATCATCCCCCTCATGTGGCTCATCGACATCGTCATGATCCTGCTCCAGGGCAATGTATGGCGCTACAAGTCCGCAAAATAATCAAAAAACTCCCGAAATACTCTTGACAAATCCTGCTCACGGTGGTATAATATCATCCGTCGGCAGGATTTGCCGATATCCCCTCCCTCAGATTTGCCGAAACGAATACCTCGCAGAGAATTACGAAGTAATTCTCGTAGGTTTCGCGAAGCGAACACCTCGCAGAGAATTTGGAACAAATTCTCGTAGATTTCGCGTCAGCGAATATCTCGCGGAAGTGGCGGAACTGGCAGACGCGCACGTTTGAGGGGCGTGTGGTTCACACCGTACGGGTTCAAGTCCCGTTTTCCGCATGAGCATCATCTCCACGGATGGTGCTTTTTTATTTTCCCCTCATGAGGAATTTTCACGAGACTCATGAGCATCATCGAAAGATGGTGCTTTTTTATTTTCCCTCATGTGGAATTTTCACGAGACTCATGAGCATCATCGAAAGATGGTGCTTTTTTATTTTCCCTCATGTGGAATTTTCACGAGACTCATGAGCATCATCTTCACGGATGGTGCTTTTTATTTTCCCTCATGAGGAATTTTCACGAGACTCATGAGCATCATCGAAAGATGGTGCTTTTTTATTTTCCCTCATGTGGAATTTTCACGAGACTCAGCAATGCAAAGAATCTCAAAAAACTTTCGAAAAAGGTATTGACAAATACTCTGCGCAGTGGTATAATATCACCTGTTGACAGGCAATGCCGACAACATCTCGCGGAAGTGGCGGAACTGGCAGACGCGCACGTTTGAGGGGCGTGTGGTTCACACCGTACGGGTTCAAGTCCCGTTTTCCGCATAAGCATCATCTTCACGGATGGTGCTTTTCTTTTCCTCTGCGGAGTTTTCACCGGATTCATAAGCATCATCGAAAAATGGTGCTTTTCTTTTTTGTCCTGCGGAGTTTTCATGTGACTCAGTAAAGCATCATCTGTCATGGATGGTGCTTTTTCTTTTCCTCTGCGGAATTTTCACCGGATTCATGAGCATCATCGAAAAGACGGTGCTTCTTCTTTTCCACTCATAAAGACTTTTCTCCTACATTATAATATATTTTTCCTCTTTCCCCATTGACTGATTCCCGTTTTCAGTGTATAATTAAATTGTATATTTATGTGCAAATGTGATTTATCATCAGGAGGCATTTATGAAGAATCCTGTCCGCAATACGCTGCTTGCACTTGCTCTTTCGGCATTGACCATTACCTTCGGCGGATGTGCAGACAAAGATACCGCCGCTTTTTCCGAATATCATTTTACCGGCATGGGCGAGAACATCAATATCCTCCTCGCCGACTGCGAAGGCGCTGATCTGGCCGCACGGGAATGTGCACGGGAAATCGCCGCTCACGGAAACGCCCTGTCAGCTGACGATCCATCCAGCGATGTTGCCGCCATCAACGGCGAAATCAACCACTTCATGACCGAGGATGAGACTCTCATGCAGGTTCTGGCAATCTCCCAGACCATCACGGACATCACCGGCGGTGCCTATGACTGTACCTACGGCGCCCTGAGTGAATGCTGGCAGCCCGGCGTTCTTCCGGATGATGCAGCCGTTTCCGAGGCTCTGAGCCACAGCGGACGCGACAAATTCTCCATCTCCGGCAAAACCATCACCAAGCTGGATACCGCAGCCAAGCTGGATTTCAGCCGCCTTGCTCCCGGTATGACCGTACAGAAGGCAGTGGAATCCCTCAATGAGGCAGGAATCCCCTACGGCATCGTATCCGTTGGCGAAAACTGCGGCGTGTTCGGAACCAAGCCCGGCGGCGAAACCTTCAAAATCGGGCTGCGCGATCCCCGTGATACCGACTCCGTCTTCGGTTATCTCTGCATCGGCTCCGGATTTGTCTCCACGGTTGGCGATTATCAGAACGGCGAAGAAGACGGTGTGAAATTCCACAGCATTCTGGATCTGACCACCGGATATCCTCCGGAAACCGACCTGGACTCCGTCACCGTCTATGCCGCAAACGGTGCTGCCGCAAACGCACTCAGCTATGCTCTGTACACCATGGGTCTGGAGGATGCGCTGACCCTGTACGAATCCGATCCCGCCGTGCTCTTTGAAGCCGTGTTCATCACCGAATCCGGCGAAGTCGTCGTTACCCCGGGTGCTGCGGATATCTTTGAGTTAAGCGGGGAAAAATACATGATGAAGCCTGCGGAATAATCCCGGCCCGTCAAATTCGTGAAACAAGAGTTACAGACAAGAATGACAGACAACTTCATCCAATCCAAAATCATCGACGACGTGACCGCTCCCCAGCTTGCCAAAGCCGAAGCCGTTGCGTCCCTTCATCAGAAAAACGGCGTCACGCCGAAATACTTCATCCAGACCTTCGGATGTCAGCAGAACGAAGCCGACAGCGAACGTCTGGCCGGTCTGTGCACCATGATGGGATATGAACCTGCTTCTTCCCCTGCGGAAGCAAAGCTGATTCTCTGCAACACCTGCGCTGTCCGGGAACACGCCGAAAAGAAAGCCCTGTCCATCATCGGGCAGTACAAGCACATCAAGGATGCGGATCCCTCCGTGATCATAGGCGTGGGCGGATGCATGGTCACCCAGCAGGCACGGGCGGACAAGCTGAAGATGAGCTACCCCTATGTTTCCTTCACCTTTGATACCGGCGCCATCCACACCGTGCCCACCCTCGTTTACGAGGCTCTCACCGGGGGCAAGCGCCGCTTCGTCCTCAGCGACGAATGGAAGATCAGCGAAGGGCTGCCCATCACCCGATCCTCCCGCCATCAGGCATGGCTGTCCATCATGTACGGCTGCAACAATTTCTGCTCCTACTGCATCGTGCCCTATGTGCGCGGACGGGAACGCTCCCGCAAGGCCGAGGACATCATCGAAGAAGCCAGGCAGCTGATCGCAGGCGGCGCGAAGGATATTACCCTCCTCGGTCAGAACGTGAACTCCTACAAGGGCGGCGACGGATGCGACATCGCCGAGCTGATGCACCGGATCTGTGCCCTGGACGGGGATTTCCGCCTCCGGTTCATGACCAGCCACCCGAAGGATGCCTCCGACCGTCTCATCGAAGCCATGGCAAGTGAAGAAAAAATCGTCAAGCACTTCCATCTGCCCGTACAGTCCGGCTCCGACAGAATTCTCGCCGAGATGAACCGGAAGTACACCCGGGACAGTTATCTTGAAAAAATCGCGAAGCTGAAGGCCGCTGTGCCCGATGTATCCATCACCTCCGACATCATCGTGGGCTTCCCCGGCGAGACCGACGAAGACTTCGAGGACACCCTCTCCATGATGTCTGAAGTCCGGTACGACATGGTCTTCTCCTTCATCTACTCCCCCCGATCCGGCACTCCCGCCGCGAAGATGGAGAATCAGATCCCCCGTGAAGTCTCCTCCGCACGGATGGAACGGCTTCTGGCCCTGGGCGACGGCATCTCCAAGGAGCGGAATCAGCGCTTTGTGGGACGTACCCTGCGAGTTCTGGTGGAGGATGTGAGCAAATACGACAGCACCACCCTCACAGGCCGGGGCAATCCCGTCAGACCCATCCACTTCAAGGGAGACAAGTCCCTGATCGGACAGTTTGTCAACGTAAAAATCACCGGAAACGAAACCTTCTGCTTAAACGGCGAACTGGTATAATCCGCGCCGACGAAACGAGGTACCGTATGAACCGCATGGATGAAATCTTCCGCATTTCCCGTGATAAGGCCGCCAATCAGCCGGAAAGTACCTTCGGGTACGATCTGCACGATGGGGCACGGAACCTGTACAGCCACCTCCCGAAATGGGAGAAAACCGCACGCTCCTTCGCTCACGCCATCGTGAATCAGAAGATCGACATTGATCCCACAGACCGCATCATCGGACGGGTGTACTACGCCCATGAACGCCCCCCGGTCAATCCCGATCCGGATTTTGACTTCAACTCCCTGCACATCCGCCGCACAGAGGAAGCCGATCCCGATTACGCCGAGCTGACACGGTATCAGCTTGCCGTATGGGGTTCCCCCGGACACATCGCGTGGGACTGGAACACCATCCTCACATCCGGAACGGAAGGAATCCGGGAAAAATGCCGTGCCGGACTCGCAAAGTATGCCGATGACAGGTCCCGGGAAGAATTCTACCGTGGCGTGATGATCCTTCTGGATGCCCTGGACACATGGAGTGAAATGCACGCCGCCCGTCTGGACGAGATGGGAAAGCACGAGGAAGCCGAAATCTGCCGCAGAGTCCCCAAGTATCCCGCGCGCACCTTCCGGGAAGCGGTGCAGTCCTGGTTCTTCCAGCACATCGTGGTCATGAAGGAAAATCCCTACGGCGGCAACAGCCCCGGACGTCTGGACTACTTCCTCTGGCCCTACCTGCGGCGGGATCTCGCAGACGGACGATGCACCCTGGATGACGCCCGCGAGCTGATCGAGGAACTGTTCCTCCGCATCGACGAGCGGCTCTACCACGTGGATATCTGGGTGGAAAGCGTCGTTGTGGGCGGATCACACCCCGACGGAACCTCCGCGGTCAATCCCCTGACACACATCATGATCGAAGCGTTCATGAAATACGATATCACCCATCCCCACGTCTATGCCCGGATCCCGAAGGATGCCCCCGCGGACTATCTCAGACTCTGCGCGGACTACGTGAAGAACGGTCGGAACCGCGCCCAGCTTCTGAACGACGACGGCATCCGGAAGGCTCTTGTGAAGAACGGCGTAACCTTTGAGGATTCTGCGGACTATTTCTGCGGCGGATGCATGGAAATCGGCGTGCAGGGCAAGACCAGCGACCTTCTGTTCACCGGATTTATCAGCATTCCCATGCTCCTTGAGCTGTGCGTCACCGGCGGTCACTGCATCACGCGGAACACCGATCTCGCCGGCTTCCGACCTGCCCCCCTCACGGAGTTTGATGATTATGAATCCTTCTACCGCGCCTTCATCGGACAGGCAGAGTCCCTCCTCAAGCGGAATCTGGCATACCTGGACGGTCTGAGTGCCTATCTTGCCGATACCCGCCCCTCCTACCTGATCTCGTCCATGGTTGACGACTGTCTGGAAAAGGGACGGAATATGCATGACGGCGGCACAAAATACCACGACTACGGCTTCTCCCTTGTGGGGATTCCCAATACCGCCGACTCCCTCTACGCCATCCGGCGTGCCGTCTTTGAAGACCGGTTCTGCACGGCCGAAGAGCTGATCCATGCTCTGAAAGCCGATTTTGTCGGATACGAGGCTCTCCGCAGCCGTCTGCTGGCACTGCCCAAATACGGTCAGGAGCATCCCGGCGCCGATGAAACCGCAGCCCGTCTCACCGAGGATCTGGGCAATATCTGCCGGAATACCAAAAACCGGTTCGGCGGATGCGGCAAGATGGTAATTCTCACCTTCATCTGGGCACCCACGGTCGGCAATCTTCTTGGCGCCACTCCCGACGGACGGAAAACCGGCACCGCGGTGGCTCACGCAGTCACGCCCCAGAATATGGCCATGACCGAGGGCATCACCTCCGCCATGAATTCCTGCACCTCCCTCCCCTTCGAGCAGTTCAGCGGCGGTGCATCCACCATGTGGGATCTGGATCCCGCGTGGGCATCGGAGGAAATCATTCAGTCCCTGTTCACCGGATTTTTCGCCTCAGGCGGGCATATGTTCCAGGGAAACATCACCGATGCGGAAACGCTCCGCAAAGCGCAGGAGAACCCCGACGAATACCCTTCTCTCATTGTCAGAGTGGGCGGTTACTCGGCGCGGTTCACCCGTCTCTCAAAGGAACTGCAGAACGAGATCATCTCAAGAATCCGTCACGCGCAGTAATCCAATCAATCAGCCAAAAAATTTTTTCATATACCCGAAAGGAAAGACCACCATGGAAGAAATTCTCACCCCCGAAATGAAAGCCGCTGTTGCAGCACTGGGCGAACTGGTAAAGGCCGATGCAAGAAACATTGCCATCCAGCGCGCCATCGATGAATACGAACACAGCGAAGATCTGAACAACCTGATCGCGGAATACAACACCCAGCAGGATCTTCTCGCCGATGCTTACGCAAAGAACGAAGCAACCGAAGAATTCAAGGCAGCCATCCAGATGCGCATCGACGCTCTCTACGACCAGATCACCGAACATCCCGTTTACACCGCGTATATCGAAGCAAAGCAGGCATTCGATGCCCTGACCTCCGAGATCTACGGTGAGCTCCAGTTCGTCATCACCGGTCACCGTCCCTGCAGCCATGACTGCTCCTCCTGCCACTCCGACTGCGGACACAATCATTGACGCGCCGGTACAGATAAACGCAGCTGATTCGTCAGTCTGCCGCGCGTAAGAGAATAGATAATACGGAATAGATAATAGATAATACCAAAACCGCACGTTTTGATTCATTTCCCCACGGAAATGTACCTTTACTATTATCTATTCTCTCTTCTCTCTTATCTGAATATAAAACATCCCATATCTCAACACACAGAAGCGAGGATTACTCCATGACCCCCATGATGCAGCAGTATTTCGAGATCAAAAACCAATACCGGGATTACATCCTGTTCTACCGTCTCGGGGACTTCTACGAGATGTTTTTTGAGGATGCCCAGCTGGTATCTGCGGAGCTGGATCTGACCCTCACGGGACGGGACTGCGGCGAGGACGAACGTGCCCCCATGTGCGGCGTCCCCTACCATTCCTCCGAAACCTACATCGGCAAGCTCATCGAAAAGGGGTACAAGGTCGCCATCTGTGAACAGGTGGAAGACCCCAAATCCGCGAAAAATCTGGTAAAACGGGAAGTGGTGCGGATCATCACCCCCGGCACCCTCATCGAAACCGAGCTGCTCAGCGACAAGAACAACAACTATTTCTCCACCATCTATCACGACGGGGACATCATCGGCATCTGTTTCGCCGATATCTCCACCGCTTTCATCACCGCCACCTCCTTCCGGGACCGCGCCTCCGAGGATGCCATCGTCAACGAGCTGTCCACCTATGCCCCCCGGGAAGTCATCACCAATACCACCGCAAAAGCCCTCCCCAAAGTTGCGGATCATGTCAGAAACAAGCTGGAAGCCATCCTTTCCGAATCCGCAACCAATTACTTCGACATTGACGACTGCATCGCGCGTACCGAAGAGCAGTTCGGGCTGGATTCCATCGCAGGTCAGCCCAGAGCCGCCGTCATCGCCGTGGGTGCGGCACTGAAATACATCCGCGATACCCAGATGAAGGATATCGCATACCTGAGAGAACTTACCTTCTACGAATCTTCCCAGTTTCTGGAGATGGATCTGTCCACCCGGCGGAATCTGGAGCTGACTGAAACCATGCTGACCAAGGACAAGCGGGGTTCCCTGCTGTGGGTACTGGACAAAACCAACACCTCCATGGGCGCCCGTCTCCTGAAGCAGTGGATCGAGCATCCCCTGACCAATGTGTCCGGAATCCTCAGCCGTCAGCAGGCCGTCACCGAGCTGTGCGACAATTTCATGCTCCGGGAGGAACTGCGGGACAGATTATCCCCCGTCCTCGATCTGGAGCGGCTGATCACCAAGGTCACCTACCAGACCGCAGGGGCAAGGGATCTCCGCGCCATCGGTCAGACCGCCGCCGTGATTCCCGAAATCCGTGCCATGATCTCCGATATGAAATCCGGTGCCCTCGCCGAGCTGTATCAGGAGCTGGACGAACTGGCGGATGTGTGCGCCGTCATCGACTCCGCCATCGAGGAAAATCCCCCCTTCGTTGTCAGAGAAGGCGGCATCATCCGCGCCGGGTACTGCGAGGACGTGGACAATCTCCGCTACATCATGCAGAACGGCAAGGACTGGATCAAAACCGCCGAAGCCGCCGAACGGGAAAAAACCGGCATCAAAGGGCTGAAAATCGGCTACAACCGCGTGTTCGGCTACTATATCGAAGCTCCCCGATCCGCCGCGGACATGGTTCCCGATACATACATCCGCAAGCAGACCCTCTCCGACAAGGAACGGTACATCACCGACGAGCTGAAGGACATGGAAGCCACCATTCTCGGCGCCGATGACAAGCTGAAAGCACTGGAATACGACCTGTTCGTGGAAGTGCGGAACGCCGTTGACCGTGAATCCGTCCGGATCCGCCGTACCGCACAGGCGCTGGCCAAGCTGGACGTGTTCCTCTCCCTCGCCGACTGTGCGGTGCAGAACTCCTACGTCTGCCCCACCGTGGATGCCTCCGATGTGATCGACATCAAAAACGGACGGCACCCCGTGGTGGAAAAGTTCGTGGAAGACTCCTACTTCGTCCCCAACGACACCATGCTGGACACCGACCGGAACTGTCTGATGCTGATCACAGGTCCCAATATGGCCGGTAAATCCACCTATATGCGCCAGACCGCGCTGATCATCCTCATGGCGCAGATCGGATCCTTCGTGCCCGCCACCTCCGCCAGAATCGGCATCGTGGACAAGCTGTTCACCCGCGTGGGCGCATCCGATGACCTTGCCTCCGGGCAGTCCACGTTCATGCTGGAAATGCGGGAGGTCGCCTACATTCTGGCAAACGCCACCCGCCGCAGCTTCATTGTGTATGACGAAATCGGACGGGGCACCTCCACCTACGACGGCATGAGCATCGCACGCGCCGTT
>JAFQWY010000375.1 GCA_017407225.1 Clostridia bacterium | reverse complement strand
GCGATGGGATAGCCGCTGGCCTTGGAAGCCAGTGCGGAGGAACGGGATACGCGGGGGTTGACCTCGATGAGGTAGTATCTGAAGGACTCAGGATCCAGTGCGAACTGCACGTTGCAGCCGCCTTCGATTTTGAGTTCTTTAATGAGCTTAATTGCGCTGTCGTTGAGCATCTTAAGGTCGTGGTCATTAAGAGTCATAATGGGGGCGACAACCAGCGAGTCACCGGTGTGGATGCCCACGGGGTCGATGTTTTCCATGGAGCAGATGGTGATGGCGGTGTCCTTGGCGTCGCGCATAACCTCAAACTCGATTTCCTTGTAGCCCTTGATGCTCTTTTCCACCAGAACCTGATGAACGGGGGACAGAACCAGCGCGTTCTTCATGATTTCGCGGAATTCTTCTTCGTCGTAGGCAAAGCCGCCGCCGGTGCCGCCCAGAGTGAATGCGGGACGGAGAACTACGGGGTAGCCGTTCTTTTCCACTGCCGCAAGACCTTCTTCCATGGAGTTTGCGATCATGGAGGGGAGAACGGGCTCGCCAAGACGTTCGCACAGCTCCTTGAATTCTTCACGGTCTTCCGCCATTTCGATACTGCGGCTGGAGGTGCCGAGAAGCTCTACCTGACATTCCTTCAGGATGCCCTTCTTTTCCAGCTGCATGGCAAGGTTCAGACCGGTCTGACCGCCGATGCCGGGAACGATTGCGTCGGGACGTTCGTAGCGGATGATTTTTGCGATATATTCCAGCGTGAGAGGTTCCATGTAAACCTTGTCCGCGATGGTGGTATCTGTCATGATGGTTGCGGGGTTGGAGTTGCAGAGAACAACCTCGTAGCCTTCTTCCTTCAGTGCAAGGCAGGCCTGGGTACCCGCGTAGTCGAACTCGGCAGCCTGACCGATGACAATGGGGCCGGAGCCGATGACAAGAACTTTTTTGATATCCGATCTCTTAGGCATTAGCGTTGCCCTCCTTCATCAGTGCTACAAATTTATCGAACAGGCGGATGCTGCTTTCCGGGCCAATGGCGTCGTTGGGCAGGAACTGTACGCCGAAGACTCTCTCAGCCGCGCATTCCACGCCTTCCACGGAGCCGTCCAGGACATTTTCATGGGTAACGGTCAGTCCGGTGCCTTCCACGGTTGCGCCGTCAATGGCGTAGGAGTGGTTCTGTGCGGAGATTTCCACCAGACCGGTTGCGGTTTCACGGATGGGGTGATTGCCGCCTCTGTGACCGAACTTCAGCTTGCAGGTTTTGGCACCGTATGCCAGGCCGATGATTTCACAGCCCAGGCTGATACCGAACATGGGGTACTTGCCGCGGAGAGCCTTGACCAGTTCCGCAACGGATGCCACATCGGCAGGATTGCCGGGGCCGCCGGAGAGGAAGATTCCGTCGGGCTTCATCTGTTCCACCGCTTCCACGGAGGTATTCCACGGAACCACGGTGACATTGCATCTTCTCTGATTCAGTGCGCGGACGGTGCTGAGGGTAATGCCGCAGTCAACCGCAACCACGTTGTACTTGGGATTGGGAGTTCTGGAGTACCATCTCTTCCGGCAGCTGACTCTCGCGACGGAGTCGGCGGGAAGCTCGGTGGTTCTGAGAATTTCCATCGCCTTTTCGTGGTCGGTGTCCGCATCGGTGATAAGAACCTTCATGGTGCCGTTGTCGCGGATGGTGCGGGTCAGCTTTCTGGTATCCACGCCGCAGATGCCGGGAATCCGGTTTTCTTCCATGATTTCGGAAAGGGTCTTGGTATAACGGAAGTTGGAGGGAGAGTCGTTGTATTCCCGGACGATTACCGCGCCCACGGTGGGAGTCTTGGTTTCAAAGTCTTCGTCGGTGATACCGTAGTTGCCGATGAGGGGGTAGGTCATAACCACTGCCTGATCGGTGCATGCGGGGTCGGAAATGATTTCCTGGTACCCTACCATGGATGTATTGAACACGATCTCGCAGACCGCGTCGTTTCTGCTGCCGAAGCCGGTGCCGATGTACTCGGTTCCGTCTTCCAGCACGATTTTTCTGTCTCTCTTCATTACCATACAATTCTTCCTCCGTATATCGTTGTTTTGATTTTTCCGTATAATTCAGTGCCGGCGAAGGGGGTTGCCCGTCCCATGGACATAAATTCATCGGGATTCACCGTGAATTTCTCGTCCAGCGCCCACACGGAGAAGTCCGTTCCCATGGAGATTCCGAACCGCTCGCGGGGATTGTAACACATGAGATCCGCCAGCTTCTCAAGGGTTATGATGCCCGTTTTTACCAGATAGGTATACATGACGGGCAGTGCGGTTTCCAGACCTACGATGCCGAACGCACTCTTTTCCAGACCGCGTGATTTTTCCTCGGCGGAATGGGGAGCGTGGTCGGTGGCAATCATGTCGATGGTGCCGTCGGTGATGCCCTCGATCAGGGCTTCCATGTCTTCCCTGCTTCTCAGCGGAGGATTCATCTTGAACCGTCCGTCTTCCTGTAAATCTTTATCGCAGAGCACCAGATAGTGGGGACCGGTTTCGCAGGTGACATTGACGCCGGATTTCTTCGCCTGACGGATCAGATCCACGCTTTCCTTTGTGGAAATGTGGCAGACATGGTAGGCGCATCCGGTCTCATCGGCCAGCTTCAGGTCTCTTTCAATCTGCTTATACTCGCTGGCGGAGCAGATGCCTCTGTGGCCGTGGGCCTTTGCGTATTCCCCGTCGTGGATGTATCCGCCGAAGAGGAGATCGTTGACCTCACAGTGCGCGGCGATGATTTTGCCAAGCTTCTTTGCCCGGATCATGGCTTCCCGCATCATGCCGTCGTCCTGCACGCCCTTGCCGTCATCGGAAAACGCGATGCAGTCGGGAGCCATGGCCTCCAGATCCGCCATAACCTCGCCCTTCTCGCCCACTGTGATGGCACCGTAGGGATATACGGCGATCTTTGCGTGTGCCCTGATCTGTTCCGTCTGCAGTGCAAGATGCTCCGCGCTGTCGGGAACGGGATTCAGGTTGGGCATGGTGCAGACCGCGGTGTATCCGCCGTGCGCAGCCGATCTGGAACCGGTTTCCATATTCTCTTTATAAATAAATCCCGGATCACGAAAATGTACATGTACATCACAAAACCCGGGAAAAACGGTATATTCATTTGAATCAAAAGATGCAATGGAATCGATACAATCCGATGCAAACACGTAGCCCGCATCGCTGCTTCTGCCGATCATTTTTGCCTTTTTGAACTTGAACTCTGCCATAGTATCAACCTTTCATAAAAAAAAGCCAGTCACGCCGACAAGCTCATCAAAAAGCGCATGGAATTCATCCTCACGCATGGTACGGGGGTCCTGCCGGCCTCAATATCTTCTCAATGCCTATTTGTCATATTATATCACGTTCCGCTTTTTTTGTCAACCGTTAAAAGTGACAAGAGAAGACACAATATTGCCGCCGATCTTACTGCCGGGTGACGAACGGGAATATCCGCAGCCGATTTTTCTGTTTTTGAATAGCCCCGGACGAATCCGGAAATACTGAAACAAATCCCACAGATCATGGAGTGAATCATGTTCCGTTTTTTCAGCAGACAGAAACCAGATACCCCCGTCAAGCCTTTTTATCCCCTGCTTTCCCCTCTCACCGGCCGCGCCGTTCCCATCGAACAGGTTCCGGACGCCACATTTGCCGATAAAATTCTCGGAAACGGTTTTGCCGTTCTGCCGGACAGCGGTCTTCTGAAAGCACCGGCAGACGGTGTGATCGATTCCGTTCCCGACACCTGCCATGCGGTCATGATGACTGCGGATTTCGGTGCGGAGCTTCTGATGCACATCGGTATTGACACCGTGGAACTGGAAGGCAGTCATTTCCGCCCGCTGGTATCCGCCGGTGAGAAAGTCACTGCCGGACAGCCGCTGATCGAATTTGACCGGGACGCCATTGCGGAGGCAGGCTACGAAGTCATCACACCGGTAGTCATCACCAACTCCGATCTCTTCCGGATCCGTCAGGCCTTTCCCGGTCAGATGGGGGACGGAAGCGTTCTGATGGAGCTGGAGAAAGAATAACGGAAAAAGATCCTCACAGGCGAACCCATGAGGATCTTTGGTTTACTGGAATAGGAGGCAGCCGGTTTTGCGGAAATGCTCGATCCGTTCTCTCAGGCGATCCTCGGTGACATGAATATGCTCCGCCAGGCAGGTGAGGCAGAAGAATTCCGTCGCCCCCCGGTTGATCATCTTCTTATGGCATCCGATTTCGTCATAGGTGAGAGTCCGTCCGCATTTCATGCATTTCGGCTGCATGGTGCCGTTATTCATGAATTACTTCTGAACGAGAGTACCGCGGAAGATCTTGCAGTCGTGAGCGGGTACATGGCAGCCGAAGTGTTCGGTAACAACGCCTTCAACTTCTTCGCCGCTGATGATTTCGCGGAGCTTGAAGCCGTAGCCTGCAGCAACGGTGAGACCGATGTCATAGAATTCGATTTCGTTGTAGCCGTCTCTGTCGGTGAAGTTGAAGTATGCGATAGCGTATTCGCCGTTTTCAAGATGCTTGAAGAATACGGGTCTGTCGCCGCCGCGTACCATCATCGGAGGACGAGCTTCTTCATCCTGGTTGATAGCGATGAGTTCCTTGTTCTTGAGCAGTTCAAGGTTGAATTCATCCATCTTGGACAGGTCGGAACCGATCATGAGAGGAGACTGGAACAGGCACCACAGAGCGAAGTGAGTTCTGTATTCGATGTCGGAGCAGCCGCCGTTCGCTACGTTGCCCTTGCCGTGCATGCCGCAGATGAGCATATCGATATCGTTGTAGCAGCCGGGACCGGAGTAAGCCAGCTTCTGAACCTGGCTCATTGCGATATTCTTGAAGCTGTCGAAGCTGTCGTTGATATCGCCGGTGGAGCGGTACATATGAGCGCCGGTGGAACGGATCCACTTTTCAACTTCGTCGGAACCCCAGTTGCAGGCGGAGAACAGGATTTCACGGCCGGAAGCCTTGAGCGCCATACCCATTCTGTTGTAGAGGATGGGGCCGTTTGCCAGGTGGGGCTTGTAGCAGAAGTCGTACTTCAGGAAGTCAACGCCCCATTCAGCGAAGGTCTTGGCATCGATGAATTCGTAGTCGAAGGAGCCCGGGAAGCCGGCACAGGTTCTGGTACCTGCACAGGAGTACATACCGAACTTCAGACCCTTGGAGTGAACGTAGTCAGCGAGAGCCTTCATGCCGGAGGGGAACTTTTCCGGGTCGGGAACGATTCTGCCGTTTTCGTCTCTCTTTCTGAGGGACCAGCAGTCGTCGATTACAACGTATTCGTAGCCGCAGTCCTTGAGACCCAGTTCAACGATCTTGTCAGCGGTTTCACGTACAACCTGTTCATTGATCGCCCAGCCAAAGGTGTTCCAGGAGTTCCAGCCCATCGGAGGTCTTTGAGATAACATAGTGATTTCTCCTTTATTTGGTAAAAATTTTGTGTTCG
>JAFQWY010000374.1 GCA_017407225.1 Clostridia bacterium | reverse complement strand
GCGAAAAACCGCGAATCTTTCTCCCCTTTACTCGGCAGAATTATGCCGAAACTGACTTGATAATATTGCACTACAGAGGTAATATACATCACTGATGAGGGGAGGTATTGCTATGCCGAAAGTCACAAAAATTTCGGAGAACACCAAGCAGAAGAAACAGTTACGAGTCGCGGCATACTGTCGTGTGTCCACGGATTCCGATGCACAGCTTGAGAGTCTTGAAACGCAGATGGCACATTATGAAAAGTATATCAACGACCATTCCGACTGGACATATGCAGGACTGTATTACGATGAAGGGATTTCCGGTGTGAAGATGACCAAGCGTGAAGGTTTGCTTCAGCTTCTTGCAGACTGCGAGGCACGGAAGATTGACTTTGTGGTGACCAAATCCATCAGCCGGTTCAGCCGCAATACAGCCGACTGTCTGGAGATGGTTCGGAAACTGCTTGATCTGAACATCCCGATCTATTTCGAGAAAGAAAACATCAATACATCCGCGATGGACAGCGAATTGTATATTACCTTGTACAGCAGTCTGGCAGAGGACGAATCCCACTCCAACTCAATGAACGTGAAATGGTCCACACAGAAACGGTTCCAGAACGGTACATACAAACTCAGCAGTCCGCCATACGGCTACAGATGGAATGGTGAGGAAATGGTTGTTGATACGGAGCAGGCGGATGTAGTGAAGATGATTTTCGCAGAGACTTTGTCAGGCAGTGGAACATACAGCATTGCGAAAAAGCTGAACGAACTCGGTGTTCCTGCCACCAAGGGTCAGCGATGGTCGGAAAGTTCGATTCAAGGAATTCTAGTCAACGAAAAGTATGTCGGTGACGTCACCTTCCAGAAGACCTACACAGATGACCGGTTCACCCGTCATGCCAACCGAGGTGAGAGGGATCAGTACATGATGCTCGACCACCACGAACCGATCGTCAGCCGGGAGGATTTCGATGCGGTAGCGGTCATCATCACACAGAGGTCAGCGGAGAAACGTATAGAAAAAGGTTCTGATAAATACCAGAACCGCTACGTTTTTTCGAGTAAAATCATCTGCGGGGAGTGCGGGAATACCTTAAAGCGGCGGATTCACAGGAATGGCGATTGCTGTTATGTGGCTTGGTGCTGTAAGACTCATCTGGCAGATACACAGAAATGTTCCATGCAGTACCTTCGGGATGACCGGATTCAGCTTGCCTTTGCCACCATGATGAATAAGCTGATTTTCGCGCACCGCTGGGTTCTGCGTCCTTACCTAACGGAGCTACGCAAGACCACCACGGATTACGGTCTGCGGCGGATCAGCGAACTGCAACATCTGCTGTTCAAGAACACCGAGCAGAGAGAGACACTTTCCGGTCTGCGGACTCAGGGCTATATCGACCACATCATTTTCAACAAGGAAAACAACGCTCTGATGACTCAGGCGCAAGAATACCGTGAGGAAATCACCATGTTAAACCGCACGATGACAGGCGACACTTCCAAGGTGAATGAGACAATGGCACTTCTGAAATACGTCGAAAATGCGGAAATGCTTACGGTGTTCGATGAAGAATTGTTCGTGAAATTCGTAAATCGGATTATAGTTTTCAAGCGGAACGAGATTGGATTTGAACTTAAATGCGGGCTTACATTGAGAGAAAGGTTGGACTGAGATGGGACATACACCATTCGGATACAAAGTCGAAAACGGCAAGGCAGTGATCGATGAGACATCCGCTGCGAAACTGAAAATGCTTTATACCAATTACCTCTCCGGTATGGCACTGGTCAAAGCGGCAAAAGAAGCCGGAATTGACACTTATCACGGCACGGTCAGTAAGATGCTGACAAACCGACGATACCTTGGGGATTCCTTCTATCCACAGGTCATTGATGAAGAAACTTTCCATGCGGCACAAGTGGAGCGTAAGAAACGTGCGAAATCCCTCGGACGGGATCACTTCGTTTCTGAACTGCCCGTCCTTGAAGTTCCAACCGAATTCAGCATCCGCCCAGCGTTACAGCATTTCGATGATCCACAAGAACAGGCAGAATACATTTATTCTCTGATAGAAAGCGAGTTTTAATATGGCAAACGTAACAGTTATCCCCGCCAGACGGCAGGTTGGGAACAGCATCGCGCCGGAAGAGCCGCCGAAGCTCCGGGTCGCAGCGTACTGCCGCGTCAGTACCGACAGCGATGAGCAGGCGACAAGCTATGAAGCGCAGATCGAACATTACACGGAGTATATTCAGAAGAATCCTACATGGGTTCTGGCTGGCGTATTCGCGGATGATGGGATTTCCGGCACGAACACGAAGAAACGTACCGAATTCAACCGCATGATCGACGAGTGCATGGCGGGTAAAATCGACATGATTATCACGAAGTCCATCAGCCGGTTCGCCAGAAACACCCTCGACTGTCTCAAGTACATCCGTCAGCTGAAAGAAAAAAACATCCCTGTGGTGTTCGAGAAGGAGAACATCAACACGATGGATGCGAAAGGCGAAGTTCTGCTGACGATTATGGCATCCCTTGCTCAACAGGAAAGCCAGTCCCTCTCGCAGAATGTGCGGCTGGGGCTGCAGTACCGGTATCAGCAAGGCAAGGTGAACGTCAATTGCAAACGGTTCCTCGGGTACACCAAGGATGCCGACGGCAATCTGGTGATCGATCCGGAGGAGGCCGAAGTTGTGAAACGGATATACCGTGAGTATCTTGAGGGACGGAGCATCACGCAGATCAGCAAGGGTCTGGAGCATGACGGTATTCTTACAGGCGCAGGAAAACCGAGATGGCATACAAGCACCATAGATAAAATCCTGCGGAACGAGAAATATATCGGTG
>JAFQWY010000373.1 GCA_017407225.1 Clostridia bacterium | reverse complement strand
CAATTGCCATGCCGATAGCGTTTTTCGCCATTGCGATGGGACTGTAACCGACCAGACCGTCAAAACCGAGTCCGGGGATGTGCAGGACATCGGATGGACGGAGAATCACGGTGTTTTCACGCTCACGGTATGCTTCATCCGAACCGCGATAGTAGCTGTAATATAGCTGACCGGCAGAGTCACGTTCGACCGACATCTTGTTCGGCATGAGCGGATAGAGTGCAACAATCTCATTTGTGCCGTTGCGGATAATCTGCGCGTAGGCATTACCCCACAGTAGCAGATGGGTCATGAGGGTTTCACGGAAGACGAAAGAACTCATTTCGGGATTTGGTTCATCGTGGAGCAGGCGGTACAGCGGATGGTCGATTGCTTTCCTCTTGCCGCCTTCGTCGGTGTACCGATACAGGTGAAGCGGCAGTCCCGCCACGGCTTCAGCAAGGATTCGGACGCAGGAATACACAGCGGTCATCTGCATAGCGGAGCGTTCGGTTACAGCTTTTCCGGACGTTGTGCCGCCCATGAAAAAGCTGTAACTGCTGCCGACGGTGCGGTTCTGGGGCTTATCGCGAGAACGAAACAGGCTTGTGAATATGGACATTGTGGTTATCTCCTTGAAAATGGATATAAGAAAAGCACCTACCTTGCGATAGATGCTTTACGGGATATTTGCTATTCTTCCATGTTGCCGACAATGATGTCGATCATCTGTCTCGGCGTAACGACAAAGGGTTTTTCCGGGAAATGCTTGAGGTTTCCGGTTACCAGATACGCATCCTCCGTATTCCGTTCCTCCATGACCACTTCATAAAAGACACGGTCTTTGGGATCGGGCAGTTCGACTTCCAGTTCAGGTGCATCGATATAGATACCGAGCCGCTCGATTTCACTTACGACGGTATCAATGATATCCTTCGGGAATTTGAATTTCGGTCGGCTGAGCACTTCCCGGTATTCATGGACAATATGTTCGTTCAGCACGGGAACAATCGTCCCGCTGAACGTGAATTCGAGGACATTTCCGGGAACGGAATTCCATTTCAGCATAGCGGAAATCAGTACGTTGGTGTCAATGACAGCATAATAAACCATACCATGTCCTCATTCCCGTGCCGCCGCGATTTCCGCATTGATTTCTTCCAGAGACATATCCGCGATGCCGTTTTCCTCGGCGATGCGGCTTGCTTTCTTCATCGCTTCCAGACCGGGATTTTCCGGAACCGTATCGAGTTTCACAGAGAATGGAATTCCGTTTTCCAGAATCAGACGGGATACGCACATCCGGAGATAGGTCTGAAGGTCGATGCCGAGTTTTTCGCAGATACCCATTGCCTTGATTTTCGCGGTTTCATCCGCACGGAACTGAATAAAAGAAGTTGCCATAGTATTTGCCTCCCTGTAAATTTCTTCACCTATAGTATATCACATTTTGATTACTTTTGCAATCACTTGATGTGAAATTTGCAGGCTGTTCATAAAAACAAAATCCCCCGGCTGTCATACACACTTTCCGACGTATCATTTCCACAACGGATCGCTCTGTCCAGTGCCATAATCGTAGCAACAGCACCGTCGATCTTCTCTGTGGATTTTTCTTTGTCCGGCTTGATGTTGCCTGCCGGGTCGGTGCGGATGAAAATATTGTCCATCATCCAATGGAGAACCGGATGGCCGCCGTGAGCAATCTTTTCTTCAAGTACCAGTTTCATCAACTCTTTGGTAGGCGGAGACATATCCTTGAACCCCTGACCAAACGGAACCACAGTAAATCCCATCCCTTCAAGGTTCTGCACCATCTGTACGGCTCCCCAACGGTCAAAGGCGATCTCACGGATGTTGAACCGTTCGCCGAGTTTTTCGATGAAGTTTTCGATGTAGCCGTAGTGAACTACGTTTCCTTCGGTGGTCTGGAGATAACCTTGCCGCTCCCACACATCATACGGGACGTGATCCCGACGTACACGAAGTTCGAGGTTGTCTTCGGGAATCCAGAAATACGGGAGAATTACATACTTGTCATCCTCGTCTTCCGGCGGGAATACCAGAACGAACGCCGTGATGTCCGTGGTAGAGGACAGGTCAAGACCGCCGTAGCAGACTCTGCCTTCCAGATCATCTTCATTCACAGCAAACGAACACCGATCCCACTTGTCCATCGGCATCCAGCGCACCGCCTGTTTTACCCATTGATTCAAGCGAAGCTGACGGAAGGCATTTTCCTCTCCTGGGTTCTGCTTGGCGGATTCGCAGGCATCCCGAACCTTGTCAATACCGACTGTGATACCGAGAGAGGGGTTCGCTTTCTTCCAAACTTCGGGATCAGTCCAGTCATCGGATTCATCCGCACCGTAGATCACCGGATAGAAGGTGTGATCGATCTTGCGTCCTTCGATGATATCCTTCGCTTTCTGATGGAT
>JAFQWY010000372.1 GCA_017407225.1 Clostridia bacterium | reverse complement strand
TATTGATATCAGACATTGTACAGTCCTAGTTTTTATTATTGTGGCTTTATTATACCAGTGTGTTTGCGGTCTTTCCGTTATAATGTAACCAAAGCAAAAAAAACGGAAGCTTCATTCACCAAACACTTTGTTCATTTAACTGCCTATGACATTTCAAAGAGATACAGAGATGAGACAACGAGCTAGGCGGCTGTTCCATGGTCAGACTGGCGTGTCAGGCTATGACGAGATGGGCGAAAGGTATTCACGATTACGCTCCCTATGTTGGCAGCAGCTTTTTTGTGTCTGCGGCATAGCGCCGGTTCAACCGGCTCAACCGAAAGTTGTATAAACACAAAAATCGGATGCTTGTGTTTTCCGCAGGATTCGGATATAATGAAGTCAGGCAGGGCGCCGCTGCTGAATCTGAAACAGGAGAAATCATATGAACAATTTCGGAAACAAAATCCGTGAACTGCGGAAGAAAAAGGGGATCACACAGGAGCAGCTTGCCTCTGTGCTGGGTATTTCTCCCCAGGCGGTCAGCAAGTGGGAAATGAGCGCCGGATATCCCGATGTCAGCCTGATTCCGGTCATTGCCGGATACTTTGAAGTAAGCCTTGATGTGCTGTTTGATTATGATGCCGCGCAGATCGGGCAGAAGGTTGAGGAAATCCTCGAGGAAGCCGGGCGGTATTTCTGGGGGAATTTTGCAAAAGCAGAGGGAATCTATCTCAGCGGCATTGAAGCCTATCCCGGGGCACTTAAGCTGAAAAACGAACTGCTTACGCTGTACGAATGCCATATGAGAAACAACGGACGGATGGAGCTGGCGGACAAAGCCGTTGCTCTCGCCGAAAAAATCCTTTCGGAAACCGATGACTGGTTTATTCTTACCAATACAAAGGACAGTCTTGCGTCCATTTACAAAATGTGCGGGCGTTATGAAGAAGCCAAAAAGGTCATTCATTCCATGTCCGTGCTGTGGCCGATGCAGATCAACGACAGAATGCGCAGTGCAGCGTTTATTCTGGAGGGCAGGGACAGACTGGAAGGAACGGACGATCTGAAACCCTATCTGCACCAGGATCTTTTCTGTATCTGCGATCTGGAAGGACAAGGTTACTTTGAAATCGGAGAGTATGAAAAAGCACTGAAATCTTTCCGGGAATCCGCGGCGGTGATTGAACTGTTCCTGAAGGACGGAACAATCACGCCCGATGCTTACCCGATTCCGGGGACGGAGTCCAATCATTGTGCTACTGTAGTCGCTGCCGCGGCGTGTCTTTATAAGCTCGGACGGCTTGAGGAATGCGAAGAAGAGCTGGGGAAAGCCTATCGGATTGTTGTGGAGTCCCACGATCCGGAAGAGCTGGCATCCGATCCCGATTGCTTCCTTGCCTACCGTGAGTCCTATCATAAGCATGGGCTGGATGAATACAAACCCTGCATCTGACCGCGTTCTCCCTTTTGTCCGACATACATCGCTCCAGATCCTGCAAAGGTATATATTTCCGCAGAAAAATCACCGGTTATGAGAAAACACAGGAGTTTTGTTGACATAATTGGGAATGGATGGTATAATGTATAAAAACAGGAACACCGTAAAGAGTGAACGGAGGAGAACGACTATGGCAGGACTGCCGAAATATGATGTAACAGCACATGAACAGACTCTGATTGACCGGATTCCCGAAGCGGTTTCAACGGGGGATGTATCCCATATCATCCGGACTCTGGCAGAGATTTATCAGGATCCCGAAAACCACAAATACCAGTCCGCGATGATGATTATCGAGAAATACCTGTTCCGCGCGTATGAACTGCAGTATTTTGTGGACGGCAGCGGTGCGGAATTCGCATACGATGAATTTTTCTTTGACGAAGAAGTGCATAAAGCCGTTGTCACTGCCGCAAAATCCCGTTTCGACGCTGACGAGGCACATCTGGAGTATGAAAAAGGCTCGGCCATGGTATCGCTTCATATGGCTGAGACTGCCGGGTTATTTTTCAGGAAAGCGGCGCTGCAGGGAGATATCAAGGGCGCTTACGAATACGGCGTTACCCTGTCCCGTGGAGAAGGCATGGAGGCGGACGAGCTGGAAGGTGCATTCTGGTACTGGACAGCGGCCTGCGGCGGTCATTCCAATGCGATGGTGAATCTTGCCATTGGTTACCGCTCCGGCACCGGCGTGTGTGCGGACAGCATGAGCATGATATACTGGTATCTGAAATCCGCTGCTGCAGGGAACAGAACCGGCCTGATGGCAAGCGGAAGCTGTCTGTCCCAGGGACTGGGCATTCCCGGTATTAAGGAAGTGGGAAATTATATCCTGCTTCAGGCGATGAAAAACCTCTCCGAAGAGGAAGAGGCCGGGCTGAATGATCTGCTGCTCCAGCTTTGCGGTACGCTGGAACCCTATATCTACAACCGATAATCCGGGAAGGGGCGTTTTCCTCAGATCCGGAAACAGACCCTTTAATTCTATCAATATTAAGGAGACAAACATGAAAGTTGGCGTATTTCTGGCGCGTATGCAGCCCCTGCATAACGCACATCTCTGGCTGATTGACAAGGCACTGGAGGAAAACGATAAGGTTCTCGTGGTTCTGGGAAGCGAAAACAAGGTGGATATGCTCCGGAATCCTTACAATATCAATCTGCGTAAGAAAATGCTGCGCGAATGCTATGACATAAAAGCAAACCGCAAGCTGAAGGTGATAACTCTGCCGGACTGGACCATGGAATCCGACCGGGACTCCGATAAAATCTGGGGCAGATACCTGTACTACAATGTGGTTGCCAATATCGGCCAGAAGCGTTTTTCCATTTATTATTCGGACGATGTGGCATTCCTTGACAGCTGGTTCAAGGATACGGAAGTGTATGACTACATCACTTACCGCACCTTTGAGAGAGCATCGATGTTTGAAGGGCTGTCGGCAACCAAAATCCGCAATGCACTGATTACGCGGGATATTGACTATGTCAAGCAGTACTGTCCGCCGTCCGTGGTGGCGCGCTTCGACGAGCTGGCATCCTATTATGACGATGTACGCAAAAATCCCAGAGAAGATTTCTCCATGGAATAATCCCTTTACGGATTTTACGGACAACCGAATATACCGACGGGCTGCCGCATTCCGGGAATTATTTCCCGGGACGGCAGCTTTTTCCTTTCTGTAAATCAAAAGTCAGTAATTTATACATAATTCAGAAACAAATATGATTGACAATGCGCTCCCTTCATGGTATAATTACTTTGTATACAAATCCCTTAAATGGCGAATTATAGGGGATTTGGAAGAAATATACGGGAGGGAAGAAGCGGCACATTCTGGCAGACGATTATGATGACAGCAGCAGGCTACACACTGATTTTTATCTATATTTTCTTTCTGATTTTCGTGCTCGGTGAAATTGTCAAAAAATTTGCCGGCGTGGAAGCATCCCGGAAGCTGGTGCACATCATGCTGTTCGGGGTCTGGGTACTGATCGACGTTTTTCTGAAAAATACCGTCCATCAGATCATCATCCCGGTGATTTTCCTGATTCTGAATGCACTATCCTATAAGTTCAACATTTATAAGAGTGTGGAACGGACGGAAGGGAACCATTTCGGAACCGTGTATTTTGCCGCCGCCATAACCGTTGTACTGACGATTGCTTACTTCTGTCCCGCCTTCTACTATCCCGGCGGCATCGCAATTGCCTGCCTGACCTTCGGAGACGGTTTTGCGGCACTGATCGGCTATCATGTCAGATCTCCACGGATTCATAACAGCAAATCGCTGGCAGGATTTCTCGCCTGCATGATTGCGGTGATTCTCAGCCTCCTGGCATTCCGTGCGATCTATGATCCCGCACTGCCGGTATACGCCGTTTTCATCATCGGGGCGGTCACCGCGATTCTGGAAATGGTGGATTACGGTCTGGACAATTTCTCCATCACCTTCGGAACCTTTTTCATCAGCTATGCGCTGTGCAGTGTTCCGGGTGAGAGACTGGTTCCGGGAATCGTGACCGCGCTGGCTGTATTTGCCGTCGTATTCTTCGCAAAAGCGATCCGGTATTACGGCGCACTGCTGTCCGCTGTCATGGTGTTCATTTTCGCGTACTGCGGCGGAACTCTCGGCGTTGTATTCCTGCTTGCCGCGTATTTCAGTATATTCCTGATTTCAAAGATCAAAAAACTCTGCTCCGGCAGAAACGGACGGAAGAGCGAGAAGCCCAGAGGCTTTCTGCAGATTCTCATCAACGGAGGTCTCGGCTCCCTGTTCATGGTTCTCTACGGCGTGACCGGAGACATGGATCTGTACATTGTCAGCCTGATCGCCATTTCCGGATGCTTTATTGACTCCGTTTCGTCCGATGTGGGCGTGCTGTCCCGTGCGAAGCCCTATGATTTCATCCGCCGCTGCCATGTGGAAAAAGGCCTGTCCGGCGGTGTGACATTGCTGGGGACCTCGGCTTCTCTGGCAGCTGCCGCGCTGACTGCGGTCTATATCACCTGGTCGGCCGGGCTTGGAGGGATATATATTCTCCTGATCACAGCCATCGTATTCCTGCAGACTGCGGTGGATTCCGTGCTGGGATCCGTTCTGCAGGTCAAATTCATCTGTCCGGAATGCGGTGCGGTGACGGAAAAAAAAGTGCACTGTACAGCGGATACCGGATATTACTCCGGTGTGCGGTGGATTGACAACAATGCAGTCAATCTGATCTCGTCGGTTCTCGTAACCGCTGCCGCCGCTGTCGTGTTTGCCGTACTGTAGAATTTTATGGAATTCAGATTCATTCAGATTCCGTCAACGGCGGAAGAATATCTCATCCGGGTGAAAGAACGGAGTGCTCTGCTGGACTGCACCTTTGCATTCACCGCAGAGAGCGGATTTGCGGACGCCGTTGTCCGGTACCTTGATGATCCCGGAAAGCTGAGGAAATTGTCCCATGTCAGAGCAATCACGGAAGCATTCTTTGCGGAAACAGGAATTCCTCATCCCAAAATGCAGTTTCCTGTATGGTCCAGAAGCGCCGCATTCATGACGGATAAGGGGGAATTCTCCCTGTCCCTGAATCTGGTGTACGGCGAAAAAAAGGAACGGGTTCTGAAGCTGCTGCTCCACGAACTGTCCCATTTCGTTCTGCTGTACCAGCCGGATTATGTCAGCCTGCTGAAGCTGGATCTGGAATGCAGAACCGGCGGAAAACGGGAGTTTACCAATATCCTGACTCCCGTGGAACTGTATGCAACCATGCTGTCCCTCGGCATCTTTTCCGCGTTGTCGGAAGGGATGCCGGAATCTCACAGAAATCTGTTCTCTTCCCTGAAATCGGAAGAAGAACGGAAACTGACAAAAGCTATCAATAATTTATCTTCATATACGGAGGATTAAAAAATGAAAGACACCAAAAAGATCTCCAGACCCGTTCAGAAGAACAATGATGCCGATATCGAAAAGCTGCTTGCCGAATACAACAAGCAGATCAAGAAATCCAGCCGTCATTCCTATTCTGAAACTCTGCACAATGACGACAGCTCCGGATGCTGCCTGTGCGACCTCTGCAGCTGCGGATGCGATACTGTTGCCTGCCTGGCAAACGGATGCTGATCTTCGGTATGCCGGATCGACAAATACTTGTGAGGACACAAAACAATGAAGAAAGCAATTGAGAACAAGGATCTGAAGAACACCCGGAAAGAAGAACCCCGGACCGATATCGAAAAGCTGCTGGCGGAATACAACGACCAGGTTGAAGATGCCGGCAAGCACACATATTCCGAAACCGTTCACAACGATTCCTGCTGCTGCTGCGATCTCTGTGACCTGCTGACCTGCTGCATGTAACGGATTCTGATTTATGTACGGATACTTCAAACCGGGCAGTTCCGGTCTGACTCGTGAAGAACGAAAGCTGTTCAACTCTTATTACTGCCGTATCTGTTACTGTCTGAGAATTCTTGGCGGACAGAGCGCCCGTTTCCTGACCACATATGATGTTGCCATATACTCCATCATCCTGCGGCTGGCACGGAGCGCTCCCACTCCTCCGCCGGTCAGATGTCAGCGGCTGGCAACCGGCATGATGAAGCAGTACCGGGATGATGAAATGGGTCTGCGTCTTGCCAGAGTGTCCCTGGTTGTTTTCGGTGAGAAAATCCGGGATGACTATCTGGACGGCGAGAACATGAAAGCTGCCGGTATGGAAGTGCTGTTCAGGAAGCTCATTGCCGATGCCTGCGCCGCAGAACCGGAGATTCGGAGGATCGCCTTTGAGGGAACTGACCGGATCAACGAAATGCAGGACAGCAGACAGCAGGTGGAGCGCATTCTCGATACTTACGGCGAAATGGTTGCGGATATTTTCTGTGAACTGTACCCGATGGAGGATGACTACAGACAGCTGATCAAAAATATCGCGGTGTGGACGTTCTATGTGGATATGCTGAACGACTACGCAAAAGATTATAAGAGCAAGAAATACAACGGCTTTACACTGGAAGGCTGTGACAGCATCCAGTCCTGCTTTGACAGGAATTACCTCTTTTTCCTGTACCTGAACAGGAAGATCAACAACAGTATCACCTCGCAGATCGAGAAAATCCGGGACGATTCCAAAGATTGGATTGTTCTGAACAAAATCGTCAACTGCGCGATCGGTACAACGGCGTTCTACATCCTCTGCGGAAACGATGTGGAGTTCAAATTCTGGAAAGGATGCAAAAATATTCCGTATCGGCTCCGGTATGGTAAGGGAAAGAGTAATTTCAGGTGAGAAGCAATGAAAAGAATCAATGTCATTATCAAGGTTACGGACGGCTGCAACCTGCGGTGCAAATACTGCTATAACAGCGAGTCCTGCTATACCTCCGAAATCCTGCCGCTGGAGCGGTTCGAGAAGCTGCTGACACTGCTGTCCGACTCTTTTGACAGCATTGCCCTCGTCTGGCACGGCGGCGAACCGATGACCTGCGGTCTTGAGTATTTCAAAAAAGTGGTTGAGATCGAGGACAGGATCTACGCACAGACCAGCGTGCCGATTCAGAATACCATTCAGACCAACGGTACTCTGATCGATAAAAAGTGGTGCGCTTTCTTTAAAAAATACAGATTCAATGTGGGTGTTTCCTTCGACGGCATCAACAACGATCGGTATCGTCAGCGCTCCGAAGATACTCTGAAGGCCATGGAGCTGATGCAGAAGGAAAAGGTTCCCTTCGGCTGCCTGACAGTTGTAGGCGACAACGATTACGATATGTTTGCCAACTACCGCTATTTTGCGGAAAAGGGCATTCATGTTGCGTTTACTCCCCTGTTTGCGGAAGGCGGCGGTGTGGATCTGGAACCTCTGTCGGCAGAGGTATTCATCAAAAAGAGCAATGAGCTGTTCGACTACTGGCTGTACGACAAGAACGGCGTCAATGTGAGAACCTTCTCGGGCTATATTTCCATGCTGCTGGGAAGTCATTCCAAGCTGTGTACCAACGGCTCCTGTCTTGGGAAATGGCTGGGGATCGAAGCAAACGGAAACTTGTACAACTGCGGAAGAGATTCCATGAAGGAATTCTGTTTCGGCAATATCGATGCCATGGATGACATCTCCGAAGCATTCACGAGCGACGGCTTCAGGGAGCTTCTGATCGGCTCTATTGAACGGCGGAAAAAGTGCAAGGCATCCTGTGAGTTTTTCGATTTCTGCGAGGGCGGATGTACGGACTGTGCGATTCTGGAAAACGGAATTGATGCCATTTCCGGTTTCAGCTGTATCTGCTTCCGGGAAATTTTCAGGCATATCCGGGAAGCCGTGCAGGTGCTGATTGAAAACAAAGTGCCTCTTTCCGAACTGAATCCGGTGATCAATGCGATTGCGGTGAAATGCCTGTCCGAAAAAGACGATGAATAAAACAGACCGGTACGGCGGATCCGAGGGATTCGTCCGATCCGGATGCGGAGGGACACTGCTGTGTTCCTCTTTTCATCATAGATGCCGGTCGTCAGAAATGTAAATCCCGAAAAACGGCGCCCCCGGTGATATGTTATAATAAAACAGCGCAAATGAATGGAACGGAAGACATCAGAAACAAAAGGAGATTGTTATGGATCAGTACCTGAAGAAACAGATTGAGAAGGCGGAAGCCGGAGATGCGGAAGCCCAGTACACAGTGGGTGAGATTTACGAAAAAGGCACAATTACGGCAGCCGATCCCGATGAGGCATACCGCTGGTATATCCGTGCTGCGGAATCCGGGTGTGAAAAAGCTTTCGGAAAAGCAGGTTATGCGTATTTCAAGGGAATCGGCGTGGACTTTGAGCCGGACGCTGCCCTTGAGTGGTACAGAAAAGCAATTGACGATGTACAGGATCCCGAAGCCATGTTCTTTATCGGCATGGAGCTGATGAGCGGCGAAAGTCTGGAGCAGAATGTTCATCGGGGGGCACGCCTGATCCGGGAAGCGGCGGTCCGGAATCATCCGGATGCCATGTATGAGATCGGCATGATCAACGCAAGAGGAACGGTGGCACCGCAGGATTTCAGGACAGCCATCGGTTGGCTGGAAGAAGCTGCCGGACTGGGACATGACCGCGCCCGTGTTGCAATGGCTCAGATGCACAGCAACGGTTACGGTGTTGAAAAGGATGACCGCAAGGCTGTTGAGTGGCTGAACAAGGTGTCGGATCCGGATGATCCGGAGGCCAATGCCGTCTACGGAAAACTGCTGCTGTACAGTGAACAGATTCCCCATGATATCGAGGAAGGACTCCGCAGACTGGAACTGGCGGGCAGTGCCGGGAATGCTTCGGCTCTGACAGCACTGGCACGCTACTACTGCCTCGAAGGGGACAACAGAAAAACCATCGAAGAAAAGCGGGAATGCGCGGAAAAAGGCTACTATTACGCAGGTCTGGCAAAGAAAGCCGGCGGAGATGCCGAATACCTGAACGAACTTGTACGTCTGACGAAGCAAAAACTGGCGCTGGATGAGGAATACGAAGAAAAGTACACCCCGAAGGCGATGGCAAAATCCTTCTTCAGGGATCTTCTGGATGCACTGCTGGGCAGAGGAAACTGAAAACAGAGAGACACTCCTTTGAGGGGGGTCTTTTTTCAGTGGCCGAAGACATGAAAAAACCTCCCGTTTGCACAGGAGGCTTTTGCTCATTTGAAAAAGGGCAGCGAACCGATGATGGGCGCTTCTTTCGCATGACCGGCACAGACCGAGAAGAAGCAGATGATGTTCAGAACAAGAACAGCGATGGCGGAAATCCCGATGGCGATCCAGCCGAGAACCGGGATAAAAGTACCGATCGTGGTGATCAGTATGAAGCACACCTGAATTTTCAGAGCCTGACGGACATGGAACCCTGTATAAGGAGAAGTTCCGGCTGCCAGCAGTGCGATGATGATGCCGATCCAACCCATCAGATAGGGGATCATCGCCAGAACCTTATTCCGGGAAATATCGTCGGCATTGAATTCTGCGGTGTGATCGGTGGTGTTGGAGAATTCGTTGTCGGACATATTCACATGGGTAAGGGGGCCGCCGCACTGACTGCACTGGGATGCAGTGTCGTCGAAAGAGATGTGACACTTGGGACAGATTTTCATAACAGTACCCTCCATGATGTATGATAACCATATTATACCATGGATGCGGCTGTAGGGCAAGGGGAATTGAAGATTTTTTATGAAATTTTAATGATAGAAACGGATTACAGAGAAATCAGCGCATGAAGCTGAGCCGGGCTGGTGCAGTGCAGGTTTTTCAGCATCCGTGCGGCGGTTCTGTCGAAATCGGAATGCTGGATGAGCCGGAATGCCGCTGCCATGGTGTCGACCAGGGTGTCGTCCTCCGGCTGCTGTGATGCAAGACATCCGAGGCAGAGGAAGCGCATCAGGGTATAGACGGCGCAGAGAGCGATACATTCTTCCGTGAGCGTCACCGGGCGGTCCTGGAAGGGGAATCGGTCGAAGAACAGGTGATTGACCAGGATGTGCTCAAAGAAGATTTCCCACTGCGGGAACGCGTTTTCAAAGTGAGCTTTGGCAGCATCGTACCGGGACTGTGCTTCGTCTCCGTTTCCGAAGGCGGCAAGAGCGGCTTCACCCAGATCATGGATGCTGGAGCTGCGGTGATCCAGAAGATCCACCATGCTTTCCGCTACATTCAGTGCAAATGCGAAGGGAAGCTGTTCCGGGATGGGATACAGGGGCAGATTTCCGTCAAGGAGGGACTGTACGGCATCGGCGTCACCGGCATTGAGTGCGGTGTCCATGTCTTCCACACAGCCGCACAGCTGAGCGATCCGCTGATACAGTGGCAGGGAACGATCCTGCAGGATCCGGATGAAGAACAGGCGGATTTCCTGCTCACGGTTCATGGAAGGGAAGAAGGAGGTGCGTTTGGCTGCCGGGGGCATATCCAGGGTAAGCCGGCGGGTGATGAAGCGGATGGGTTCGGTGCGGTGCAGGAAGAGTTCAAGGGTTGCCTCGCAGGAATTGGCGCAGGAGCATTCGGGCAGTTCGTGCTCAGCGGTGCTGTGACGGATTCCGCGGGGATACAGGCGGCAGACTTCGGGCAGGATATCCTCCCCCAGTTCCGCATGGAGGGCACAGCGTCCGTCCTCATAACGCATGGGGCAGTCGCCGTTCCAGCGGGGATTGAAGCGTGCGTATTCCTCGGGAGTGGGATGATCCGCCATCCGCAGACCTACATCCAGACGGGAGCGGAGATCGGGCGGACAGTCGATGCCGAGAAGGGTGAAATAGTTCTCCATGGAGACGGAGACCGGCCAGCCCTGACAGCAGGCGGTGCGGCAGTTACCGATTTTGCAGTGAAACTCGGGAAAATAGTCGGGAATCAAAAAATCGTTGGTTTGTTTCATAAAACACCTGACGTAATTGGATTGAGGGAAACGGAACTATTATATTCCGATTTTTTTATGATTTCAAAAGGATTTTGTGAATTTTTTTCTGTGATTTTTTGATTTTTTGCGCAGATGCGGTGAGAAAACAAAACCACCGGCTAAGCCGATGGTTTTGATTCTGAATTTTGTGTTACTTTACATTGATCCTGTACTCGCGGGTTACGTGGTTTTTCTTGGAAACCTCGATAACATATTCACCGGCTGTCACATTTTCAAAGGAATAGCTGCCGATGTTGCTGCCGGAGAAGGTATGTGTGTCAATTACAATTCCATCCTGCATAAGTCTGATGGTTGTGGTTTCGTTAGGGTCGCCGAATGTGGTTACCGTACCGCTGATGGCAGTACCGCCAGACTCCGCAGCCGGCATCCGGAAGTACAGCGTTACTGCCTGCTGCGCGTAATTTCTCCAGTAATCAAGAACGTCCTCTTCCTTGACAAGCTCGCTTGCGGAAATACCGTTCAGCTTAAACTGCGCGGCAGCAGTACCCTCGGAGAGATAGTGACCGGTGTTCAGCGTTGCTTTTATGCCAATCCAGTACCGGCTTCCTGCTTCAATGGAATCCCCATCGTTCATAGCGGTGTCATTCCGTACGCCGTTGATGTCGGAATACAGGGAAATTTCATAATTTGTAATATGGGAAGTTGCGGTTTCGGCGATATCAAGATCCAAAGCAGTATTTTCCGGCTCATAGCCGCCAAGATCCATTTCGAAACCGTTTACCGGTGTGCCTGCCGGAGGATCGATGATGCAATAGTCCGACACCGTTCCGGAACTGTTGTACGTCCCTGCGTCAATGGTATAGGTTTTCTTGCCGTTGATCGTCGGAACGGTCAGTCTTAATTCGGAATACATGGATTCAGCAGGAGTACCGCTGGGGTACTGGACTTTGACAAGAATCTTATACTGCTGGTCACCCTGCAGGTATTTGGTGTACCAATACTCATTCATATCATAGATAGAAACTCTTACATCCTCACCGGCAGAAGACTTGTATACAGTGCAGACTTCCGTACCGCGTGTACCAACTGTATAATTTTCTACATCGATTTCCAAAATTCCGTTGTCACCGACGAATTTGGTGTAATTGTAAGCAACATTTGCAAAACGATTGCAGATTTCTTCATCCGTTGTATACGGTACCTGCTCTGCCGCTGTTTTGGAATTACCGACGTAAACCTTCATCGTTTTTGCCTTATCGAGATCGAAGGTGGTATACCAGTAGCTGCTGTATGCCATAACCGTTCTGGTGGTACTGGTAATTTCCAGCTCACCGTTTATAACACGGATTGTTCCGAATCCGTTGACGCCGGTCTTCGAGGCTGCAATCACAACCGTACCGCCGTTGACAGTCATAATGCTGTTCTGCAGATAGGTGTCGCTCACATCCGGGTTTGCATCGCTGCCTGCGTAAATACCGTTTTTCGTGGCATTGATCTCGATGGAACCATCGTTTACCGTCAGGTTGTTAAAATAGAGAATACCGTTCTCGGAATGGATTGTCAGATTGCCGCTTCCTTCAAGCCGGAGATCATTCTGTGCAGCAATGCCGTAGGCACCTGACCATGGATGCCACGGCTGACCGACTGCCTTGCCGGTGTTGGTAATGCTGTTTTTTCCCTCCAGATTGATGATGAAGGTAAGATCCGGCATATGGCCGGCGGGATTGGTGGGTCTGTCGGTGATGCAGCCTGCACCACTGTATGTAAAGTTGTGCAGGGTCAGATCGCCGTTGTCGTTGTAGGCATAGCTGTTCCAGTCTTCCGTCGGCAAGCCGGACCGAACAACAAGCTCACCGTTCTCATAGTACAGATATCTGCCCTCTTCCAGTACCTTATCGCCGACCGCGATGCAGCCCGCGCCCTTGACCAGCCGCAGGGATTTCAGCACAGTGCCGTTGATTTCATATACACTGTCACCTTCGCTTCCGGTATAGGTGGTGTTCATATCGTAGATCCATTCGCCGGTGCTGTCACCTGCGATGATTGTACTGTAGCCGTTGGTATAGTTCGTCTGCTTGTACTGGAGCTTATCTTCGTTGGAAACCTTACCGTCATAGTCGGTGGCTTTCACCGAGAACGTACCACCGCGGATGTCGACGACGGTATTTTCAAGCACCTTCAGACCAACGGAAGATGCCTGGATTCCCAGGACGGGGGAGTAAGATACGCTCTCACCGCTGTCATTCACGGTTACAAAGGTTTCCATCGTGAATTTTCCGTTATTGCTGTTCAGGTCAATACCCGTGCCGGCCTTGACAGTCACTCTTGTACCGCGGATCGTCAGACTGCCCTCAACCAGCTGGATGCCCTTCTGGCCGGAAGAGTACTCTCCGCCGCCGTCCATGACGGTCAGTGAAAGGCTGTCAGAGCTTGTTCCTTCGATGATCAGATCGCCGTTCCGCACGTAGATACCGTAGCCGGTGCTGTCGGTTTTAATAGAAGAGAAATTATTTGAGCCGATCAGCCTGATGCGGAGATCTCCCAGATCCTTTTTGTAGATGTAAGAGTATTGGTAATAATCCGGATCGGTTCCGATGGGCTGTATCTTCATCGCGTAGAACTTGTTAAGTGTCAGCGTACCGCCGTTGTTATAGGCATAACCGTCACGGCCGGGCTTGTTCGGATCCGGCGTGCCGGTGTACACAGTCTGGTCGCCGCCGCCCTTGATATACTGTCCGTCCTTCAGCTCAATACCGCAGACGTACACGGGAGTGGCGTCATACTTCAGCGTGGGTGTGAAGACACCGACCGATTTTTCGGTGCTGCTGGAGCCTTGTTCCCACAGCAGCAGTTCCAGTTTCGGCATAATCGTACCGCCTGCTGTGGCATTAAGCTTTGTCTGATAAGTATACGTCTGATAGCCGTAACCGTTATCGGGGTATTTAAGTCCCGCATAATTCGCAGATTCAGGATAGTAATATTTTGTTGTACCGCCAAAGGTTTCCTTCATCACGATCCGGTAGTTCGCATCGTAGAGATTTTTCGGCAGATAATACCGGAACTGAAGCGTCGGAACCTTTGCGTCCAGATGTACGGTGGGATCGTTTTCGGCGTACTGGGTATCATTGACGATCACGCCCTTGGCAAGGTTGGCGTCATTACTGTTGAAATCCACGTTGACGTAGAAGGAATAGGGGATCTTTGTATCCGTCAGCGTGCCGTAGGGGGTCTTGGCGTACAGATCCAGCCGGTACTGCCGTCTGCCGGTTACGTACGTTTTTTGCAGGTTGAAGAATACCTGGTACCGGTTTTCGTCAATTATTTTCAGCTCAGTATATGGATCGTATTCCACCCATTCCTGATTTGTGCTGGCCCGGTAATACAGTTTGGGTATGAGGCTGTACCGCATATCGGTATGGGCCGCCGGGAATTCGCTGGGCAGCCGGTAAATGAACCTCATTTCAAAGGGCAGAATGCTGTCGGTGCGTAAAAGCGCGCCCACGGCGTTCTGATGAGCGGTGGTGTACCTCTCGTCATCGAAGCCGTCCCAGCGCTGTACCTGTACTGAGAGGAAGCTCTGCGGGGATTCATTTCCGTCGGCATCCACCTTGATCGCAAAGAGATCCTGCTTATCTTTGAAACTCAGATATACGGTGTGTCTGACAAGCGGGCTTACATTAAAATCCGCCACGGCAGAAAAAGCCCAGATTTCGAGCGTCACCGGGGCATCGGTTACGCCGGGTCTTCCGTACACATCAGCGGTATAGCGATACATATTCTCGCCGATGTATTCACAGTCTTTTTTGGTGATTTCCTTATAGCCGGCTCCGAGTACGGAATCGGTTATTCCTTCTGCGGAGTCCACGCCCTCCTGCTTCAGGAACACGCGGGGAGCAAGGACATCGGTGTCCATATCAAACTCGTTCGGGAATTTGAACTCAAAAGAGACCTGCTGCGGCAGATATGCCTGAACATCGGCATGGTACGGATGCTCCTTATCCGTTTCGTCCTCTTCCACGGTTATACCGTTGACGGACACACTCTCAATATACTCATAGCGTGTTGCCGAAATATTTTCGGTATATTTAATGTCCCAGGTAAAGGTACGAAGCGGCTCCGTTTCTTTCGTGCCGTCGGCTGCACCTCTCGAGTACCAGCCGTATATCTCGGCACGGATCGTTTTGGTTTCGTCCGGTTCACCGATCAGCGGATTCTTCAGCGAAGTGTTATGATTGTACTCGTTTTTCTCAGAATCGAATTCTTTGGTTGTAATGACTTCCTGCTCCACATCGTTCACGAATACACGCATTTTGTAATACATCGTACCCGCAGTAGATGCGTTTTTACCGTTTGCAGTATTCATGAGCGGGTCAGGCGGACATGTCCAGTTAAAGCTGAATCCGTCATAGAAATAAGGAACGCGGGTAAAGGTGTCCGACTCAAACTCGTCATTATACAGTTTTACCGATACCTTGCCGCCGGGGTTGACCGCACGCCAGCACCTGATCGTGCTATTCATCATCTCTAAAAACTGAACCCTCGACGCAACCGACCGTGCCAGAACCTCTGCTCCCTTTCCTTCCGGCGGGATCAGATATACGTCGGCATAGAACGCCATTTCTCTTCCAGGCTTATCGCCGATGTACGGCGCCGTCATCCGGTATGTGCCGTCTGCAATCTCCTTGACATCGTGAAAATCGTACTCTCTGTGCAGGGTGGTGTAAGGCTTGTCCTTGCCCTCCAGGAAATATTCCTCGCGGTAGTCGATGCGGAATGTGTATCCGTCAGACTCCAGTGACTGCGGAAAATCAAAATCCAGAAAGATATCGAAGCTTTTATATCCATACTCCCACCAGATCCTATCGAGGGACAGATCTTCACCGTCTAACCAGTACTGGTTCAGTTCAACGGCAGGCAGCGTGTGGACATACGCCGAAATCTCCAGTGTTCCGTCACCCTGATTCTCTACAGTCGCAGCGAAACCGTTGATCTCTGCTATATAGTTGGAGGGAATATTCCAAAAATCTCCGTCCGTTGTTTCAAGGGTAACGATTACCAAATACCGTGCGGCAGAATCGGAAAACCGGCTTACCGTTGTGTTTGTATTATAGGTTTCTTTCCACTGGATGCGTTTGATTTTGTATTGATCGGAGGGAATGACCGATCCGTATTCCAGAACAGCGCTGGCGTGTGATACGTCCGTATCCGGAACGGTATCTGCCACCGGACCGGGAATTTGCAGATAGAACCTGTCCGCATGCTGCAATGAGAACGAAATTGCAGACGCAGCTAATGCCATAACACAAGTCAGGCAGAGTACAGTTATTGCCGTCAGTAAATACCTTAAATAACGTTTCATCGAAAAGACTCCTTTAACATTTTGGGGATCGCTTGATTATGCTTTATTATACAGAAAACACCCGAAATTGTCCTCCCCAAAAACGCCAAATTAGGTAGATTGAGGCACGAAAGACAGGAATTTTCAACCTGATTACTATGCAGTTGCTTCAACAGAATATTCACGCTGTACATGGTTGGCTTTTTATATACAGACTGTGCCGCAACAAATGTTTCATCTATACTGATACCGATTAATAAACCATTTCCATCCGGTTTTCCAAAACAACTATGACAACGAAAAAACCTCCGGATACCGAAGTATCGGAGGTTTTGACATAACTTTTGAAATAAATACCCGTTTGGGAAATTTTATCTCTTGGAGAACTGGGAAGCACGACGAGCTGCCTTGAGACCGTACTTCTTTCTTTCCTTCATTCTGGGGTCTCTGGTGAGGAAGCCGGACTTCTTCAGAAGAGGACGATAGGTTTCGTCAGCCAGAAGGAGAGCGCGGGATACGCCGTGACGGATTGCACCTGCCTGACCGGAGATGCCGCCGCCCTGTACGTTAGCAACGATATCGAACTTACCAACAGTGTTGGTTACGCCGAAGGGCTGGTTGATGATGAGCTTGAGGGTTTCAAGGCCGAAGTAGTCTTCTACATCGCGGCCGTTGATGGTGATCTTGCCGGTACCGGGATAGAGTCTGACGCGAGCTACAGAGCTCTTTCTTCTGCCCGTACCATAGAAATAAGGCTTAGCACTTGTATACATTGTTCTGTCCAATCCTTTCCTTACATTTCAACTTCGTACGGAACAGGCTTCTGAGCCTGCTGCTTGTGTTCGGAACCTGC
>JAFQWY010000371.1 GCA_017407225.1 Clostridia bacterium | reverse complement strand
GTGAGGTGACACAGGGCGCGGTGGGCGAGCTGTGTCTCAAGGGCCCCGGCGTGATGACCCGCTATTACCGGGATGCCGCCGCCACCGCCTACGCCCTGCGGGACGGCTGGCTCTATACCGGCGACATGGCAAAGCGTGACGAAGACGGCTTCATCTATCTGGTTGACCGTAAGAAGGACGTTATCATCACCGGCGGTGAAAACCTGTATCCCGTACAGATTGAAGACTTCCTCCGCAAGTACGACAAGATTAAGGACGTTGCCGTCATCGGTCTTCCTCACGAACGTCTGGGTGAAATTGCCGCGGCCATCATCGAAATCAAGCCTGATATGACCTGCACCGAAGAAGAAATCAACGAATTCTGCATGGATCTGCCCCGCTACAAGCGTCCGAGAAAGATCATCTTCGCAAATGTTCCCAGAAATCCCACCGGCAAGATCGAAAAGCCCAAACTCCGTGAGATCTACTGCGGCAAGCGTCTGGTTGAAGCTCAGACCACGAGATAAGCATGCATCCTGACCACGATCTGATAAAACTTCCGCCCCAGCCATCTGCAGAAGAGATTCTCCGGATCCATGGGGAATTCTACCGAGAGATGCAGCCAACGGACGCAGTCAAGCTTCTGTATCAGGCTGCATTCGGTCCCGGACACATGATCACCGATCCCTCAGCCGCACTGGAACGAACCTGCCTTGAGTTGGAATCGGTGACCTGCCAGCCCTCCCTCCCCGGTGACGGCACTCCCGTTTTCGAGGAAATCGGCGGCGGTTATGTGCGGCTGTATCTGAATCCCGGGATCAGTCCCCGGCTTGTCACCCGTCTGTTCGCGGCCTCCGCCAATGCTCTGTCGAAGAACCCTGTGGATTTTACCGGATCCCTCAATCTTCTGCGTCGGCTGACCGGAGAAGGGGTATTCGCTTTTTCGTCGGATGAACTGGAAAACTATCTCACTGACTACATCCGCAGCGGAATGCCCGCTGTCAGCCACAGTGAAGCATACCGCAAGGCATACCATCCTGCCTATCGGGTGGTACGGCGCGAATATGCCCGGCTTCTGCCCCTGCTTTGCCGGATTGAGAAGTGCATTGAGGAAAACGGATCCTGCATTCTGGTGATCGATGGATTCTGTGCTTCCGGAAAATCCACGCTGGCCGGATTCATTGCACAGGCATATGACGCACGGCTGATTCACATGGACGATTTCTTCCTGCCCCCGGAAAAGCGCACACCCGAACGGTTTGCAGAACCCGGCGGAAACGTGGACTATGAACGGTTCAAAACCGAGGTAGCGGATCATCTCGCAGACAACGAGCTGACGTACGGTGTGTTCGACTGCAGTGAAATGGCGGTAACCTCCCACCTGACTCTGCCGAAAAAATCGCTGACCATCATCGAAGGTGCCTATTCCCATCACCTGTTTTTCGGTGATTACCATGACCTCGATGTATTCGTGCAGACTTCCCCGGAAGAGCAACTGAAGCGCATCCGCCAACGTGACGGAGAAGAGTATCTCCCCATGTTTGTGAACCGTTGGATTCCTTTTGAAAAAGCATACGAATCGGCGTTCGATGTGCGTGCCCGTTCCCTTTATTTAATCGAAACATAAAAAAATGACCGGACTTTCAAAATCCGGTGAACTGCCCCAAAATAAACAGACAGCACAAAAAAACACCAGGATAGCAAATCAAGCAATAAACTGGCATCGGAATTCCACCGGTGTCAGTTTTGTTTTCAGCTGAATGCGCTGAAAATTGTAAAACTGAATATACCCAT
>JAFQWY010000370.1 GCA_017407225.1 Clostridia bacterium | reverse complement strand
TTCCGGAGACGGGCGGGGCTGTCTGTTCTTTTTGACCCCCCAAAGAAACGGAGTACATATGGATAACGCATACATAAAATTTCAGAACGTAATCAAAAGCTACGGCACCGGCAGTGCAAAAATTGATGCTCTTGCAGGTGTGGATTTCACCGTAGAAAAAGGAGAATTCTGCATCCTTCTAGGAACATCAGGTGCGGGCAAAACAACTTTGCTCAATATGCTCGGCGGGATGGATACAGTAACAGGCGGCAGGATCGAATTCGATGGGAAGGAAATCTCTGCACTGAACAAGCGGGAGCTGGTGGAATACCGCCGCCACGATGTGGGATTTGTGTTCCAGTTCTACAATTTGATCCCCAACCTGACTGCCCTTGAAAACGTGGAGATTGCGGCACAGCTCTGCAAAGACCCGATTCCCGCCGCAGAAGCACTGGCGATGGTCGGACTTGCGGAGAGAGCGGGCAATTTCCCGGCACAGCTTTCGGGCGGTGAACAGCAGAGAGTTGCCATTGCCAGAGCACTTGCCAAAAATCCCCGTCTGCTTCTCTGTGATGAGCCAACCGGCGCACTGGATTATGTCACCGGCAAGGCGGTTTTGAAGCTGCTGTACGATCTGAGCCGAGAGAGAGGAACCACAGTTATTATCATCACCCACAATCAGGCAATCGCACCGATGGCAGACCGCATCATCCGAATCAAGAGCGGAAAAATCCTCTCAAACGAACGAAATACCGCCGTCACACCCATTGACGAGATCGAGTGGTGACGGTATGAGAGCAATACTGAAAATGACGGTGCGGACGATCCGTACCTTTTTCACCCGGTTTCTGGCGATTCTGCTCATCGTTGCCCTGAGCGCAGGTTTTTTCGCCGGACTGAAAATCACCACGGATGCCATGCTCAACACCGGAAATAACTATCTTACCGATCAGCATTTCTATGATTTCCGTCTGTTCTCCACCATCGGTTTTGATAAGGAGGATGTGGGACGGTTTACCGAAATCAACGGAATTGATTCGGCGGAAGGTACCTACAGCGTGGATGCACTGGTGCACTTTGAAGATACGGTCAGCCCGTACAAGATTCATGCTCTGACTGATGACATCAATCTCGTTTCCATGGAAGCCGGACGGAAGCCGACAGCGGCAAACGAATGTCTTGGGGACGTGGACAGATATACTGAGGAGGATATCGGAAAAACCTTCACGATTGCCTGTGAAAACAAGGATTCTGTGAAAGAGCAGCTGAGCGGAACGGAATTCACGCTTGTGGGGCTGTGCAATTCTCCGCTGTATCTTGGTCTTGACCGCGGTACAACCTCCATCGGCAGCGGTACAGTCAGCACATTCCTGTATGTTCCCGCAGAAGCATTTACATCGGAGGTATATACCGAAGTCAATCTGACACTGACTGACCATGCGGAGATTTACAGCGAAGAATACGACAACCTGATCGAAACCCATGAAGATGCCGTAACAGAACTTGCCGAAAAGCTGACGGATGAGCGTTGGGAGCGGATTCTGGCAGAAAACCATCTCACGCCCGAACTGGCGGAAAGCATGGGCATGGAAGCGCCGGAGGTGTATGTTCTGACCCGTTCGGAAAATGCCGGATATATGAGTTTTGAAAACGATACCGGCATCATCGGCGGCGTGGCGAATATCTTTCCGATTTTCTTCATTGCCATCTCCATTTTAGTATGCATTACCACCATGTCCCGGATGGTAGACGAAGAACGGACACAGATCGGCGTACTGAAAGCCATGGGATTCGGAAACGGTGCCATTATGGGAAAATATCTCCTGTACGCCGGAAGTGCAACGATACTTGGCTGGGGGATCGGTTTCTTTCTCTGCACATGGGCACTGCCGAAGATCTTCTGGCTTGCCTATAACGAAATATACAACTTCGCGCCGATCACCTATCTGTTCAGCGGCAGTCTTGCATGGATTACCCTTGCCATCTCCCTTGTCAGCATTCTCGGTACCACCTATGTTTCCTGCCGGAAGGAACTGACGGATGTTCCCGCCAGCCTGATCCGCCCCCGTGCCGGAAAGGTCGGCAAGCGTGTCATTCTGGAGCACATCAAGCCCATATGGAACAGACTGTCGTTTTTACGGAAGATCACTGTCCGCAATATGCTTCTGTACAAGCAGCGGATGTTCATGATGCTCATCGGTATCGGGTGCTGCGCCGGACTGCTTGTAACCGCATTCGGGGTGCGGGATTCCATGATTGATGTGGGTGAGATTCAATACACCGAAATCCAGAAATATGAGCTGGAAGCAAGTTTCGAGGAAGAAGATGCGGATTTTGTAAATGCGGAACTGAAAGAAATCCCCGGAATAGATCGGTTCCTGTCCACAAGACTGGATTATGTGGATCTCAGTTGTGAAGCATCCATGTCATCGGTGCATATGCTCAGTTATACGGATGCGGAGCTCTTTACAGAATACTGGTGTCTGCAAAAATCCGGTGAACCGCTTGTCATGCCCGGTCATGGTGAAGCTCTCATCAGTCCAAAGGTGGCGGAAAAGCTGTCCCTCGCTGTCGGTGATTCGTTTGAAGTACGCAACGCCGATATGGAAAGCGGAAGGGTCACCGTTGCCGGGATTTTTGACAATCACATCCACGATTATGTGGTATTGTCGTCGGAAACGTATGATGAACTGTTCGGTGCATGGGCAAGCAATACCGTTCTGATTGCAGCAGATGGAGATGCGGAAGAAATCGCAAAACAGCTGACAGAACTGGAACACGTCACCGGCGTGACACAGCTTCAGACGATGCGAAGCAACATCACGGGAGCACTTGATTGTCTGAACTACATCATCTGGCTGATCGTGTTCTTCTCCGGTGCACTGGCGTTTATCGTCATCTTCAACCTCACCAATATCAACATTGCGGAACGCCGCCGGGAGATCGCCACGGTACAGGTACTCGGATTCTACCCGAAGGAAACCGAAAGCTATGTGCTGAAAGAGAATCTGATCCTGTCGGTTATTGCAAGCATTCTCGGACTGCCGCTGGGCAAACTGTTCCATCTGGCTGTGATGAGCATGGTGAAGATCGACCTGATTACCTTCAACAATACGATAAAGCCGGTCAGTTATCTGATTGCGTTTGTCTTTTCCGTTCTGTTTGCCGTGATTGTCAACCACTTCATGAAGCGGCAGATCGGCAAGGTCAACATGGCGGAATCGCTCAAAGCTGTGGAATAATTGCAGGTGACAGTATGAAAACGATACCCCATCGTCTTGCGGGAATCATCCCGCTGATCCGAAACATCGCCGCCATGATCACCGCCGACAAAATCACCGTCTATGCGGCACAGGCATCCTTTTTTGTCATCATCTCCGCTGTTCCGTTCATCTCGCTTCTTGTATCCATCATCGGTCTGCTGATTCCCGCCGAT
>JAFQWY010000369.1 GCA_017407225.1 Clostridia bacterium | reverse complement strand
CTGAAGACAGAGAAGGGAACCGCTGCCGTTCTGGAGGAATTACAGCAGAACCATTATATCCGGTACAATATACTTCATCATCGGAAGTATGTCAGATTCAGAATTAAGGACTGGTCGAAATTCAATGCAGCAATTGAGGAATAAGAAAACTGCCTGTTACTCAAGAGAATAACAAGCAGTTTTACGGTTCAAGATTGGCATCGTCAAACAGTGGGGACTGAAAAAACTCATTCAGTCCAATACCAAGACCCTGACACAATTCATGCAGAATACGAAGGCTGACGGATGGATATGTCTGGTTGATAATGTTGTTCACAGTGGATTTTGCAACACCGCTGCGTGTATACAGCTGATATTGTGTCATCTTCCGTTCATTCAGGAGTTCAGCCAGCCGGATGCTGACAGCTTCATTTAGTTTCATATAATATCATATCCATGGTTCAGAATTATTGACTATATTATATGATATTGCAGAAACTAATTAGCCCATAATTATGGGCTAATTAGTTCATAATACTGGACTAACATGAAGTATTGTGATATAATCGATAAAAAGAGTTGTTGGAGGAGATATACCTTGATTATAACCTTCTGTGGACACAGTAAACTTTATAACTCTAACATAATCAAAGACCGTTTAACCAGAGAACTCCGCTCACTTTCAGCGCAGGGAACACACACATTCTACCTTGGCGGTTACGGTGACTTCGATCTGCTTGCGGCAAACGTTCTGCATGAACTGAAGCCGGAATATCCGGAAGTGGAATCCATCCTGATTCTGCCGTATCCGGACAGACCGGCGGATGCCGCCCTGTATGACAGTACCATCTATCCGCCTCTGGAAAATGTGCCGAAGCGGTATGCGATTTCCCACCGGAACAAATGGATGATCGAACAGGCAGATTTGGTGATCGCATATGTGGAGCATGATTGGGGTGGTGCGGCAAAGACACTGGCAATGGCACGGAAGAAAAAACTGCCCGTCATCAATCTGGCAGAACCGGGGAGCCGTAAGTCTGCAGACAGAACAAATCCCCGATGACCTGTAATTCACCGGGGATTTCGTTTGTTATTCAGCTATGCTCACGCCGACGCCGGAGTACGGTATTTCTCCGCCTGCAGCCTGAACATCTCGGCATACTTACCGTTCTTCGCCATCAGCTCATCATGGCTTCCGGATTCGATCAGCCTGCCGTCTGCGAACATGAGAATCCGGTCCGCCATACGTGTGGTTGACAGCCGGTGCGAGATGAACACCACGGTTTTGTCCTGTGCATATTCGAGGATCGTGTGATTCAGCTCATATTCCGCAATCGGGTCGAGTGCCGACGACGGTTCGTCCATGATTACCAGATCATACGGCTTTGCGAAAATCCGGGCAATCGCTACCTTCTGCGATTCACCGCCGGACAGATTCACGCCGTCGTCGTAGAATTCCTTCGTCAGTTCGGTATCCATCCCTTTTTCAAGGGAATCGAGCTTTTCGCGGAACGTAGCTTTGGTCAGCGCATCGGTTACGGTATCCCGGTCACTGTCCGCACAGGCGTGTCCGAGGATATTTTCCGCAATGGTGGAGGCAAAAATCTTGTAGTCCTGGAACACGGTACCGATTCTTGAACGCAGGGACGGAATGTCGTATTCCCGCAGGCTGTGTCCGTTGTACAGAATCTCGCCT
>JAFQWY010000368.1 GCA_017407225.1 Clostridia bacterium | reverse complement strand
ATGCTCATTTACTATAAAGAGCTGCTTACCTTAGTAAGCATTTAAATTCAAAAGAATTTTCGGAGTCTTTTTAGTACATTTTGTTGTTCAATTTTCAATGAGCGATTCGCTTTGCGCTGTCTCGTTGACAGCCTCGATATTATATCACATTCGATCTCGTTTGTCAAGAGGTTTTTGAAACTTTTTCAAGTTTTTTTCAACTTCTTTTTTCGACTAGCTTGATCTCAGCAACCTTTTTATTATGTCACACTCGAAGGAGTTTGTCAAGAGGTTTTTGAAAGATTTTTGAGGTTTTTTTCAAACCCTCAAGCTTTCGTTCTCTCTGACGCCCTCTCTCGCGGCGACTCACAGATTATACCACACTCCACAGCCCTTGTCAATACCTTTTCCAAAGTTTTTTGATGTTTTTTCTGTTTTTCCCTGTTTTCTGAATATTCAGCTCTCTTCCGGCAATCCTATCCGCATGATTAACACCATACTCACGACCATATCGGTCTATTTCATCCTGATTATCTCCATGCGGATCATGGGAAAACGCCAGCTTGGCGAACTTCAGGCTTCCGAGTTTGTCATTGCAATCATGCTCTCTGAAATCGCAACCACACCAATCACCAATCCGGAATACCCTGTTACCACTGCTTTGCTTTCTATTTCCGCACTCGTTGCGCTTGAGTATCTCATCTCCACCCTCCTCCTGCGCTCCAACAAACTGAAACGCATTTTTTACGGAAGCCCGGCAATCCTGATCAACCAGGGAACAATGGATATCCGCGCCATGAAGAAAAACCGAATCGAGCTGGATGAACTTCTCTGTGAACTGCGACTGAAGGGATTCTCCGATATCTCACACATCAATTACGCAATTCTTGAGGAAAACGGTAAACTGTCTGTGTTCCCGAAAGCAGATCATGCTCCCGTTACCGCAGGTGATCTTAAACTCGATATCAGCGACAACGGTATTGCTCATCTCCTGATTCTCGACGGAACCGTTCTGGATCACAATCTTCCATCTGTAAACTGGAATCGCGAAAGAATTGCCTGCGAGCTGAGCAAGCGAAAAGTCAGCATCAATGATGTTTTCCTTCTGTCTGTGGATGACGGCAAACACGTCTCACTTATATTAAAAGAAAAGAAACAGGACGCATAACGCCCTGTTTCACTTTATTATTCAAAATCCGTGCCGTCTTCCAGCATCAGCCTGCAGCGTGTGATCACGTGCCATCCCTTTTCACCGGACACAGCAAAGGCATTTTCAATGGCCTGCGCCACGTATTCGGGATTGAGGTAGTTCTCGCTCTGAGCGGACGTCACAGCGCTCACAACCAGCTGTCCTTCCGCCCATTCCGCCTTCACGGACTGGATCAGCGTTGTAATATCGGTTTCCTTGTCGCCGCTCTTGGAGCGCTTCATGAGCACCACAGGATGGCGGAACAGCTCTTCGATCTTGACGGGAAGTTCTTCATCCATGGCGATATCGCCGTAGACAATGCGGTTTTCTGCCCATTTGATATCGGTGAGCTTACCGCGCTGTTCGTAGATCCGGGTAATTTCGATACCGGCCGGCATCACAGACGTCAGTTTTTCCGTGATCTCTGCATTGCCCACGGGCTTCATCAGACGGATATCCAGAATCTCATCTTCTCCGCCGCAGCCGACGGACAGAGGGGTCGCAAACACCAGCTTGGGAATGGGATTGAAACCTTCGGTGTAATAAACCGGCAGACCGGAACGCACTACTGCACGGGACAGTGTCTTTGACAGATCCAGATGAGAGATATACAGCATGGGACCGAATTTGCGGAATCTCACGCGGATCTGGCGGGCAGGCTTGATGCTTCCCTTCACCACTCCTTCGTTGGGACGGTGGATTTCCTTATCGGAAGCAATCTTTCCCGCACTGTCCGGAAGATCGGGATGACCGGGACACCAGCGGCAGAATTCCCTGTTTACCAGCTTGTTGGCACCGCAGCCGGAGCACTTTTCCTTACAGGAAGGTGTGGCAATGGCCTGCTGAGCCTTATGGCGTTCGGACAGAAGGAATTCCTTGGTCACGCCGGCTGAAATCATATCCCACGGAAGAATTTCTTCATCCGCCATGGTACGGTTGGCATAGAACGCAGGATCAATGCCGACGGATGCAAAGATATCCATCCAGTTATCGTAGTCGAAGTGTTCTTCCCATGCATCGAAACGGACATGGCGGCGGATTGCTTCTTCCAGTGCCTTGCCGAGACGGCGGTCACCGCGTGCAAATACCGCTTCCAGACGTGACACCTTGGCATCGTGGTAGTTGTAGCGGATCTTTCTGTCGCGGATCTTTGAGGACAGGAAATCCTGCTTTTCCGTCAGTTCTTCCATGGTATTCTGACGTTCCCACTGGAAAGGAGTGTGCGGTTTGGGAATGAAGCACGCCACGGACAGTGTTACCTGGGGCTGACGCGCCTTATTGCGGTTGGGAGTACGGTAATATTCATCCACCACATGGCTTGCGAGGGTAGAAATGCCTTCGATATCCTCGTAGGTTTCGCCGGGCAGACCGTTCATGAAGTACAGCTTCACCTGATTCTTGCCCGCCGCATAAGCCACACCTGCCGCACGGAGGATTTCTTCTTCGGTAATATTCTTGTTGATGATGTCACGGAGTCTTGGGGTACCCGCTTCCGGCGCGAAAGTCAGCGTGGAGGAACGTACGGTAGAAATTTTATCCATCAGCTCCTTGGTAAAGCTGTCGGCGCGCATGGAAGGCAGGGACAGATTGATCATCTTGTCATTGGTCCAGTCCAGAAGCTTGTCGGTCAGCTCACTGATGCCGGAGTAATCGCTGATGGACAGGGAGGACAGTGAAATCTCGCTGTAACCGCTGTTCTCCACCATGGTTCTGGCGATGCAGTCCAGGGTTTCCGGCTTCTTCTCGCGAACAGGACGGCATACCATACCTGCCTGACAGAAACGGCAGCCGCGTATGCATCCGCGGAACACTTCCAGAGTCACACGGTCGTGTACGGTTTCGATATTGGGAAGAACGGGATTGAGGGGTACATAGCACTTATCAAAATCCTCCACCACGCGCTTTTCCACCACTGCGGGAACCTTTTCGTCCGCCGTTACAATAGATGCAATGGTTCCGTCTTCGTTGTACGCAACACTATATAAGGAAGGAACATAGAATCCCTTCAGTTCGGTTGCGGCACGGTACAGGAACGCCTGACGGGTGTAGGTACCGTTCTCCTTCATCTCCAGCCACAGACGGGCCAGTTCGGGCAGGGCTTCTTCTCCTTCCCCGATGGAGAAAATGTCAACAAAATCGGATACAGGTTCCGGATTGTAGGCACAGGGACCGCCTGCCAGAACAATGGGATGCTCATCGGTACGGTCTTCCCGTCGCATGGGAATCCGCGCCAGATCAAGCATATTCAGCATCGTGGTATAGCACAGTTCATACTGCAGCGTGAATGCCACCACATCGAAATCCCCTACAGGGTCGCCGCTTTCGTGAGTGAACAGCGGAACATCATGGCTGCGCATCTGTTCCTCCATATCGACCCACGGAGCGTAAACGCGCTCGCACCACACGCCGTCCACGGCATTGAAGCAGTCGCACAGAATCCGCATCCCAAGATTGGACATACCGATTTCGTAGGTATCCGGGAAACAGAACGCCACACGCATTTTTACATCATCGAGATTCTTATAAACGGAATTGGTTTCTCCGCCGGTATACCGTCCCGGTTTCTGAACAGAGGAAAGAAAACTTCTGATCTGATTATTCATGATAATAAAGAAACGGGAGATTTGTATTCCGCATCTCCCGTTATTCTCCTTAAACAGTTTCTATATTTTTTGGCAGATTACCGGATGAACATTTTCGAGGAAATGCTCATGGGAATCAGCCAGATCAGCTGATAAATCGCAACAAACAGCGAATTCAGCGAGCTCATGGACTGGGACAGAAGCAGCAGCACCAGAATTGCAGTACCGATCATTACTGACAATACGCTCAGCGCGATATTGGTCTTCTTGGTATGCAGAACCTTGCCGCAGTAGGAAATCACCTGAAGCAGGGACTTGGGCGAACCGCAGGTAACAAGACCGCTGTCCACTTTTTCTTCATAAGTGCTGACTTCATCGGCGCTTGCGTAGCGGACAATCTTGAGAGGCATCCGCTTCATGTTCAGCTTCTTTGCGATCATGCGCTCGTCGATGTTGGGGTCAAAGGTTCTGACACAGACATAAAGTCCGCTGCCGGAGAACTGCTTGAGAATCAGGTCGATATCCGCATCCATCACATACTTGACATAGAACTTGAGGACCAGCTTGTCTTCGCGGAACATATACATGATCTCAAGTTCGTCCGACAGATCGATATCGTCTTCCGTGGCATTATCCGGGAATTCCATGCCGCGGGAGCTGAGAGCTTCATAGCTGCCGAAGATTATGTTAACGCCGTCCACCTGTGCTGCCAGGAATCCGGATTCGGCATCAAAAATCTTCACATTTTCGGAATTGCCCATATCCTTGGTCGCAATCTCGAACACATCCTGCAGAGGACCGCCGGCATACGCAAATACGGAAGATGCATAGTACAGCATACGGTCGATACGGGCGTTGTTATAGATCTTGATATTCTGTACCTTCACAGAATAGGAGGGGAACACATTCTTATCATCGAAGCTGATGATGGAAGCATTGGAGTATTCATCCAGAGATGCTTCGCCGATGATAGCACTTTCGTACTGCTTGGCAGCCAGATTTGCCCGATAGAAAGGATAGCTGAAAGTGATATATACGGACAGGGGCACCAGAATCATCATGGAACCGAAAGCCGCAGCACACACCTGAGCCGCAGATGCATCGCCGAAACTGGTAAACAGCCCGAACAGCACTGCAATTGCAGCGGATGCACTCATTGCAAAGATCATGAACCGGTTGGCAGACGGATCGGGAGCATTGAGTCTTCCGAAGAAGCCGTCGATAAAGTCGGTCTTTTCGATCTTCATAACGTCGCATACATCCTCATCTTCAGCGAATGCCTTGGATTCGCATTCGGACTCTTCATCCAGCAGACGTCTGACAATGTGCTTGGGACGCTTGTTGGCCACGATGCGGAAATTCATCATTTCCCGGCGAACATTATAGAGCGCATAAACCAGCGTCAGCAGAGCGGAAAGAGCAACAACAAAGTTGAACATCACGGGTTCTTCCGGAATCTCAATCACGCGCGCAACAATGCAGGAATACACGATGCCAAGAAGAGTCAGCAGAGCCGTCATGCTTTCCGGTCTGGGATTGCCGCGGAACAGGCACTTGATACCCGCGAAAATCTGGTCATACGCACAGAAGCAAGCCAGAAGCATGATCTGCAGACTCACCATGACATAAACAACCGGATAAACCGCCGGATCAAATACGCCGCTGAACTGCTTGCCGCTGCCGGTAAACAGCTTGGTAATGGGTTCAATGTTTTCAAAAATCATCAGAACCAGTGTCAGGATGCCGCACAGCACAAGACGAACCCAAAGAGAGGTTTGCTTTGCTTTATATTCGCTGCGGATCTGACCGGTCTGGGATTTGTCCACATATTCGGGACGGTCGAGTTGAACTTTCTTCGCTTTTGTATGCTGTTTTTCTTCCAGTCGGTCACCGAACTGCTTGGCCTTGTCGGACTTTTTATCAAGCCCGAACGCAACCATCAGATTGATATCCGTGGGGTCAATTTCCTCATCCTGAGACTCTGCGTTTTCTGCAGGTTCTCCGACAGGCGCTTCTTCCGCAGAAGATTCATCCCAGCCGGGAATTTCAGCAGCATCAGCAGCAGCTTCATCTGTCAGCATAGAATCAAGACGTTCTTCCACAGAGATCTGCGCCTGCTCTTCGGCTGCTGCAAGAACCGCCTCATCAGGAGCTTCCAGCTCATCCTGAGGAATATCTGCCGGAGTCTCCCCGGCGTATTCCCGGTCATTCTCTTCCAGCTCGTCTGCGAATTCATCCACAGATTCTTTTTTCTTACCGCCGAACAGTGATCCGAAGAAACCTTTCTTTTTCGGCTTTTCAGCGGTAAACTCTTCGGGAAGTTCCGGTGCATCGAGAGTCAGATCCTCTTCTGCCGGCAGTTCAAAATCATCTTCCGCCCGTTCAGCAGGATCCTCATCCGCTGCCTCATCCGCTGCCTCATCCTCCGCGAATTCTTCATCGAAGTAATCCACCTCACCGTCGGGGTCAGTGTAGTCCGCAAGCTCATCCTCGCCGTATGTGTCATCGGCAGGATCCTCTTCATCATACAGAACAGCGTCGTCGTCCTGCGGAGCTTCCTCGTCTCCTTCATCGGTACCGTCCGGGAGTTCAGCTTCTTCCGTCCAGGCATCCAGATCATATTCACTGATCGTTTCAGCGCCGGGCTCGGGAATTTCTTCCGCCTGAGTTTTCTTCAGCGTACTCATGATATCGGAAAAATCGATATCCCCATCTCCATCCTCATCGGAAACCGGTGTGAAGGCGGAGTCAAGCGCATCAATCAGCTTTTCATCCTCCGTAAGTTCTTCGTCCCGCTTTTTTCTGAATCTGGAGAGAACACCACCCGATGTTTTTTCAGGAACTTCTTCCGTTCCCTCCGGTTCTTCCGCTTCCTCTTCCTGATAATCGGGCATGTATTTTTTCAGAAGCGCATTGATATCCAGATCGCTGTCGGAGAATCCTTCATCAGATGTCACATCAATGGCATCCTCATCAAACTCCTCCAGAGGCTCTTCGATAAATTCGTCATCCGCAGTCTGGGGCTCAGCTTTGGAATTTCCGGTTTTACCCAGCTTTCCGAACAGATCCCCGGCAGTGACCTTTTTCTTTTTCTTTGTTTTAGCCATAATCAGTACATTGACCTTCAGCCCATGCATCCGGTCTTTCCTTTCATCAGCTGTTTTGTTTTTTCGGTTTGGTTTTCTCAGTCTGTAGACACAGTGATCTGCAATCCGGTATCTCATGCTCTCTGCATTCTTGCCGCATGGCACAGCAGGACGGATGCTGCCGTGGATACGTTCAGCGAATTGACATGACCGTACATGGGAATGGATACCGTATAGTCACAACGCTCGCGAACCAATCTCGACACACCGCTGTCTTCTCCCCCGAGAACAATGGCACAGGCGCATTTCCAGTCGGTTTCAAAGAAATCCTGTCCGCCGGCTTCCGCAGCAAATGTCCAGACACCAGCTTCCTTCAGCTTCTCGATTGTCTCCGCAATATTGCCGACTTTCGCAATCGCCATATGCATGATTGCACCAGCCGATGCCTTGGAAACAGCGGGAGTAAGGCCGCAGGCACGCCGTTCGGGAATGATGACACCATGAGCACCGGCACATTCCGCACAACGGATCACCGCGCCGAGATTGTGAGGATCCTCAATGCCGTCGCATACAACGATCAGAGGTTTTTCTCCTCTTTCCGCAGCGATTGCAAGGATTTCATCCACTGTGGAATATGCCTTTTCGGCCACCATTGCCGCGATACCCTGGTGATTCTCACCGTGAGCAAGGCGCTCGATGGATTCAACCGTGGAATCCACCACGACAATTCCAGCCTTTTTCGCCTCGGCAATAATTGCAACAACCGATCCTTCCCGACCGGATACCAGAATCTTATCAACCGGAGCGCCGGAGCGGATCAGCTCCGCGACCGCATTTCTGCCGACAACCACATTGGACGGCATTTCCCCGCGATTCATGGGACGGGGGTTCTTCTGTTTACGTTCACCGGAACGTTCAGATCTCTGTGTATTTCTTTTCTTATTGAATTTCTCTTCCATATACTGCCGCCAATCGGTAAAGTTTGATAAAAGCGCATAAAACGCCTTTATATAATGATACAGTATGATTATACCACATTTCTTCGGCGTTGTACATATCCTTTTTCAACAAAACCGTAAAAAACCGAATTTTTTCAGTCTCTCTGCCGGATTTGGGCATAAAAAAAGACACGGTCGGAAACCGCATCTTTTCTATACTCAGATTACTGAGCCTTTCTCTTTGCGAAGCATTCGCTGCAGTATACAGGTCTGTCGCTGGTGGGCTGGAACGGAATCTTAGCTTCGCCGCCGCATTCTGCGCAAACAGCAGTGAACATTTCACGAGTTTCACGGGTAGCGTTCTTTCTCTTGTCACGGCATGCCTTGCACTTCTTGGGTTCATTCTGGAAACCCTTTTCTGCGTAGAATTCCTGCTCGCCAGCAGTGAATACGAACTCTGCGCCGCATTCGTTGCATACTAAGGTCTTGTCCTCGTACATCTTTTTGTCCTCGCTTTGAATAAATAGGATAATTTCTGCCCTCGGCGGACTCTCACCGTCACCTTTGAAAACAACGCTCTTGAGTTAAGCTATTCGGGCGTATTTATCT
>JAFQWY010000056.1 GCA_017407225.1 Clostridia bacterium | reverse complement strand
TGACGGAATCGAACAGACCGGTCAGATTGCTCATCGTACCGGTGACAAGCATTTCTTTCAGCCATTCGCTGATGGATTCCATGATGCCGTCCATCGTTTACCCCCTTTCCGGTACGCACCTGGTGAGGGCACGTACCATATAAGTTTTGCGGGTGGGATTTGGCATGGGATCAGCCGAGCAGACCGGAGAGCAGGGGAATCAGGGTAATGCCGATGAGCGCAACACCACCGCCTGCGACGAGCTGTTTTACGCCCTGGGACTTTGCACCGGGGTTGTCCTGCCCATATCCTTCCAGCAGGTTGATGCCGCCCCATACGCAGAGCGCACCGCCGAGGGCGACAACGAGAGTCTGAAGAGTTTCGATTGCAGCGTTGAAGAATTCCATATAGTACCTTTCCTTTCGAATGTAGTTTTAGATTGATTGTCTATACGGAATCCGGGGGAAGCGCGAATCGGGGGTCTCAGATACTTACGAGCTGTGTTTTCACCTCACTTATTCGGGAATTTCCGCCGTTTCTTCGGCAGAATCGATGATTTCGTAGGTATCAAATGTGTCGTTGGGTTTTGTTTTCAGTCGTGTGGAGAGGAACTTCCCGATGTCGAAATTGTTTTTCGGGTCGGCATCGGAGAGGTATTTGTAGTTCGGATGCTTTGTGATATCATATTTGTCCGACTTGAACGGACGGACACCGCGAAGCTGGAGGATGCACTTGCCGCCGTCAAGAACTGCCAGTTCATCGACAGACGCAAGTTCCTTGCCGAGTTTCTGATAGTTCAGGCTGTGCGAAATCTCTTTTCCGCGGGATTCGCCGGTGTTGAACGTGTCGATTGTCTCTTTCCCGAGTGCGGTGGACAGTTCCTTCAGCGTGGTCGGTTCACTGCCGCCGAGAAATAACCGGGCATCGCAGTTGCCGATGATGGTGTCGGCGTTGTCCTTGTAAATCGCTTTGAGCTGGGACTGCGCCTGCAGAACAAGACAGGCGGAAATTTCGCGGCTTCGGATGGTGGCGATCAGCTTTTCCAGCTTCGGAATCTGCCCGATGTTTGCCGCTTCGTCAATCAGACAGCGCACATGAACCGGAAGTCTGCCGCCGTACACATCATCGGCTTTTTCGCAGAGCAGATTGAACAGCTGGGTGTAGCACATGGAGATCAGGAAATTGAAGCTGTCATCCGTGTCGGACATGATGAGGAACAGTGCCGTTTTCCGGTCTCCGAGGGTATCAAGTTCCAGTTCGTCATAGGCTGTGACTTCCCGCAGTTCCGCGATATCGAAGACCGCCAGACGTGCGCCGCAGGAAACGAGAATGGATTTCGCCGTTTTGCCCGCCGCGAGCTTGTATTTGGCATACTGGCGGACAGCGAAGTGATCGGGATTTTTCTCTTTCAGCTCGCGGAACAGGATGTCAACGGGGTTCTCAAATTCCTCGTCATCCTCGCGGACTTCCATGGAGTTGATCATCTCGATCAGCGTGTTGAAGTTGCGTTCTTCGGCAGGGGCTTCGAAGTGTATGTACCCGATCAGCGCTGTGTACAACAAAGTTTCCGCCTTGACCCAGAAATCATCCTAGGCTTTGCCTTCGCCCTTTGTGTTGGCGATCAGGCAGGTCACCAGCTTCAGAATGTCCTTTTCCGAGTGGATGTACGCCATCGGATTATATTTCATGGACTTTTTGAAATTGATCGTGTTCAGAATCTTGATCCGGTACCCATTCCGCTGAAGCATTTTTCCTGTTTCGCACACCAGACTTCCTTTCGGGTCAGTGATGCAATAGGAACTGTGGCATTGCATGATCTGGGGCTTGATGAAGAACCGCGTTTTGCCCGATCCGGAGCCGCCGACGATCAGCACATTCTTGTTCCGCGCCGTTTTCGTATCCTTCGGACGGTTGTTCATGGTGAGTCGTTCGGTCTGAGTGAGGATTACGTTATTCTTGAACTCTGGATCAATGTACGGCGCAATATCCTCCGGTTTCCCCCAACGGGCAGAGCCGTATTCCTCGTTTTTGCGGTATTTCTTAGCGTTCTGCGATTTGCCATAAACGATCAGACGGAAGATCACGGCGACAGCGATACCGACGCAGAGGTCAGACGGATGAAAGCTGGGCAGGGGGGATTCCATCGCGGCGAAGAAGCCCTCACCGAGATTCAGAATTCTCTCACCCAGCTCCGCACCGTCAGTATACCGCCACATCTGACCGAGCTTTGTGGCGAACAGACCGATGAACAAGTAGGGAATGTGCAGGATGATCGTCTTTTTCAGCTTGCTGCTCATCGTTCCGTACTCCGATTTCTGTCTTTCGTGCGTTCACGCTCCTTGTTTTTGGATTTCGCAATAAGGTTTTTGAGCAGCTTTCGCACGGACGGCTTCTTTTCACGTTCGGCAGATTTACGAGTGTATTCGGTGAAGGCCTGCGTCAGTGCATCGGCATCGCGGGCTTTGAAGAAGATCACATATTTCGGCTTGCCCTCAGTTTTCACCTTCTTGATGGCGTAATCCACACCGTATTTCCGGGCGATTTTCTCGAAATTCCGGATGTGCGGATCGTTGCTCTCGATGGTGGATACACCCTGATTCTGCCCGATCAGTTGTTTCACTGACTGCTTCCCGTGGGGAATAACCGGACCGTCACGCTGTTTGTTTTTATGGTATTCCAGATACCTGCAGATCGCCGCCCGGAAAACACGCCCGCTCAGCTTGGCTGTGCTGATGCTCAGTGCGACTGTTCTTTGTTCGATTTCTTCCTGCAAAGTAAACACCTCCAAAAATTTTTATGGTTAAACAGACAACGAAAATGCCTTTTGATTTGTTATAGTAAATGAGAAGATCTCTAAACCGCACATAACGGAGGTTTATATGAGTATCGATCTGAGAATGAGCAAACTTGATCTTTTGATAATAGCTGCAGTGGATGTGCTGATTTCAGACACTATATCTTCGATTCCGTCTTCCGATTTGAAGATAGAACTGTCAAAAAAGCATAAGCGAAGGATGAATCGACTCTTTCGAACACACTGCGGTTGTCATCATGTTCCTTATCCGGAAGCGGATACAAAATTTGCACAGCTCTGTGACGTATTTCTAAAACCATTTATCAGCATTAGGGATGATATCATATGGTACAGCCAGAAGAAACGCAACCGAGCACTGAGAATAGAATTATACCGAAAAATGTTTGATTTTCTGGAAGATAATCAAACCGCCCAACCGATAACGAAGATCACAGTCAGCACCTGTTCATCGGTAACGGCACGGGACACGGCGGATACCACAGCATCATAGAACAGCGGAAGTACACCGCCTTTTTCGATGATCCAATTACCGTTAAAGGATTCACCGCTTCCATATCCGGTAGTGCATATATCACCGATACGGAAGCCGATGAGGCGGGAATCCACTTTTTCATCCGCCATACGGGTGGTATAGGGTACAATCGTCCAGCCGTCAGCGGAGAGGATGGTAACATCACTGACAACAACTGCTGCGGAGGAATTGTTGATGATAACAGCATTGGTGGCGGCAGTGACTTCGCCGGTTTCGGACACCGCCAGCATCATGACAGCGGGGACGGTTACGGAGAAATACGACATTCCGTAACCGCAGGAATCACACTCGCCGTCGTTGTCCCGGTCAGCGTGACTTTCGTATTCCGTGGTGCTGTAGCCGCAGTCAGCGCAGGAAACGGTGCATCTGTGGCTGACTTCGTCATGGAATTTCCAGCTTCCGGAGGTAAAATTGTGGCTTTCGTACGCGGCGGATCCGATGTAGGAATCACAGACGGAGCAGTAACTGCCGACTTTGTGCTCGGTACTGCCGGAGGGGGAATATTCCGCTGCCGCGGAGTGGTTTTCATAGGAATACGAACCTTCGCCGCAGTCATCGCAGGAATACAGACGGCGGTGACGGGATGTGCTGTAATACTCCCATGCACCGTAGCTGTAACTTCCATGACTGGTTCCACTGTCTATCAGTTCGTCGCAGTCGCGGCAGTAGTCATACCAGTCACAGCCGTTCCATTCAGTATAAGTGGAGCCGTGACTTGTCCCTGAGTCGAGATATTCACCGCAGTCGGAGCAGTATTCCGACCAGTCACAGCCGCTCCAGTTCCGGTATGTACTTCTGTGATAACACACTTCCGGTTCGGGATCGGGTTCCGGGATACCGGTTCCGTTGTCGTATCCGCATTTTGAACAGACACCGTTTGAAAATGTGTGGTTTTCCGCATTGACACCCTCACACATATCAAGACCGCAGTTGGAACACCAGTGACGGATGCTGTGGACATTCTTTGTCCAGTATTCGTAGTCTACAGTGTAGGAGCAGGTTACATCACAGTAGGGACAAGTTGCTGTCGCGGCAAAAGCCGCTGTCGGAAAGATGGTACAGACCATCAGGCACATCAGAATGATCGTGAAAAATCGTTTTGCAAATGTTTTCATATCGTCCTCCGAATTTAATCAACAATTGAGATGGTGAATACCACGTTTGCCGCCTGTACATCGTCAGCGTTCGGTGCATCTCCGGAAACTTTTGCGAAATAGGTCAATGCCTGACTGCCGCTCGCCGAAATCACGGGAAAGGCGTTTTTTGTGATGGGGAGTTTGCCCGCTCCCTTTGTGGGACAGCCATTGATCTTCAGCGCAATAGTCTGTTTACCGGAGAAGTTTTCGTAATCCCCGACCTTGTATGCGCCGTCCGTCACCGAGATGGATGTGACCTGTATTGCGCTGACTTTGGAATTGTTTTTGATGACCGCATTGTCCGCCGTGACCACCGTACCATTGATGACATGAACCGGCAGGGATGCGGGAACGGTCACATTGACTGCGCGGTACTCGTTGGATACGGTCAGCGTGACAGGTACGGTTGCCGTGGTTGATGTGGCGGCGTAAGTATTCATTCCGAGCGTGAATACTGTAACCATTACAAGAGCCAGCGCAAGAATGTATTTATGCTTCATAATGCCTCCTTTCTGCAGAAAAAGGGCGATTCTTGGAACCGCCCTATCTGCAATATAAGTTTTTTACGCGACCATATCCCACTCGATCACAAACACCACGTTCGCAACGGTGGCATTGTTCACCGCACCGGAGAGCGGAGTGACGATGGCATCATAGTCGATGCTGACGAAATTGTTCGCCGTGTCACCGATCCCGGTCATGTAGCATCCATCGATGGGATTCGTAATCAGCTGCTGGGTCGCCTTGTCGGAGGTGGTCTTTACCTGTTTGCCACCGCCGATGGAGAGCGCGAATCCGAGCTTGTTGGAGTCCACCTTTTCACCCGCCAGCGTGGATTTATCACCGAAGGCGGTCAGATTCCAGTCATCTGCCGCAGAGATGGTCACGGACTTCACGCGAACCGCGCCATAGGACTTGTTCACGATCCTGCAATCCGAAGCAGTAACAACGGTACCGTCATCGGACATTGCCATCGGGAGAGAAGTGGGAACAACCACGTTCAGCTTGGTGGGAGTGACTTCACCGCCGTCACCGTCAATGCCGCCGTTGGTGGTGGTCAGATTCACGGGAGTTGTGCCGGAGCCGCCGCTCTGGTTGATTTCAGCGGCAGAAGCGGAAACG
>JAFQWY010000367.1 GCA_017407225.1 Clostridia bacterium | reverse complement strand
ATCTTTACCGGTGTGTCCGTACTGCCTTCACCGATGATGAGGGTGCGCTCTGGGGAATGTCACGGACGTTCACTCTGAAGACCCTCCTCAGCACCGCGGAGTATGTGGGAGACCGCGAAAGCTGGACCGTGGATGAGATGGTTGGGATTCTCTCCTCCCTCCCGGACGGCAGGTATATCATGGAGGATCTGGGCAGATACGGTGCCATGGATATGCTTCTTGGGGAGTGCGGCTATTCCCTGTTCTTCGATGCGGACAAAGGATTGAACGGCTTTAATTCCACGGAGTTCCGGGATCTGCTGGCGTACTGCGCCTCCCTTCCCATGGCTCCGTCCCTGATCCGCACCACCCCTGTCGGAAACGGTGAGCCAAGCAACGTCCACATTGCGGAGGCAAAAGGCGAGGTGGCGCTGAGGGAGATGTGGATCCAGCGGTTCTGCGACCTGTACCGTATGCCCCTGCTGATGGGCGAGGATTACCGCATCATCGGCTATCCGTCGTCGGATGAAGTATCCGGTACAGCGGTGAATATCTACAAATACTATATGATGACCGCGTTCTGCGATACGCCCGATGAAGCGTGGGAATTTCTGAAGCATCAGCTGACCGTTTCCGATACGGGATTGATGCCCGGGATTTATTCTCTGAAAAGCGCGGACAAAGCCAATACTATGGAGAAGTACGGCGGGCAGAATGTCTATATCACTTGGAGCGGCACCAGAGCTTCTTCGAAACCGCAAACCGTCACGGAACCCCATGTTGCGCTTGCTTTCTCCGTGGAACACTGGCAGGAGTTCGCGGACTTCATCGACAGCTTCCCCGGAAATCCCCTGCTGAAACAGGTGCCCGATGATGTCATGTCAATCGTTAGCGATGAGGTGAACGACTGTCTCCGCGGGCGAACCGATCCCGATTCCTGCGCCGGTGCCATTGAATCCCGTGTGGATCTGTGGCTGTCGGAGCATGAGTGATTACACCTTCCGGATCTCATACAGCGCGTTCATCACCTGCCACAGCGCGGGATCGAACCGCATGATGTTCCACACACCCGCCCCCCATATGCCGTATTCGTTCACAAGACGGAGGAGAGAATCGTAGCTCCGGGCGTTCTGGAACCACACAATATGACTGGCCGCAGGCTCTCCAGCCGTATAGGTGAAATAGGGGGCCTGCGCGTTTTCGTCAAAGCGGATCACCGCGCCGTAGGTCTGCGCCAGATCCACCGCTTCCTGATTGCCGAGGGAACGTGCCCGGGATTCTCCTCTCACATAGGGCAGAGTCCAGTCGTAGCCGTAGTTGGGCAGACCGATCAGCAGCTTCTCCCGGGGAATCTCGGTCACGCCGTAGTCCAGCACCCTCCGCACTTCCCGGATGGGACTGACGGCAAGGGGCGGCCCGTAAGCGTAACCCCACTCATAGGTCATCAGCATCACCCGGTCTGCCGCGTTTCCGATCTGGCTGTAATCGTGTCCCTCATACAGCAGACCCGGCTGATCGGCGCGGTATTTGGGAGCCAGCGACACAAACACGGGGTATCCTTCCCCCAGTGCGTCACCGATCTCACGGAGGAAGGCGGCATATTCGTCCGCATACTCCGCCGGGATGTACTCGAAATCCGCATCCACGCCGCCGTAGCCTGCTGATACCACTTCATCGGCTACATTCTGTACCACAGCCTGCCGCAGTTCCGGTGTGGAGAGAACCCGCCCGGCAAGCTCACTGGAGAAAGTGCCGCGCTCTGTCAGGGAGGTCAGTACCAGAAGCGGTACTGTGCCGTATTCCCGTGCCAGTGCAATCAGTTCGTCCGCACCGTCCGGTACAATCAGCGATCCGTCCTCCCGGATTCCGTAGGAGAACACCGACAGATAGGTGAGATACGGAAGTGTGCGGCGGAGAATGCTTCTATCGATGTTTGTGTAGGCGTAGCCGTTTGAGTAAATTTCCCCGAGAGGCGGCGTTTCGTAGGCGATGTTCAGAATCTGCCCGGGATAGATCTCCGGCACTCCGCCGAGAATGGGGTTATTGCGGTAAATGGCATTGGTGTCGGTTCCGTATCGGGAGGCGATGGACTGCACGGTGTCCCCGGCTGTGACGGTATGGGTGAGGGTGGGCGTGAGAATCACCAGATCCTGTCCCACGGCAAGATCGCTGACCGAGCGGAGAAGATTGTCGGAAATAATCCGGGATGGCGGTACTCCGTACTCCTGCCCGATTGAGTAAATGCTCTCGCCCGGCTCAATGGTGTGTATCTGCATCAAAAATCCCTGCCTTTCCATGGTTGACTCTGTTCCATGGTATGTGAGGCAGGGATTGTTCATGCGGTTATTTCAGGAAAATTTCAAGTACGGGAATGTCGGCGCCGAGAGGCTTCCATACCGGCAGGGGGATGTCCACAACCTGCTGTTCGGGATAGTAGGTGTACCGCATTTCGGAGGCATCAGAGAGAAGCTGGATGTATTCCACGTGTTCCGCCACTTCCCCGCGGAGCTGAATCTTGCCGAAGGGCCAGTTGTACATATGCAGGTACAGCCGCTGTTTTTCCGGATTGTAGGTGTAGCGGCAGTCTCTGGGGCACTCGAATTCCAGAGGTGCCTGGGTGCATCCGTAAATGGAACGGGAGTGGCGCTTCATCCACTTGCCCATGCCGGTGAGACGGTCGTAGGCTCTTTCGTCGAACTCGCCGCGTCCGGTGGGACCTACGTTGAGAAGCAGGTTGCCGCCCATGGATACGCTGTCGATGAGCATCTTCAGGAGCTGATCCACGCTCTTCCAGCTCTGCTCGTCACGGTAGTATCCCCATGAGCCGGAGAAGGTATGACATCCTTCCCAGACTACGGGCACGCCGTTGACCTTCACCCATTCCTGTGGCATATACTGTTCGGGCGTCTTTACATCCTGATCGATCTGCAGGCGGTCGTCAATAATAATGCCGGGATTGATGGCGCGGATCTTTGCGAGAAGCTCCTCACTGCGCCATGTCTCCTTGCCCTTTCCCTTGAATCTGGCGTTGGGGCCTACGGAGAAGTCGAACCAGATAATATCCACGGGATCGTATTTCTTCAGAAGCTCCTCCGTCTGGTTGTGGAGATAGTCCACATATCGGCTGATGTCACGCTCCGCATCCCTGGCGATGTATTCTTCGTTTTCCGCCATGGGGTGGCAGGCATCCACAGTGTAGTCAGGATGGTGCCAGTCAAGGAGCGAGTGATAGAACCCGGTGCGCAGTCCCTTGGAACGGAATGCATCCACCATGGGGGTGAGGATGTCCTTGCCGTAGGGAGTATTGGTGGATTTGTAGTCGGTGTACTGGGAATCCCACAGGCAGAAGCCCTCGTGATGCTTGGTGGTGACCACGAAATACTTCATGCCGGCATCCGCCGCTGCCTTTGCCCACAGGTCAGGGTCGTACAGATCGGGGTCAAAGTGGCGGAAATACTTGTCGTAGACTTCGGTGGGGATCCGTTCGTGTCTCTTGAGCCATTCGTGCCGTGCGCCCAGAGCGTAGAGCCCCCAGTGGATGAACATCCCGAACCGGTCGTGCTGGAACCATTTGGTGTCCCCCGGTGTGGGTGCTGCTTTGATTACAGTCAGATCTTCCAGTCTCATAAGTACCTCCTTGAATTCTTTTGGATTCTGTGATATAATAGGATGCGGAGCAATTTCGGGGAGAATCACGGTCGTTCCGACTCTCCCATGCTTTGAATTTATACCAATCATACCATAATTCGCCTGAATTTTCAAGAGATACCATGAATATTTTTGTAAATTCCGTCGATACTGAAATCAAACACACACAATCGGAGGCAATCATGCTCACAAGAAACAGGATTGAAAAAGTAACTGCAAGAGAAATTCTTGACTCCCGTGGAAACCCCACCGTGGAAGCGGCGGTTGTTCTGGAGGACGGCACCACCGGCATCGCATCGTCACCGTCCGGCGCATCCACCGGCAAATACGAAGCCCACGAACTGCGCGACGGCGGCGAGAGATACGGCGGCAAGGGCGTTCTGCATGCAGTGGAGAACGTCAACGGCAAAATCAACGATGCACTCAGCGGCATGAAGTGTGACGTCAGTCAGGTGGATTTTGCCATGATCCGCCTGGACGGTACGGAAAACAAGACAAAGCTCGGTGCCAATGCCATGCTGGCGGTTTCCCTTGCCTGCGCCCGTGCAGCAGCATCCCACTACCGGATTCCCCTGTACCGGTATCTGGGCGGTATTTCCGGAAAGACCCTGCCCGTGCCCATGATGAACATCCTCAACGGCGGCGCTCATGCGGCTAACAGCCTTGATATTCAGGAATTCATGATCATGCCCATGGGATTCGGTACTTTCTCCGAAGCTCTGCGTGCGGGGGCCGAGATCTCCCACAAGCTGGGCGCCATTCTGAAGGCTAACGGCCACATCACCACCGTGGGCGACGAGGGCGGATTTGCGCCAAATCTGAGTGATGCCGATGAGGCACTGGATTATATCGTCCGTGCCATCGAAGAAGCGGGATACTCCACCGATTCCGTGAAGATCGCCATGGATGCGGCATCCAGCGAATGGGCGGAGGGCAGCTCCTATATCCTGCCGAAGAATAAGAAGGTGTACGCCTCCTCCGCCTTGATTGCCGAATGGAAGCGGCTGCGGGACAAGTACCCCATTGTCTCCATCGAAGATGGTCTTGGCGAGGACGATGACAACGGATGGAGCGAGATGACCTCTCAGCTGGGCAGCAGCATGATGCTGGTGGGCGACGATTATTTCGTGACCAATCCGAAGAAGCTGCAGGCGGGTATCGATGCGGGACGCGCCAATGCCATTCTCGTCAAGCCCAATCAGATCGGCACGCTGACGGAGACCATTGATGTAGTGAATCTGGCGAAGGCGAACGGCTACGCTACCATTCTCTCCCACCGATCCGGCGAAACCTCCGATTCCACCATCGCAGATATTGCCGTGGCGCTGAACGCGGGATTCATCAAGACCGGTGCACCTGTTCGGGGAGAGAGAACGGCGAAATACAACCGTCTGACCCGGATCGAAGCGGAACTGGGCGGCGACGGCATCTATAACGGCAAGAATGCCCTGAAAAGACTGAAGTAAACAGGTAAACCGGCAGCGGCGGAGCGAATTTATAAACAAAACGTAAATTCATGCTCTGCCGTCTTGCATTCTGTTCCCGTTTATGATATAATAACCCGGTAATAGCAAGCAAATAACTCGTGAATCAAGGCCATACCAGCCGGGGGAGCAGCGGGTCCCTGTACTCGAAGTCCGCTACAGCGAGGGTGGATTCCCGGATCGAGGGCGGAGCTTGCGTAGTCGGACATTGCACGGAAAGCGTTGACGAATGGGTCTTGCGCGATTGGCGGCTGTGAACCATGTCAGGTGGGGAACCAAGCAGCATTAAGCAGTTTAGCTGATGCGCCGCGAGGCAGCCTGTTCTGAGCCGGAACTGCAGTGTCGTACGTAATCTTCGTTCGACGTTTGGGTGTATGGTCTTGATTTGCGAGTTATTTTGCATATTTTTTGGTAAAGGGTGTGTGTATTCTGCATCAGGCATTATACAGAAAATACAGACCGCGCCGTTTTGACGATGTGTGCGGTGAGGAGCACGTAACCTCCGTTCTCAGATACGAGGCAAAGACAGAGCATTTTTCACACGCCTATCTGTTCACCGGCCCCCGCGGAACCGGCAAGACTACCTGTGCGAAGATCCTCGCCAAGGTTGTCAACTGTGAGCATCCCGCAGACGGCGAACCCTGCGGTCAGTGCTTTGCCTGCCGGTCCATCGACAGCGGCACGGCTACCGATGTTCTGGAAATGGACGCGGCATCCAACTACGGCGTTGATTACATCCGCGACATCCGCGACGAGGTTTCCTATACTCCCGCTTCCCTGAAAAAGCGTGTTTACATCATCGACGAAGTCCATATGCTGTCGGTTTCCGCGTTCAATGCTCTGCTGAAAACGCTGGAAGAACCTCCGGAGCACGTTGTCTTCATTCTGGCGACCACGGAACTGCATAAGCTGCCCGCCACTATCATTTCCCGCTGTCAGAGATTCGATTTCCGTCGGATCAAGGCGGACGTGATCGCATCCCGGCTTCTTCACATTGCTCAGGTGGAAGAGATGAAGCTGGACGACGATGCGGCTCTGGTCATTGCCAAGCAGGCCCAGGGCGGTATGCGCGATGCCATTTCCCTGTTCGAGCTCTGCGCTGCGGGCGGACATGACGTAACCCGTGACCGTGTTTCCGATATTCTCGGGCTGACCGGCATTGAACAGCTTTACAAAACCGCTGTTGCTGTATCCAGAAACGACACCGCTTCGATTTTCAGGATTATTGCCGGTGTCAGCGAATCCTCCAGAGACATTTCCGTATTCTGGTCGGAGCTGATCAGCTTCTGGCGCGATATGCTGGTGTTCAAATACCTTCCCGAATCGGAACGCGCTGCTTATCTGGACATGACCGAAGCGGAATTCCATCTTCTCGGTGACGGAGCGCGGCGGTTTACTTCTTCCGCCATCACGTATCATTTCGGACTCATGGACAGCGCACTGCGGGATATGACCAGACTTCCCCAGACCAAGCGGCTGACTGCGGAGCTGACGCTGATCAAAATGGCGGACGCTTCCCTTGCCGATTCAAACGATGCGCTTCTTGTACGGATTTCGTCTTTGGAAGAAAAGATCATGCTTCTGGAATCCGCGCCCTTCACTGCAAAACCTGCGGCTGCACCGGCTGAGATTCCCGTACAGACGGAGGAAGAGCCAAAGCCTGCAGCGGTTATTCACGACACTCCTGCTGTTCCGCAGACTCCTGCGGCTGAAATGGAGCCCGTGATGTCCCTGGGAGATGTCGTGGAGCGTCTTGCTTCCCAGAATCCTCCCTGCAGCGGTTTTCTCGCCGACTGCGACTGCTTTGTTTCATCGGACAGAATGCTTCTGGTGATCAAGTGTCAGGGAGATTTCGCGAAGAATATGCTTTCCGCAGAGTCCTCCATGCAGTCCCTTCGTTCGGCTTTCCGGATGTGCGGTGTCATTGAGGCTGCGGCAGAAATCCGGCTGGAAACCGGTGCTCTTCCCAAGAAACGTCCGGCAATCGATGAACTGACGGAATTATAATACAGTAACTACAATTTGTTCACAATCCGAATGGATTCAAATTATATACTTTTCACAAAGGTGGTACATACACATGAAAGCAAAACTCCCCAAGGGTATGGGCGGCGGTCCTGCCAATATGCAGAGCATGATCAAGCAGGCTCAGAAGATGCAGGAAGATATGGCTGCACTTCAGGAAGAGCTTGATGCCCGTGAATATGAAGTAAAGGCAGGCGGCGGCGTTGTTACCGTAAAGATCAACGGCAAGCTGGAAGTTCTCTCCATCGACGTTGCTCCCGAAGTTGTGGATCCCGATGATATCGAAACCATGACCGACATCATTGTTGCTGCTGTCAACGAAGCGATCAAGAAGGTCAACGAAACCAACAGCGAAGAAATGGGCAAGATCACCGGCGGTCTGAACGTTCCCGGTATTCCCGGTCTGTTCTAAGGCATGAACGAAAATCTGGAGCCGCTGGAACGGCTGGCGGATATGTTCCGTAAGCTGGACGGCGTGGGAAAACGGTCGGCTGCCCGGTACGCCTACAACATCCTCAGCTTTACTCCCGAGGAGGCCGCTGAATTTGCGGAAGCGATTCTGGCCGCCAAGACCGAAATCCATCGATGCAGTGTCTGCTGCAACATCACCACCGGCGAGGTCTGCAGATACTGCGCCTCTCCCGAGCGGGATCACAGCCTGATCTGCGTGGTGGAGGATCCCCGTGCGGTGATGGCCATTGAAAAAACCCGGAAATTCCGCGGTGTTTACCATGTTCTGCACGGCACCATTTCACCCATGCGCGGCATCCTTCCCGATATGCTGACCATCCGCGAGCTTCTTGCACGGCTCAGCAATACGGACGAAGATAACCGCGTGGAAGAAGTGATCATCGCAACCAATCCCACCGTGGAAGGCGATGCTACTGCCATGTATCTGGCCAAGCTGATTGCACCTCTTGGGGTGAAGGCTTCCCGGATTGCCAATGGTGTGCCCATCGGCGCCGAGCTGGAATACGCGGACGAGGTTACCCTTCTCCGGGCCATGGAAGGCAGATACGCGCTCAACTGAATCTGTGAAAGCATCTCGAATGAGGTGCTTTTCTTTTTTTGATGATAACAAGGAAAGAGGCTGCTGCATTTCGGAGTTTTCTCCTTAGTGCAGCAGCCCCATTTTTTATTATTTAGTCCGGAGAAGCGAGATTACCTGCTTCAGCTTCGGGGGATTTCCCTTGTAGAAGGACATGAGCTTATACAGCTTTCCGGCGCACAGCAGAATTGCCGCCGAGAAGATCAGCACCAGTGTCAGGGAAACAAGTCCCATCAGCGGGGATACATTGCCCATCAGCACATGGGAGGGGGTAATCAGCACAGCGGTGAACGGCACAAAGTGCATCCACGGTGCGCTTGCCATCTGGCCGGTTTCCATCAGGTTGCCGCCGAATACCACCGCCATGAAGCTGACAACCAGGGACATGGTGAACAGCATATTGGTGGACTGCAGATCCTCCTGTTTCCCTGCCAGTGCTCCGCCGACGGACGCGAGAGAGGTGTACAGCACGCATCCCGACAGCATCAGCAGCAGTGCCAGAATCACGCTGACCGGCGAGAACATACCGTCAAGTACGGAAAGCATATCGAAAATCTCGCCGAAGGAAGGGGTGTTCACGGGATCAATCTCGCCGGCAGCTGCCAGTCCTGCAGCAAATCCAGCCAGAAGGGACAGGATCCACGTACAGAGCTGGATGACGGCACAGCACAGATTTGCGGTGAATTTTCCGAAAATCATGGCGGCGGGACGGACGGAAACCAGGATGGTATCCATCAGCTTGGAGGTTTTCTCCATGACAATCAGCTGAGCCGCGCCCTGACCGTAGAACAGCACGAAGAAGTACAGGAACATCACGGTCACATAGGGCAGAATGAAGCCCAGCATTTCCCGGATGGTTTCCTGCCGAAGTTCCTCGAATTCGTCGGTCTCTTCCGTGATTTCATCGGCAGGCCCGAGCGTGTTCACGGTGACCGGTGTTACCAGCTTCACCATATCCTCGGCGGTCAGTCCGGATTTCAGCACCAGAACTTCGTAGAAACGTGATGCGAACAGATCGGTGATCCTATCCCGGTCTCCGTCCTCCACTTCGGTATTGTCGCCGGTGAGAAGAGCGGTATGGTAGGCACCGTCGGATTTTGTGACGTACAGCATCATGCTGAAGGGATCGGCATTCAGCTTGTACTTTGCCTCATCGTAGGAGGCGCACGGCACAACAGAAATACCGGCAAGTTCGGGATCCGCGGCGGTCAGCATGGCGTAATCCACGGGAGTCTCCGTTTCATCCACGGTGAAGAGGGTCTTCAGGGATCCTGCGAAAACCGCTTCCCCGTCATTCTCTCCGACAGCCGCTGAGATCGTCAGAACTGCAAAGGGGATCAGGAACAGTATCACTGCGAAAATGATGGTTGTCCGTTTCCACGATGCGGATCCGGTGGTCATTTTCATGGTGAAGGCAAAAACCTTCGAAAATCCGGTGAAGGTATCCTTCATGTTCACGCCTCCTTTCGCAGTGCGATCTTCACAATCTGGGTGAAGGTCAGCCGCTTGCCCCGGTAGATAATCAGTTCTTCATAAATTTTCGCGCACATGGCGGCCAGGATAACAATGACGCCGGTCTGGAGAATCCACGCAGCCACAAGCACACCAACGCCGATATTGCCCATCATGAACTGGACGGGGGCACAGAAAACGGACACCATGGGGATCAGTGAGGTCACAACGGCAGCCGCCTGGGACTCCATCATGGAGGTGAACAGCGCGATCATGTAGCAGCCCATGACGATCATGATGGATGTGGAGTTGGCGGACTGAACGTCCTCAGGCTCCGAGCATCCCGCACCGGTCATACCGGACAGAAGTGCGTAGGTCATGTAGCCGAGAAGCAGTGAGAACACCGCCGCCGCAACCGTACCGGGATTGATGCTCAGCTCTGCCAGAGGAACTCCCATGGCTCCCAGTACGTCTGTGGGGGATCCGCCGCCGAGTAATTTCCGGTTGATCAGATTGGACAGCACGCCGCAGAGAGCGTAGACCGACATCATGCCGAACACATAGACCATGACCGCAAGAATCTTGCCGAGAATCAGCGCAAGGGGGCGGACACTGATCATCAGCGTTTCCACCAGCCGCGAGGTCTTCTCTTCCACAACGGACTGCACGATGTATGCCGCCGCGAACATGCTGACCAGCATCACCACGATGGAGTAGAACAGCTGAACGAAATAAGCGCCCATGCCGTCGTCTCCGGGATTTTCGTATTCTTCAAGTGTATATGTATCCGTGCTGAAGGGGGCATTGAGAACATCAAGCCCTTCCATACCGGCCAGCCGTGCTTCATCCAGTCTGTCAACGGCGTGGGATGCCAGCGGATCGGTGACTTCGTCCGATGCGTACACGTCAATGATATACCCGTCGGCAGTGAGGTACAGGTGCACCCACGCTTCCCCGGCTTCGGGATCCACGGAATCCGCATAGGTTTCATTGGTGAACTCCGCGTTTTCCACGGGAATACCGGCGTAGTCGTCTCGTGCCAGATCGACATTCAGACCGGTTTCGTCGGTCAGATAGATTTTCGCGGGCAGCTGCAGATAGACGTCCTCACCGGACGGAAGCTGTGAGTCCGGGCTGCCGGTCGCACCGCCGATCAGGGACATGACGGGAAACATCACCAGCATAACCACAGCGGAGATCAGCAGGGAGATCAGGTTTGCACGGTTCTTCACAAGCTGCCGCAGGGTGAAGGCAAAAACCTTGCCGGTTCCCGAGAACTCATTCCGCTTCATTCTGCTCACCCACTTTTTCAACAAAGATTTCATGGAGGGTCGGCTCGCTCAGATCAAAGGTGATCACCGTCACGCCGGCTCCGATGAGGGTACCCAACAGACGGTTGGCCTCCGCTTCCCCGGAAACCTTCAGTTTATATTCGTTTTCTTTCCGGGACAGCATACGGACACCTGCCGCCCCGATGATTCCTGTGATATCGCTTTCGGTTTTGATGTTCAGATTCACCCTTCCGTAGCTCTTCTTGATCTCGGACAGATGTCCCTGCAGAATCGCCTTGGACCTGTTCATGATGGTGATATCCGTGCAGAATTCCTCCACCGTGGCCATCTGGTGGCTGGACATGATCACATACTTCCCTTTGGCGATCTCTTCCCGGATGATTTCCTTGAACAGGTCGGTGTTCACCGGGTCAAGACCGGACAGCGGCTCGTCCAGAATCAGCATTTCCGGGTCGGACAGCAGTGCGATCATGAACTGGATCTTCTGCTGGTTGCCTTTGGACAGCTGATCCGCCAGCTTCGGCTTTTCCTTGGCGCGCTTTCCCGGCTCGATAACGGGATAGAGGTATTCCGCCGCTTCCAGACGTTCCGCCCAGTATCTGATCCGCTGTTTTGCATCGTTTTTCGACACGCCGCGCAGGCCTGCGAAGTACAGCAGCTGATCCATCAGGGGATATTTTGGATAAAGTCCCCGTTCTTCCGCAAGATATCCCACGCTGCAGGTGCCGATATCCAGCGGTTTTCCGTTCCATGTGACACTGCCGCCATCCTTGGCGAGCATGCCCAGCATCATGCGGATGGAGGTGGTTTTGCCGGCGCCGTTGGTTCCCAGCAGAGCGTACACGCCGCTGTCGGGCATGGTGAAGCTCAGGTCGTCAACAACGGTTTTTTCGCCGTATTTTTTGGTCAGGTGCTCAACAATGAGACTCATTTTTTTCTCCTAAAATAAGAATTCCTGTACGTTTATTATACAGGAATTTTTTCGGTTTTGCAATATGTTACGTATTAAAATTTAATGAGAAATGCGGTATCGCAGTCGTGTGAACCTGTAGTTCAGAAAACACGGTTGATGCCCTGTCCGTTGGTCAGGAAGGAGCCAAGATTATTATCAAGAATGTCCATCAGTCTCAGCCGGGCTTCTTTTGAAGTCCATGCGCAGTGGGGAGTGATGACCGTATTGGGGGCGGTCAGGAGCGGATTTGCAGGATCCGCCGGTTCCTTTGCCAGCACATCAAGACCGGCACCGGACAGCTTTCCGCTGTGAAGAGCCGCCGCAACGTCCGCTTCATTCAGAACCGCACCGCGGGAGGTGTTGACGATCACCGCACCGTCCTTCATTTTTGCGATGAATTCCGCGTTGACCATGCCGCGGGTCTCGTCGGTGAGGGGGCAGTGGAAGGAGATGTAATCGGATTCACGGATCAGAGTTTCGGGATCGGTGAAGGTGATTCCGTCCATCTCGCCGTCGGTCTTGCTGCGTCTGGTGGCCAGAACCCTCATGCCGAATGCCTGACAGATCTTCGCGAATCTCATGCCGATGCTGCCGCAGCCGTATACGCCGACAGTCTTGCCTTCCAGCTCTACAAAACGGGATTCCTGATACATAAATCCGGGGATGCCCGTCCATTTGCCGTCGCGGACCATGTTCCGGTAGCCTTCCAGATCGAATGCGTTGGCCAGCAGCAAGGTGAATGCGTGCTGAGCCACGGATGCGGTGGAATAACCGGGTACATTGCAGACCTCAACACCGTTTTCCCGGCACAGCTTTACATCAATCATGTCGTATCCGGTGCCGAGTGCAGAGACATACTTTAGATTTTTGCACTTGCCTAACACAGCTTCGCCGATTTTCACGCGGTTGGTAAAGACGATATCCGCGTCCCCTACACAGTCGGGTGCTTCCGCATCGCTGATCTTGTCGTAAACGGTGACTTCTCCGTATTTGTTCAGCCAGTCCCAGTTCAGGTCACCGGGATTGACCGCAAATCCGTCTGTAATAACGATTTTCATAGGTTTCCTCTTACTTGATTACTTTTTCGCCGTCAAAGGCAAAGATGCCGTAGCCTGCGCCGGTCACGTTGTCGTGGGCAGCCAGATAGTCGGCAAGACCACGCTGCAGACTGTTGTTCCGGGGCAGCTCGGAGGGTACATAACTTTTGCGTTTGCCGAAAACCCGCCAGAGTTCTCCGTAGTTCTTCTTGTGATCGGTCTCGACGATCTCGAAATCTTCGGCAAATTTACGGATATTGCTGTTTTCCGGCAGGAATTCCAGCAGTCCGGGATACAGAAGCCAGGAATGGCACACAAATGCCGCAGTTCCGCTCCTTCCGAAGTGGCGGTATGCCTGACGGTAGGACTCTATGACGTCGTCGTGGGTAAGCGGACCGTCTTCGGGAACGTGAATATTGATGACTCTGTCACCGTCCTTCACGGTCAGACCGGCTTTTTCCCATTTTTCAACGGGATCGAAGGAGATTTCGTGGAATTCCAGCCGGTGCAGACGGATGATATCCGCACGGATGAAGTTCATGATCCAGCCGAATTCGTACAGACCAACGTGCCCGGCCTCTGTCATGCAGGTTTTCGTCCAGATGGCGATATCCTTCATGGAGTCGAAGTAGATCTTTTCCGACAGATTCTTCCGGTCATACAGAGATTTTGCATCCATTCCGAGCATGAGAACCACTGCCAGCATGGCCAGATCCTGATGGATCTCTTCTTTTTCGGCAATTGCCTTGATTCCCGAAAGAACTCCATCGTTATCATCTTTATCATAGGCATTTGCCTTAATTTCATTGTAAACTTCGGCATATGCCTTAAATACAGTCTCGCACACGGGAAGAGCCTCTTGGATGGCTTCTGCGGGGAGCGTAATCTTTTCGGCAAATGCCTTTATGTTTTCGGCATACGTCTTAATTTGTTCCATAATACTCCTCAATTCAGCATGAACAGCCCGATGCCGAGAACGGACATGGCGAGACTGATCCAGGTGTTGCGTGTGATTTTTTCACCGAAGAAAATCCGTCCGAACAGCGCGGTCAGCACGATGACGACAGCACTGAGAATCGGGAACTGGAGGGAGGCATCCATGGTGAGCAGGCAGCGGAGGGAGAAAATGTTGCCGAGCGTATTGCAGACAGCGTAGGATCCTGCAAATACCAGCAGAATCAGGAACAGAATTCCGGTCATTTTCTCTTTGCCGATCTCCCAGAACGCGCTCTTCAGTACTCCCCTGTTCCCTTTTGCTTTCCGGAAACCTGCGATGGCGAGAATGATCATGATGCAGGCGGTCAGGCGAATCAGAGCGGCGATGAACAGGAACCCGTCGCCGTCGATGGCCTGCGGGGACTTCTGGTGCATGGCGGAAAAGATGCTCACAAATCCGTTTGTTACAAATACGACGGATGCATAAAGCGCGAACCGTGCATCCATTTTGCTCTGGCCGGATTTCGACATCACGGACGGAATCAGGGACAGCAGCAGGACGATGATGCCCAGCCACTTGAACAGTCCCGCTTCCTCATTCAGTGCGACAATTCCGTACACAAACGGAAGAATCATACCGCCCGCCAGACAGAAGGTACCGAGGGATGCCACGTTCCCGCGGCTCATTGCGGTGATGGATGCAATGGTGCAGGTCAGACCGCTGGCGGAATACAGAGCTGCGATCAGAATCACATACCCGTTGGATTCCGTCGGCAGACCGGATCTGACAGCCAGCACGGCCATGGTCACAAGAGTGCAGACCAGGGCGTTCCACAGACAGACGGACAGTCCGCCTTTGGTGCGTTTTTCAAACAGTTTCTGGAAAATAAACTGCATGGCGAAAAACGCACAGGCGATGAACAGATAGATATTTTCCATAAGTTGTGTCTATTGGAAATAATAACAAATTGTAAGTTTTATCTCTTTACCCGGGCATTTCCGCCCCATACGGACCAGACCTGTTCCTCATCGGCAGGCTGAGCGTAGTCGGTGAGGAAGGTGGTTGCAAGGGCGCCGGTTGCCCAGCCGAACTGAACCCACTTTTCCGGTTCCCAGTCCTTCAGCATTGCGTACAGCATACCGCCGACGAAGCCGTCACCGCCGCCGATTCTGTCGAGAACGTGGATTTCACGGGGTTCCGCAACGTGCCATTCGTCGTCTGCCAGAAGAATCGCGCCCCAGATGTGGGTGTTCACGCTGACAACCTGACGGAGGGTGGTTGCGAATACGGATGCGTTGGGGAACGCTTCCTTCACGCGGGCGATCATGCCCTTGAAGCTGTCGATTTTGGAAGCAAGATCCTTGCCGCCGGCTTCCGGACCTTCGATGCCCAGAGCAAGCTGGAAGTCTTCTTCGTTGCCGATGAGAATGTCGGCTACGGATGCGATTTCGGTGAAAATTTCACGCAGCTCTTCTTCCCGGTTCTTCCAGAAGGAAGCGCGGTAATTCAGGTCGAAGGAGATTCTGGTGCCGTACTTCTTTGCGGCTCTCGCCAGTTCCAGGCAGAAACGGCTGGTTTCCGGGGACAGTGCGCCGATCAGACCGGACAGATGGAGAATCTGTACGCCTTCTTCGCCGAAGATACGGTCGGTATCAAAGTCTCCTATGTTGAGGGTGCGTCCTACTTCGCCGGCGCGGTCGTTGCAGACTCTGGGGCCGCGGGAGCCGTAGCCGCTGTCTGCGATGTTGAACTGATGACGGTAGCCCCAGGGACCGCCCTGTTCCACTTCCGCACCTTCGTAGTCAATGCCGCGGGACCGGAGATTGCGCTTGATGAAGTCTGCGATGGGGCTGTCCTTGACGAAGGTGGTGAGAACCTTGGTCTTCAGTCCCAGATAGGAGGAGATGGAAATCACGTTGGATTCCGCGGAGGTCGCCTGCATGAAGAAGGTATCGGAGGACTGTACGGGCTGACCGTTCATGGGACAGATGCGTACACCCATGGAGGTGGGAACTACAATGGCGTAACGGCAGTTTTCTCTGAATTTCATGATAAACTCCTTATTTCATAATCATTTCGTGGTCGGCGGGCAGGGTTACGGGCAGTTTCTTCGGCTGATCCAGGTACCAGAATGCCGCTGTGGTGTAGTCGTCGTAGCGGGGACCGGTCCAGCCCAGATTGTCCAGAACCATGCGGAAGGATTTGTCGAAGTAAATGGGATCCTTGATGTGCCAGCGGTAGAGCTGGAATCTCTGCTGGGTATTGTATCTCTCGCCCGCAGCGCCGATGACGCAGAACATTCCTGCGTAAAGACCGCTGAAGGTGCAGTATTTGTGGGGCGGGATGTCGTTGCCGAAGGCGTAGGAGCCGCAGAAATAATCTTCGGTGCCGGTGTAGTTCATGGAGGGGTAATCTTCCCCGTCGATGTACATCTTGGCTTCCCCTTCCACCCAGCAGGTGCTGTTACCGTTGACGCCTGCCGCCAGAGTCAGACCGGCGAAGCAGCCCTTGCCTTCGATACCGTCGATGACGGTGTAGGAGCGGCCCTTCATAACCGGGTGTTCCTGACGGTATGCGGCGTGGAAGTACATGGAGTCTTCCGGAATCCCGCCGTGCCAGCCGGAAATCATGTAGTAGAGGGTTTCCGGACGTCCGCCGCGGTTTTCCATGGTGATTCTCGCGTGACTCCGGAAGGGCATTTCCCAGTAGCAGTTGTAGCCACGGCCGGGCGCCACCAGAACCGCTGCGGAATTCATGGTGATCCAATCGCCGTTCTGATCGGTGAAGTTCTGGTCGTAGGCACAGCCGAAGAATGCGGAAATGGGGCATTCCACGGAGGGTTCATCACAGTCGTCCCAGTACATCCGCATGATGAAGGAATGTCCGATGTATCCGGTGAACCAGATGTGGGTGATCATGCCGGGACCGTCGGTGTCGCAGAGGGTTACGGTCTCACCGGGCTGGATCTGGATGCAGGGGCGTAGTTTGTCGCAGTCCTTCCCGCGGGTACCGCCGTTTCTGGTGCCCGTGGGGTTTTCTGCGGAGAATCCGAAGGTGGAGCGGTTCTTCATACGGTAAAGATCCATGGTCGTTCTCCTTGCCGTCAATTATACGTTGTACTGTGTGGACGCGGTGTCGCCGACTTCGCCGTTGTTCCAGTCGGTGTGGAAGAACTTGCCGCGCTCAGCATCGATTCTTTCGTAGGTATGTGCGCCGAAATAGTCGCGCTGTGCCTGCAGAAGGTTTGCGGGAAGACGTTCACAGCGGTAGCCGTCGAAGTAGGACAGTGCGGAGGTCATGGCGGGCATGGGTACGCCTGCAAGCATACCGGCCGCGCAGACCCGTCTCCAGCTTTCTTCCGCATTTTCCAGTGCGGTCTTGAAGTAGTCGTCCAGCATCAGGTTGGTGATGTCGGGGTTCTTGTCGAAGGCTTCCTTGATCTTGCCGAGGAACACGCTTCTGATGATGCAGCCGCCGCGCCACATGAGTGCGATGCCGCCGTAGTTGAGGTTCCAGTTGTAGGTCTTGGCCGCGGAGCGCATGAGATTGTAGCCCTGTGCGTAGGACACGATCTTGGAGGCATAGAGAGCATTTTTCAGATCGGCGATGAACTGAGCCTTATCACCTGCAAAGGGAGTGGTGTGACCCTTGATTACCTTGGATGCCGCCACACGTTCTTCCTTGATGGCGGAGAGACAGCGTGCGAATACCGCTTCCCCGATGAGGGTGAGTGCCACGCCTTCATCCAGAGCGGTGATGCCGGTCCACTTGCCGGTGCCCTTCTGCCCTGCGGTGTCGAGAATCTTGTCCACCAGAGGAGAGCCGTCCTCGTCCTTGCGGGTGAGAATGTCGGCTGTGATGGAGATCAGGTAGGAGTCAAGCTCGCCCTTGTTCCAGTCTGCGAATACTTCGTGCATTTCGTCAGCAGTCATGCCCAGCACGTCCCGCATGATCTGGTACGCTTCGCAGATCAGCTGCATATCGCCGTATTCGATGCCGTTGTGGACCATCTTCACGAAGTGGCCCGCGCCGTCTTCGCCCACCCAGTCGCAGCAGGGAGTGCCGTCGTCAACCTTGGCGCAGATGTCCTGCAGAATGGGCTTTACCCGTTCCCATGCAGTGTGAGAACCGCCGGGCATCATGGAAGGACCGATGAACGCACCTTCCGCGCCGCCGGATACACCGGTTCCGATGTACAGCATACCGGCGTCTTCCACCTTCTTACACCGTCTCTGGGTGTCCGGGAAGTGGGAGTTGCCGCCGTCGATGATGATGTCGCCCTTGTCCAGAATGGGCAGAAGCTTGTCGATGGTTTCGTCAACGGGAGAGCCTGCACGGATCATCATCATGACCACTCTCGGCTTTTCCAGATTATCGATCAGTTCTTCAAAGGAATGGGTGGGAATAAAGTTCTTTCCCTTGCCGCGTCCGTCCATGAATTTGTCAACCACGCCGTCCCATACGTCGTAAACCGCGACGGTGTAGCCGTGACGTTCCATGTTCATGGAGAGATTTTCGCCCATGACCGCCATACCGATCATGCCGATATCAGCTTTTTTCATATGTAGTTCCTCCGTTGTATTGTCAGTTTTATTTATCTCATTTTCATTTCATCGAGAACCGTATCCGGGATCACGAGATTGCCCAGTCCCCGTCCGATCTGAATGTGGGGCTTGAAGGCTCCGTGGAAGTCGGTGCCGCCGGAGAGCTTCAGTCCGTATTTCTTCGCCAGCGCATGGTATTCCCTCTCGTGCTCCGGTGTGTAGTCGGTGTACCAGCCTTCGATGCCGCAGAGCCCGGCGTATTTCAGCCGCTTCACAAAGGCATCCAGTTCATCCCCGGATTTCTTCGTCAGGTGCAGATGAGCAAGATAAGCGTCGCCGCCAGCCTGACGGATCAGATCCACGGCTTCCTCGTCGGTGAGTGCCTGGGATTCCGAGTAGCAGGGGCATCCCACATTTAGCCACTGTGCAAACGCCGCCTTTGGGGATTCACTGTAGCCCTTCTCCGTCATCAGCTTGGCGATGTGGGCGCGGCACAGGATTCCTCCGCCTGCTTTTGCCTTCACTTCGTCAAGGGTGACTTGAATATTGTATTCCGCCAGCATTTCGCAGGTCTCGCCGATACGCCGGGTGCGTACGTCGCGGATGTGATCCACAGCCTTCACCAGCGCGGGAGACTCCGGGTCGATGAAGTAGCCGAGAATGTGGGTTTCCGTGTCGGAGACCGCGCTCAGCTCGATGGCGGGGATCACTTCGATGCCGATGTGCCGTCCGGTTTCCACGGCTTCCTTCACGCCGTCCGCCGTATCGTGGTCGGATACCGCAACGGCGGACAGACCGCTTGTTTTTGCGTGCTTGACCAGTTCTGCCGGCGTCATGGATCCGTCGGAGCAGAGGGTATGTGTATGTAAGTCAATCATTGTTTTCCTCAGTTGCCGTCGTCAGGCTTGTCGTAGCTCCACAGCCCCAGCGCGGGATTGCTGATGTAGAAGATCTCTTCTCCGTTCACGGTGTTCCAGCCGTCCTTCAGCTTTGCGGGATCGTATTTCGCTGCCATTTCGTCGTAGGGAGCGTAGTCAAATCCCACGCCGCGGACTTCTTCTTCCGTCACCAGCTTTGTGCAGTAGGTGATGGAGAACCGTCCGTCGGAGGAGCCGTGAATCAGGTGGGCCGCCACGGACAGGTTTGCTTTCAGATCCTCGTTTGCGGGATCGTTCACCAGCTTCAGTACATTTTCCCGTCCCACATAGCCGTATTTTCGGATGAGTCGGTCGTTTTCGTCGTCTTCCCCGAAATGTGCCACGCCGGGAGCCAGAACGATCAGTTCACCGCCGTCCGCAATTGCCATTCTGGTGCGGTAGACGGATTTGTTGCCCAGCCATGTGCTCTTGAACTCCCGGGGATCCAGATAGACCACAACTTTTCTGAAGGGTTCGGAAACGTGGATCAGGTTCTTTTCCTGGCTGTGCGCCACCGCCATCTCGAAGTTTGCGCGGTCACGTCCGATGTACAGACCGTGGATGTTGGTGGTGTCTCCGGTGTTGGTGGTGCAGGTCAGAAGGTACAGGAGGGGCACTTCCTTCAGGAAATTCTGCTCGGCATAGTCGAAGACCTTGCGGACGGGAGAAAAGTCCTTCCCCATGATCCGTTCCATGCCGTAGAACGCGCCCAGCATATGGGAGGAGTTGATCATGGAGGAGCCGCCGCATCCCACGAAGATATTCTTGGAATAGTTGGCCATGCCCACGACCTCATGGGGCACCACCTGACCGATGGAGAGGATCAGGTCGTAGCCGCCGTCCATGATGATATGGTTCACTTCCACGTCGATTTTTTCGTTCACCAGACCTTCCGAAACTTCGGACACGAATTCTGCCGGCACTTCGCCGATCTTTATCACATCCTGCCGCCAGTTGTGCACGATCAGTTT
>JAFQWY010000366.1 GCA_017407225.1 Clostridia bacterium | reverse complement strand
TCAACGGTATGACCGCGACCAAGTTTGAACCCACCACCACCATGACCCGTGCGATGTTCGTAACCGTTCTCGGCCGTCTTGCAGGCGTAGACCCGCAGCGTTACTCCGGTACCAGCTTCACGGACGTTTCCAAGACAGACCAGCAGATTTCCTGGGCTGCTCCTTACATTGAATGGGCCGTTCAGAACGGCATCACGCAGGGTACCGGCAACGGTAAGTTCAGCCCGAACGATCCGATTACCCACCAGCAGATGTATCTGTTCATGTACCGCTATGCGATGTTTATTGAAAACATCACTGCGAATGTTACCAATGTCAACCTTTCCAGCATCAAGGATGCTTCCCAGATTGCTGACTGGGCACAGGAAGGTGTCAAGTTTGCAAGTGCGAACAACATTCTCATCACCAGCGGCGGTAAGCTCACTCCTACCGACAATGCGCTCCGCTGTGAACTTGCAATGCTTCTCCACGGCTTCTGCGTCAAGGTTCTCGGCTACAACGATTAAGCCCAATATTCAGAACACCCCGAAGTTTCTTCGGGGTGTTTTTTGCGGGATTTTTACCAGAACACGACATTGTCAATTACAACGGAATAATACGGGGATTCATGCACAACATCCGGTTCCAGAATTTCGAAATGCAGAGAACCGTCCGTGGGGTCTGCACCGTCGGCAGCGGCACGGCAGGCGTCCGTCAGCAGGGGCAGGGGATCGTCCGGCAGATTCTGCGTCAGGGAAAACGGTTCACTTTCCCATGCGGACAGGACAGCGGCGGCACTGTCGGGGTAACGGTCGTCTTCCACACGGTTGAGGACAACGGCGGCGATTCCGACGAGGGCGGCGTAAGGAAGCTCCTGCGCGGCATATTCGGCGGTCAGCGCACGGGCGAGATAGTCCGCATCTTCGGGGAGAAGCAGGGGAATCATATCTATCCTCCGAAAAAAGCCGTATCGGAAGGATACGGCAATCAAATTTACGGAAGTATTATGCGGCGTGATGAACGATTTTATCCGACTTTGCGGATGGAATATTTTTTTCGGAAACGGCGGAATCCGATGATCCGGCGGAGCAGGAGGGCATAGAAATTCAGCAGAAGAATCCCGCACAGCGTCAGTCCGGGGATATACAGAAAATGGTCGGGGGATGACTGAAATGCCATCAGAAAAACGACCAGAGTGGAGGAAACGGTGGCGTAGATGGAGAAGCCGAGCTGTTTCCGGAGGATGGCATTCATCATGGCGAGGCGGGATTCGCTGTCGCTGAAAATTTCGGTGGATTCCGGAGCAGCGGTATCGGCGGCTTTGCGGAAATAGAAAGTATCGTCCACACGAACGGCGCATTCCCAGCCGTAGTCTTCATACATCCGGAGGTAGTTTTCGCGGTCGGCGGAGGCATCGGGATTGAAATCCATACGGTAAACAACGTCTTCCGGTTCGCAGGATTCAAACTGATAATAACCGAAACTGCCGACTCTGGTGAGTTTCCAGCCATCGCGGTGCATCCGGGTGAGGTAGTTTTCTTCGTTTTCCACTTCCGAAAGGTCAAAATAGCGGAATTCGGTGCCGGTGAAAACGCCGGTATCGTCCGGATCGTTGTAATCGGGCGGAATTTTGGTTTTTATAAACATGGCAGAGTCTCCTGTGAATTACGATTCGTGGTCAGAATATTTCTGCGAAAGCCGGCGGAATCCGACAAAGCAGTGCGTGATCATGCCGATGTAC
>JAFQWY010000365.1 GCA_017407225.1 Clostridia bacterium | reverse complement strand
GTTCTGCTGGATCCGCCCCAGGATGAGCTGTACCGCTTCTGCATATCCGATCACGATGCCAATATGGGGTTTGACCCAGTCGGTCACATCATTCCAACCGATCAGCGACCATGCGAGGTCATGCGTGTAACCATAGGACGGTTTGATGATTTTCTGTATCTCATCATAATCCGGCTGCTTCAGTGTGTCTGTGATCCGGTTCCGGAAAACTTCCGCAAAGTTGTGACAGTTGAAGGTGTGCCACATGGTATCGGCAGTGCGCTTCATCCGGACGGCACGTTCTTCCGGAGAGATAGCGTCCATTCCGCCGTACCAACCCATCTTCTGCTGATATTCATCCCACAGTCCGGCTGTTTCATTGTATTCCATGATCTTTTCGATCCGTTTCAGACCGTCTGTTTCCGTGAACCGGCGGGGAATCTTCTCAACAATACTGTACAACCGCTCGATTTCGGCGTAAGTGATGCTCTGCTCCGGCAAATTCTGTGCGCCCTTGTAATCCGGCTCCAACAGCCTGTCCCCATCCTGTCCGGTAATGACACGGAATCTGCCGTGAGAACCGCTGACTCTGGCGATGACAGGGTGGTTCTGTTCGATGGAACGGGTAATTTCATCTGCAAACGCTGCTTTATCCGTCACAACCCGGTAGTCGTACCCGATGAAACCGAACAGAAAGTCGATGTTGTCTGCCGAACCGCAGCCGTCCTTTTCGGCGATCCAGTTCTGCATTTCGGTGGGCGTATCGTCAAACCGGCAGCGGAGTGCGGAACGTCCGCACATGGTGTCCAGCAGGAAATAGGTCTGCTCGTGGATTCTGTTTATTGATTTCTTACAGTTTCCGCATCCGGTGCAGCTGCCGGTGGTTTCTCTCGGACAGTCGTAGCCGGAGGCACCAGTGATGTTTTCCAGATACAATACAACAGAAGAAAGTACACTGATGAAATCCAGATCGGAGAATCCCGTGAAGGGGATGGTGAAATTCAGTTTTTTCATGATATTGTTTATTCCTTTCCGTAGGCAATGTCAAGCACTTTCTGCACCACCAGTTCCAGATCCCGGTGGTATTTCGGGATTTCCATAGCCAGTGCCTTCAGAAACAGCAGTTTTTCCAGTGAGATCACCAGATACTCCGCTTCTTCCATGGCGTTTTCTTTCAGATGGTTGTAATCAAATGTACAAATCTGATTCCAGATTTCAAAACCGTACTCACAGACACCGACATCTCCGTACAGGTCTTTGACATGATTAGGGCACAGCTTCACCAGTACAACGTGATCGTCCGGATGGATCACCAGATCAATATCATTCCCGGCTTTGCGGAGTCCGTAATATTCCATGGCACACCCGCCGATCAGAAGGGGTTTGTGGAGGAAGGTATAGTGAAGTGGGGTGAAGTCAATTTCCATAATGTTTGAACAATTCCACAATCTTTTCATTGGTTTCTGCAAGTTTCAGGATCACTTCCGCAATCGCCGCACGTTTTTCTTTGTCATGCAGGGTCTCAATGGTGCAGTTGAACCCGCCACCTAGGGATTCCAGTTCGTTCCACACCTTATCGTTCTCATGGAACAGTGCAATCAGTTCCGGGATGAATGTCAGTTCCGGATTCAGCTCATATGCCCGGCGCAGGAAGCCCTCTCCGTGACCGCCGTTGGTAGCGAGATTGCAGAT
>JAFQWY010000364.1 GCA_017407225.1 Clostridia bacterium | reverse complement strand
TTGATCCAACTTTTTCAAAAGTTGGCGGGTTTTTAGGGCAGCGCCCTAAATCGAGGCTCGCAAGCCTCGAAACACCCAAGACATCCGAAAAAGTTCCTTTTTTCGCTTCCTTTTTTCCTCGCTAAAGGAAAAAAGGAAGGACCAAACAGCTTGTATACAAAAAATGGCTGTCGCATTTCGGAAATTTTTCCTTAGTGCGACAGCCCCTTTTTGTATTCAGCTGAAATTCAGTCTTTGTAGGTCACGTTTGCGTAGTCCACGAGGCATTCGTGAACCAGGTCGAACATGATGGTCTGGCGGATAACTTCCTTGTCGAAGATGTTTTCAAATGCCGCCACGGAGTTGAGGTTGTAGACGTTGATTGCGTATTCCAGGGCGCGTTTCTGATATTCTTCTTCGGAGAGGGAAATCTTTTCCGCACGCGCGATGGCGTAGCAGATCATTTCTTCCTTGACTCTGCCTTCACATTCCGCTCTTGCGGCTGCGTAGAATTCGTCCAGAGTCATGTTGTAGTTGACTTCAATGTAGGGAGCGAGATTGAGACCCATTGCTTCCGCGTATGCGGTGTTGGAGGTGATGATGTCATCGTACATCGCTTCCACTTCTTCCTCGGGATACTGGAGAACGGTGGTGTTTTCCACCAGTACGGGCCAGATCTGGGAGTCCACGTATTCCCGGAAGATGGACAGATAGTGATCTTCCAGCATGGAGCGGACGTGGTTTTCAAAGTCGGCAGTGGTATCGTGACCCAGATATACACGGGCGAAATCGTCGTTGTAAACGGGAAGCTCCTGTTCCAGAATGGAATCCACGTAGATTTCAAAGTGAACGTCCTTGCCTGCCTGTTCCGGATAGGACGGATAGGGATCGGGGAAGGTCAGGTCGATGGCGTAGGAGTCGCCGGGGTTCTTTCCGATGAGGCTTTCTTCAAATTCCTTCATGAAGGTGCCGGCGCCGATGGTAACCTCGCAGTCTTCCTCGGATCCGCCTTCAAATTCCTCGCCGCCGATGGTGCCCACATAATTGATGTAGACAATGTCGCCGGACTGTGCAGAACGGTCGGTCACATCTGTGGTGCGGGAGTAGTAGGAACGGGTTGCCAGAACCTGCTGCTGGATTTCTTCATCGGTGACTTCATAACGGTAGCCTTCCGCCGGAAGATTCCTGTAGTCGCCCAGGGTGATGTATTCGGAGAGATCGTAGTTATATTTACGTGTCAGCAGATCTTCGTCACCGCCGCAGGACACCAGGGTCGCGGACAGGGTGAGTGCTGCCAGAATGAGAGATACGGCTTTCTTCATTGAAAAACAATCCTTTAATCAAATAATCAAATTTCTGCTTATCAAATTTCTGCTGTCGGAGCAGTACGCATATTCAGCTTCTCATGATATCACAAATCCGGCGGTTTTTCAAGAGCTTTCGCGCAAATTTGTGCAAAATAACGTGAAAATCCTGCCTTATCCGTGGGAATTCACGCTTCTTCGGCGTTTTCCGGCGCTTTGAACATCAGATCCGTGAAAACTTCTCCCAGAATCAGCGCACCGCCGCCGTAAATGACAATTGCCTGAATCACACCGCCGATCATGGCTGCGGTTTCGGCAGAGGTGATGTCGGAATAGGTGGTGACGAACTCGATGATGGACACGATTTCCAGAACCAGACGGGAGAGGAGGGTCAGCAGAACCGAGCAGCGGACAGCCGCGGAAGGAGAGTGGCGTTCTTTGCCGCGCGAGGATTCGGAGGTGCTGAATTTTCCTGCCTGCAGGAGGATGATGAGCATGGAGAGGACGATGAATATTCCTTCGTACAGGAACTGCAGTCCGAGCCAGATCAGGGCAAGGGGCTCGGCACCGCGGATGGAGCCGGATGCATAGTCGATGATGAACCGCGCCAGATAGTCGGTGAAGGACAGTACCAGAACCAGGGTCAGCACACCGGGCAGAGCGGAGCGGCGTTTTCCGGTTTCATCGGAGGAGGCGGTGTACACGGCAGCCGTCATGCCGGCATATCCCGCAACAATCCGGGCACAGACAATCAGCTGGGACAGAAGGGAGAAGACAAAGGAAACCCATTCGGGGAAAGCCACGTCGGTTGCGGCAACGGAGGTGAACTGGGTGGAGACACGCCCCAGCACAATCAGGGCGGCGGACCAGCACAGCACCGTCAGCAGAAGCCGGGTGTCGTTTTTCTTTACCCTAACAATCAGTACCTTTTCATTGATTTCTATAGGAACACTCTATCATACCACATCCCGGCGGAAATTTCCACGGTGAAATGTAAATTTCAGTCATACATCACACAAATCCGCATAGAATGGAGGCAAACCCAAAAATTCACATCATCGGAGGATACTCAATGCCGGACAGCCTTACCGTCAATCACACAGAACAGCTTGCGTTCCCGGGAATCGTATGGGAGCGTGCATCGGATTACAGCTATCTCAGCGAAGCCCTGTCCCGTCTGGAGCTGAAGCACAAGTCTGTCAGAGTCACCGGGATCGGAGAGAGCCGCACGGGCAGAACCGTTTACGCCGTCACACTGGGGAACCTGTCTTCACCGGGAGTTCTCTATGCGGGAGGAATCGCGGACGGAGATACCCAGTCACCGGCGGCACTTCTGCGGTTTGTGGCGGATTACGCCGAATTTCTGGAGAAGGGAAAGCGGATGTACGGGGTCAGCATGAGCTGCCTGAACACCAGCCGCTCTCTTACGGTGATTCCCATGCTCAATCCCGACGGCTACATCCGGGAAAAGGAGGGGAATCCGGCTCTCCCGCTGCGGAAAACCGATCTGATGAAGGATTTTGAAACCGTCTGCCGGGAACCGGAATCCTGCGCGGTGACGGGATATGTACGCACCATGGGAAACACGGAGCTGTGCATCGGTCTGCATCCGGCGGAGCGTGGGATTTCCTATGATCCTGCCGCACACCGTGCCGTTCCCGTGGGCAGACTCCTTTCCAGGATGATCGGATGCGAGGTTGAGAAAACGCCGTGGGGGATGGCGCGGTGGTTTTCCGGGGAAACGGGGAAGCCTGCCTATACCTGCAGTACATTCGGCGGCATCGGTGCCCGTCCGGATGACTACATCACCCTCTACGCGGCCATGCGGGAAGCCTTTTTCTCCGTGCCCCTGCTGATCTGAGAAAGATGGAGCGGTTTTTGCCCGAAGTCTTGCAATCCGGTGCCGGAAGGGGTATAATAATAGAATCAAACAAAACACAAAGGATGCAAAATCATGTACGATATTCTGAAAAACATCTGGAAAAATCCCGGACCGGCATTTTCGCCCGTGCCGTTCTGGTTCTGGAACGATACCCTTGACGCGGAGGAACTGCTCCGTCAGGTGGACGATTTCCACAAAAAAGGCGTGGACGGTTTCGTGATCCATCCCAGAATGGGCTTTGCGGGCGTGGAATACCTGAGCGAGGAATACTTCGATCTGGTGGCACTGGTCTGTCAGGCTGCACAGAAGCGCCGCATGAACATTGTGCTGTATGACGAGGGAATGTACCCCTCCGGATCCGCTCACGGTGCGGTGGTGGCGGAAGACGAAAGATTTGCCGCACGACGCCTGTATGCTCAGCCCATGGGATCCGAAATTCCGGCAAATGAGGAGCTGTGCTTCCGCATTTATGTAAAGAAGGATGAAAACGGGCTTCTGCTGGAATCCCAGACCGGCCCCGGCGAAGGCTTTGAGGGATACGATCTGATTCTCGGTTACACGGGCGGCACCATCCGCGGACTCTCTCCCGACGAAGAGGACGGCAAGCCGAACGCCCCCAAAGCGGCGGATCTGCTGAATCCCGCTGCCACCGAGCTGTTCATCGAACACACCCATCAGAAATACTACGGCAGACTGTCCGAGTTCTTCGGTCAGACCATCATCGGCTTCTTCACCGACGAGCCTTCCCTGACCGGCAGATGTGCGAAGATGGACGGCGGCATCGTGTGGTCCTACAGCTTCATGGAAGACTTCATGGATGCCGGCGGAGATTTTTCCATGCTGGCGGCACTGCTGTTCGAACCCAGAGAAAAGAAACTGCGCCGGGAAGCGGAGCACTGCATGAATCAGGCTCTCCGCAAGCGGCTGAACGAATCCTTCTATGCGCCTCTCTCGAAGTGGTGCAGAGGTCATAACATCGCCCTCATGGGTCATCCGGCCGAATCCAACGACTGCGGCACCATGGAATACTTCGATGTGCCCGGTCAGGATCTGGTATGGCGCATGGTGGAACCGGGCACGGAGCTGACCTCCCCCGATTCCGTCATGGCGAAGTGCGCCTCCGACTTTGCGCGGCACAACGGATGCACCCGGAACTCCAACGAAGTCTTCGGCGTGTGCGGTGAGGCGGGCAATCCCTGGAACTTCACTCCCGACGACATGATGTTCTATCTGAACTTCCTGTTTGCCCGGGGATGCAACATGATTATTCCCCACGCCTTCTATTACTCCCTGAAAACGCCCGTCCAGTCCGGCGAACGTCCTCCGGATGTGGGTCCCGGCAATATCTGGTGGAAGGACTACAAGTCCATTGCGGGATACATCAAAAGAATGTCCTGGGTCAACACCAGCGGCACCAACAATCCTCACTGTGCGGTGCTGTGCTCTCCCGAATATATGCCCTACACCCCCGTCAAGCCCCTGTACGAGCAGGGATGGACCTTCAACTATCTGTCCATTGACGAGCTGATGGAAAAGGCAGTGGTGAACGGCGACACCATCCGCATGGACCGGTATATTTACGATACCATCCTCATCGACGGACGTCTGCGCCTCAACTCCCGGATCGTGAAGAAGCTGGGCGCGTTCATTACGGCGGGCGGCAAAATGTACCGCGGCTCCGATTTCATCGGATTCATGAACAAGAACTGTCATAAGACCACGTACTTTGAAGGCGAGACCGGCGGCAATCTCCGCTTTTCCCACATCACAAAGAGCGGCACTCCCTTCTTCGTGATGATCAACGAAGGAAACGATACCATCACCGGGCGCGTTGTCACCGATCTTGCGGGAGCGGCGGAGCGGTTTGATCCCTTCACCGGCAGAACCGAGCCTGTGGATGCCCTCATGCACGACAACGGCTTTGCCTATCCCGTTACCGTTCCGGCTCACTCCGCGGTAATCATCGGCATGGATCTCAGCTCTCTGCCGAAACTGGGAGAGGAAAAAGCCTCTCCCCGTCTGACGGAGATCGCATCCCTCGCCGAGGGCAGAATGACCTTCGACTACCATCCTGCGGACGGAAGATCTGCCAAGCTGACCTTTGAAGCCATCCACGACATCGCGGACGTGAAGGTAAACGGCGAGCCTTGTGCAAGACTGCTGTTCAAACCCTACGAGTGCGATATCACCGCTCTGCTGAAGGACGGCGAAAACACCGTTGAGGTGGAAATCACCCCCAGCATGGCAAACACCTACGGCAAGCCCGTTCCGGTGGGCTTCGACGGCGCGGCTGTGCGGATTTATGAAGAAGCATAACCCATAAACAGAAGAAAATCCCCGGTTCCTGCGGAGAAATTCCGTAAGAATCGGGGATATTTTCGTCAGTTCAGCAGAATCTGTACCATTTCCGACATATCTGCCGCAACGGTTCCGGCACCGGCATCGTTCAGCTCGTCCCGGGAGCCGTAGCCCCACAGCACACCAACCGTCGGAATGCCGTAGACTGCCGCACCCTGAACATCGTGATGGCGGTCACCCACCATGACGATGCGGGACACAGCGGGATTTCCCAGCTGCTCCAGCGCGTAGCCGATGACTGCATCCTTGGTGTTCCGCTTTTCGTCCATGGACGCGCCGCAGATCTTTGTGAAATACTGCGCCAGACCGAAGTGCTCCAGAATCCGCACGGCAAACTTCTCCGGCTTTGAAGTGGCGAGAACCAGTGTGCAGCCTGCCTCCTTCAGCTGAGCCAGTGCGTCCACGATACCGTCGTAGGGGGTGTTCTCAAACAGTCCGGTGACGGAGAAATACTCCCGGTACAGGGTCAGCGCACGGTTTGCCTCCTCCTCCGTCATGCCGAGAAATTCCTGAAAGGCGGGAACCAGCGGCGGACCGATGAAGCGGTACAGGGATTCTCTGGTTGGCAGATCCCGTTCCATTTTTTCAAGAGCGTGGAGGATGGAGTTGGTGATCCCCAGTGCCGGGTCGGTGAGGGTTCCGTCAAGGTCGAAGAAGATGATATCGCGCATGGTGACTCCTTTCAGAGAAGCAGATCAATGCCGTAGAGGACAACGAGGTGGAGGGGGTAGAAGATATAGAAGAAATTCTTCAGCCGGTACTTGCCGGGCTTGCCGTTGTAGGCGGCGATGATCGGTATGGTCAGCAGTGACCAGTACTGGATGGTGAATCCGGCGGTCATGTCGATGCAGAGGGCGAGAAGGGCGGTGGAGAAGATGACAAACCGCTGTCCCCGGTCATCGAAGAAGCTGGTCAGCACCGGGAGCATGATCCCGAAGAAGCCGTAGTCCACATCCACAGCCATGCACAGCACGAAGGCGAGGACGATGGAGGCACACGCCAGAACCGTGGAGAGAATCCGGTCGGCATCGGCGGAGAGCTGCTTCTTTGTGACTTTTCCGATCAGGCGGTTCAGGCGGCTGACTTCCCCTCTGAGACAGGATTTCACCGAGTCGCACAGTGCCATAATTACGATGGCGATGGAGAAGGAGATGAGAATCCCCAGCAGGAGATGGTCATCCACGAAGGCGTACACGATCTGGCACAGGGCGCCGAGGATGAAGATTCTCAGAAAATAATGCCAGCGGTTCCGGGTGTAGCGGAAGCCTTCGGCAATGCAGTAGGCGTAAATAGGGAAGGCGAGCCGTCCGATGACGCGGAAAATCATCTGATGGGGGAAGAGAATCAGCCCCATGTGGTCGATGAACATGGTCACGGCGGCGATGAGCTTCAAGACAAAGGATGACATAATAACTCCGGTTTGATACAATAGATAATTCATTATACCCCATCCGGACGGGGTGTGTCAATAGAAAAACGCCGCAGGTTTTTGCCCGCAGCGTTTCGGTGATTCGGATTTTTATGAAGCCGGTGTCAGGGGGGATGCTTGCCGGCAGTCCACGGTATTATTCTTCCTCAAACGCCCGGACTCTCTTTGCTCTCTCGAACGCATCTCTCACGAAGCTGACGAAGGTGCCGGATTTGTACTCAGGCTTGCTTCCGGCGGACAGCTCGAAGGTCATGGGGCCGGTGTATCCGGTGGCGTTCAGGGTCTTTGCGAACCACTTCCAGTCCAGGATGCCGTCGAAGGGGAGCAGGTGATTGTCGTCACGGTAGTCGATGTTGCCCGGCTGGGTCACGCCCCGGTTGTCGTGGATGTGGGTGCAGAGAATGCGGTCGCCGTACAGCTTCATCATGGGAATATGGGGAGTATAGCAGGAGTTGTGTCCGATGTCAAGGCAGAATCCGTGGTATGCACCGGCGTGCTTCATGACTTCGTGCAGGTGGGGCAGGGGCTCCAGATTCTCGTAGCACAGGTGAACGCCCTGCTTTTCCGCGTATTCTTCCAGCTTTGCGAACCGGTTCAGCCCCACGGGACCCACATCCGGCGCGGTATTGCCGATGGTGACGTGCATGATCATCTTGTCCACGTCTGCACGATGGCACTGGTCGATGACGGTGCACATATAGTTCATGTAGTCGTCGCCTGCGGGAACGTCCTTCCACAGATCGTTGACGCCGCCGAAGGGTGCGTGGATGGTTTCAAATTCGATGCCGTATTTTGCCGCACATTCCGCCCATTCTTCCACGGGTTCGTTGCCCCTGGAGCCGGATGCACCGCTGAAGAAGCAGTCGAATCCCACTTCCGCAAACAGCCTGATCTGCTCGGTGGTGGAATACTTGTCGGGATGTCCCCCGATGATGGATACGCCCAGTTTACGCATGATAATTTCCTCCTGTCTGATAGGTATGCTCGGATTGTAATGTTCGTGAAGTCTTATTCCGGATGGCGCTGGCGGATGACCTCAAAGGCATCCCGCGCGATATCCGCGGTTTCGTCGATGTCCCCGTCGGTGAGGGAGGCGTTGATGAAGTGATTGTGGTGGTTGGTGAAGTACACGCCCCGCTTGACGCATTCCGCGATCCACTCCTGATGGAGCATCAGGGACGGGTCGTCGGCGAGTCTCATGTAGAACAGGGCGGGTGCGCCGCTGATCTTCAGATTGAAGCCGTAGTCGGCAGCCGCTTTCAGCAGCTCACGCTTCAGGCGGGAACCACGTTCGGCGAGGAGTGCGGGAACATTCAGCCGCTTCATCTTCTCGATGCAGGCAATGCCTGCTGCAAAAGGAACGGCGGAGAGCCAGTAGCTTCCGGTGTAGGAGATGGACGAAACGGTGTTTTTCAGAAATTCCTTTCCGCACAGCGCAGAGACGTTGTAGCCGTTGGCAAGAGCCTTGCAGAAGCAGATCAAATCGGCTTCAAATCCGAAATAGTGGTCGCTGCCCGCCAGATCCAGACGGAAGCCCGCACGGACGTCATCCACGATGAGGACAGTTTCATTTTCGGAGCACAGCTTGCGGACCTTCTTCCAGAATCCTTCGGCAGGAAGCTCGTTGTCGGCGAAATTGCCGTGCATATAGGGCTGTGCGATGACGGCGGCGATTTCTCCCCGGTTTTCCGCAAACACACGCTCCACGGCGGCGGTATCGTTCCACTTGACGTAGAGATTGTTCATGACATCTTCTTCAATGACGCCGGCGCAGTCGATTTTCTGCGTCCACGGGGATACGCCGTGATAGTAGCCCTTGAAGAAGACGATTTTCTTCCGGCGTGTGTGGGCGCGTGCGGTCATGACGGCGAGGGTGGTCACGTCATTGCCGTTTTTTGCGAAGAATGCCCAGTCGGCGGATGCCACGGTGTCGGTGAGAAGCTCCGCGAAATCCACCATGACCAGGGAAGGAGATGTGATGCAGTCCCCTTTTTCACGCTGCTTCCGTGCGGCTTCGTCCACGTCGGGATCGTTGTAGCCCAGCACATTGGGGCCGTAGGCGCACATATAGTCGATGTAGCGGTGTCCGTCGATGTCCCAGAAATAGGATCCGGAGGCACGGCTGGAGAACAGGGGAAAGGCGTCAAAGGGAATGTGGCATCCCTCGGCAGGACCCTGATGTCCGTAAATCCCGGAGGGGATCACACGGGATGCACGCTCAAACTGCTCCCGGGAATTGGGGTAGGTGAAAGGTTCTCTCATGTCGGTTATCCTCCCTTATTTCAGATAAAGCTCAACCCGGGACAGAATCCGGTTCACGTTGTCGATCTGGGAAACCATGCCCGCGATCTGTACGCCGCCGTTTCCCACAGCCGCAACCGCATTGATCCGTCCGTCGAAGAGATCCCGCGCGGTTTTCACATCCCGGAAGGTCATGGAGGAGAGATACGCCTTCGGAACCCGGTCGGAACAGGTGAAAACGCCGTCCTTTACGATCAGTGCGGCTTTGGTTACGCCGGGAATTTCCAGCTTGACGGCTCCGTCCACGACATTGGAGGCGGAGAACTGCCCGATCCTGTCGTGATTGGCAATCTGGGCAATGGCACCGGCGATAACGCGGAACATGACAACGGTGCTGCGGCGGAGGAACACCTCATCCTCCAGCTTTTCCGGGGAGGGTCTGAGATAGCTTTCCAGCAGATCAGTAAGCTTCTTGAATTTTCCCAGCAGAAAGGGGAGCCTGGTAAACCCCTTGACAGGGATGGGAGTCACGGTTCCGTCCACCATGCCGTTGAACTTTTCCGGGGAGGAGAAGGGGATCTTCACGGTGCAGTCGTCCACACCGTCCTTCAGGATGCATTTGCCTCCCACAAAGGTGAGTGTGGCGGAGGGACCGTCCTTCACGGCAAATCCGATGGAGCATCCCGCATTGCCGAGAATCTTTTTCGCTTCCGGTACGGTATCGCAGAGCGCGGTCAGGGCACCAAGCACACCGTACATATTGATGTAAGCAAGTGTTTTCGGGTCAGTATTCATAGCAATTCCTCGATATCAGAATTCAGGCTTCGGGGTTCACGCGGACACTGATTTCGCCGGACGCGAGGGTGAGAAGTGCGTCTCCGCTCCGAACAATCAGCTCGCCGTTGTCACCGATGGCTTCGGCGGTACCCACGCAGGTTTCACCGTTCCGGGTGAAGGTGATTTCACGTCCCAGTACCACGGAGCGCCGGCGGTATTCGTCGATGTAGGCAGGGAAGTAGTAGCCGGAGTTGCGGAAGGCAAGAAGCTCGCCCACGATCTTGGCGCAGAGGGTTTCCACTTCCACGTCATAACCTTCGTCGCAGAGGGCAGCAGCAGTCACGCCGCCGATGTTCTCCACGTCCGGAGCGGTGGTCATGTTGATGCCGATGCCGATGATGAGGTAGTCGGAGGTCATTTCCACATAGTCGTTGATGGATTCCACCAGAATTCCGGCCAGCTTTCTGCCGTCGTAGTAGATGTCGTTGACCCACTTGATGCCGCATTCTGCTCCGGCAACGTCGGAGATGGCCCGGCATACGCCCACAGCCGCCGCGGAAGTCATGGGAATCACGCTCTGCAGCGGTACTTCGGAGCGGTATGCAAGGGTCATGTACAGCCCGCCCTCGGGGGAGAGGAAGGTTTTGCCCTGTCGTCCCCGTCCGCCGGTCTGGGAGTCGGCCACGATGAGAGCTGTACCGGTCATGCCGTTTCCGATCAGCTCACGGGCATCGGCATTGGTGGATTCGGTGGATTCCTTGAAAATTACGCTGACGGTGTCGTCCGCCCAGCGGGAGAGTTCTTCGAGAAGCAGTTCTTTGTTCATAAATCGGTTCCTTCTGTATGGTAAAGATATGACTACATTATATTTTATCAGATGATCCGGGATCTGTCAACGGCAGACGGGCATAAGATGCGTTTTTTTGACAGATCCGGCCGGGGATATTTTCAAGTTGAATCAACTCAAACCCTGTAGGATTCATATTTTTAGCAAAAACAGAAAAAACGCAGAAAATTTCAAAAAACTGTTGATTATACAGGCGAAATGTGGTATATTAAATAATGTGTGAATATCATAAATCCTATTATAGAAGAGGTATAGAACTATGACCTACAACAAGAAGTCCGTAGAAGACATCGACGTTGCCGGCAAGCGGGTTCTCGTCCGCTGCGACTTCAACGTACCCGTTAAGGATGGCGTGATCACTGACGACAAGCGTATCGTCGGTGCTATGCAGACCATCAACTACCTGATCGCTCAGGGCGCCAAGGTTATCCTCTGCTCCCACATGGGCAGACCCCACAACGTTCTCGACGCTGAACTCAAGCTCGACAAGAAGGAAAAGAAGAAGATCGCTGAACTGCCCGCTGAAGAACAGGAAGCTGCTGCAGCTGCTGCTCTGGAAAAGGGCAAGAAGGATATCACCAAGCTGTCCCTGAAGATCGTTGCTGACGACCTCGCAAAGAAGGGCATCAATGTAACCCTCGCTAAGGACGTTGTAGGTCCCGATGCACAGGCTAAGGCTGCTGCTCTCCAGAACGGCGAAGTTCTGCTTCTCGAAAACGTTCGTTTCCACGCTGCTGAAGAAAAGAACGATCCCGAATTCTCCAAGGCTCTCGCTTCTCTCGCAGAAGTTTACGTTAACGACGCATTCGGTACCGCTCACCGTGCACACTCCTCCACCGCAGGTGTTGCTGATTACCTGCCCGCAGTATGCGGCTACCTGATCCAGAAGGAAATCGCTGTTATGGGCGGCGCTCTGGAAGATCCCAAGAGACCCTTCGTTGCTATTCTCGGCGGCGCTAAGGTTTCCGACAAGATCGGCGTTATCAACAACCTCATTGAAAAGGTTGACACCCTCATCATCGGCGGCGGTATGGCTTACACCTTCTTCCGCGCTCTGGGCAACACCACCGGTACTTCCATCTGCGAAGAAGACAAGCTCGACCTGGCTCGTGAACTCCTTGCAAAGGCTCGCGCTAAGGGCGTTAACTTCCTCCTTCCCGTTGACAACGTAATCGCACGTGAATACAAGGAAGACGCTACCTTCATGCGTATTTACTCCGATTCCATTCCGGACGGCTGGATGGGTCTTGATATCGGCGAAAAGACTCAGGAACTCTACTCCAAGACCATCGTTGGTTCCGGCACCGTAATCTGGAACGGCCCGATGGGTGTTTCCGAATGGGAAAACTTCGCTTCCGGTACCAAGGCAGTTGCTGAATCCGGCGCAATCTCCATCATCGGCGGCGGTGACTCTGCAGCAGCAGTTGAAACCCTCGGCTACGCTGACAAGATGACCCACATCTCCACCGGCGGCGGCGCGTCCCTCGAATTCCTCGAAGGTCTTGAACTTCCCGGTATCGCTTGCCTGCTCGACAAGTAAGAATTGAACAATAACGGGGGACGGCTGATGGCTTTCCCCCGTATTTTCAAGTGAAATATGCCTGCGCGATGTGAAATGGATGCATTGCATCCGTGAAATGTGCTTCGCACGTTGAGGTATATTTGCTCCGCAAATAGAACTATATTATATATAAACAGAGGTTTAACATCATGAAAAAGGAATCCCGTAAGGTTATTATCGCCGGCAACTGGAAGATGAACATGACTCCTTCCGCTGCCAAGACCGCTATCGCCAAGACCGCTGAGCTGGTTGCAGGCAAGGACGGCTGTGAAGTTGTTCTCTGCGTTCCCTTCGTTGACATCGCTGCTGCTGTGGAAGCTGCAAAGGGCACCAATGTAAAGATCGGCGCTCAGAACGTTCACTTCGAAGCAAAGGGTGCTTTCACCGGCGAAATCGCTGCTGATATGCTGGTTGAATGCGGCATCGAATACGTAATCGTTGGTCACTCCGAAAGAAGACAGTACTTCGGCGAAACCGACGAAACCGTCAACAAGAGAACCCGCGCTGCTCTGGACGCAGGTCTGAAGGTTATCCTCTGCCTGGGTGAAGTTCTCGGCGAACGCCAGTCCGGCATCACCGAAGAAATCGTTTCCATGCAGACCAAGCTGGACCTTGCTGGTATCCCCGCTGAACAGATGAAGAACGTGATCATCGCGTACGAACCCGTATGGGCGATCGGTACCGGTCTCACCGCTACTCCCGAACAGGCTGAAGAAGTATGCGCTCTCATCCGTAAGGTTGTTGCAGGCCTCTACAACGAAGAAGTTGCGGAAGCTCTCACCATCCAGTACGGCGGTTCCATGAACGACGGCAACGCAGCTGAACTTCTGGCTAAGCTGGACGTTGACGGCGGTCTCATCGGCGGTGCTTCCCTCGTTCCCGAAAAGTTCGCAAAGATCGTTGACGCTGCTCAGGCGTAAATGAAACAATCAGGCGCGGTGTCGTGTGATGCTGCGCCTTTTTTCATACCAGAATCAGGAGAAATTATGAAACTGAAACATATTCTGTGCGCCGGACTCGCAGCACTGATGCTGACTTCATGCGCAGCCGGCGGAACCCCCCCCGTGGATCACGGCATGGATGTGGTGGGCATGATGGAGGAGCTGGTGGGAAACCGGGACTACCTTACCGCACTCAGCGGAAAAGCGGAGGTTCTGGAAATCGCCGCAAAACTGGATGAAGGCTCCTACGGCCGATACCGCTCCGTATACCGGATCACCCTTGACAGCGACCGCCTGCGGGAATCCCTGGGACTGGCGGATGTGGCCATGTCCGACGGTCTGCGTTCCTATTTCGACAACGGCGCCCTTGCTTCCGTGATTACCAAAATCAATGCCGCACAGGGACTGAACGAGACCATGGCGGCCAGCGTGTGCACGGCCGGGAAGAAATTTGTCTGCAGGGATATCACCGAACACTGCATCTATCTGTACACTTTTGAGAACGGTACTCCCATTGCGGTGGTATTCGGCAAGGGCGAGGACGGCGCAGCTTCGGCTTCCGGGTATTTTATTCTGGATGACACCGAACTTCTCTCCATTGAGGATGTGGAAAAACTGTTCCGGGAATACAAACCTTCCGTTACGGTCATAGCGGGAAACTGAACCGAAAACTCACTTCAGGAGGCACAATATGATCCACGAACCCTTCAATTACGACGATATCAGACTCATGTCGGTGGAACTGCCGGATTCTCTCAAGAGTCTGCGGTATGCCGGACGGTACCGGGAAGAGCTGGATGAAATCGACAGACTGCTCGATCCGAACACATTCCCGAAGTTTGACCCCATCATGGAGGGCAGACTGAAGCTGGAACGGTATTTTGCGTGGGGGCTGATGAATGATTATCAGATTACCGAGGACGAAATGATCGCCGTCATCGCCGAAAAGCACCCCGGCTTCGGGAAGGAGAACCTCACCGATATCATCAACACCGGTCATGCGGACTATCTGCTCACCGCGGACGGACTCCGCTTCCACAAGGATGCAGGCGCCAATATTCTGGGCGGCAGATGCGCGAAATACCTGTGGGAATTCGATCATCCCGGCGAGACCTACAATCCGGGCATCGGTGAAAACGAAAACATCCGGATCCAGAAGGAAACCGGATTCCATGCCTGGAACTACACCGTCAGGATGTGGATCAAGCCCGATGCCGAACACGAGCGGGAGGGCAAAATCCTCCGGGCATGGCTCCCGTTCCCCTGCGAATGCGAGGAACAGAGCGACATCAGACTGCTGTCCGTGTCCCATCCCGACTATTTCGTCAGCAATGCCGGCGCCCGTACCGTGTATGCGGAATTCCCCTATCACAAGGGCGAAAAGTTCGAGATCACCTTCTCCTTCACCAATACCGCGCGGTACAAGGAGCTGAGCTTCGATGCCGCACGGAATGATGTGCCGCCCGGACTCCGCGTGTTCACAGAGGAGTATGAGCCCCATATCATCTTCACGCCCTATCTGAAGAAGCTGGCCGCGTATCTCAAGGGAAACGAAACCAATCATCTGAAGATCGCACGCCGGTTCTACGATTACGTTACAAGCCATGTCAAGTACAGCTTTGTCCGCGAATACCGCCTGTTTGACAATATTCCCATGTATGCGGCGGTCAACGGTCGGGGCGACTGCGGCGTGATGGCACTGCTGTTCGTGACTCTGTGCAGAATCGCGGGAATTCCCGCAAGATGGCAGTCCGGCAATGCCTGCAATCCCAGCCGTGTGGCAAGCCATGACTGGGCAAAATTCTATGTGGAACCCTGGGGATGGCTCCATGCAGACTGTTCCTACGGCGGAAGCGCTCTGAGAAACGGGGACCTTGAGTCCTGGAACTGGCTGTTCGGCAACTTCGACCCCTTCCGCTTCATTGCCTGCGAAGCATTCCAGACCGAGGCGGAACCGAAGAAGAAGTTCATGCGCCTGGATCCCTACGATAACCAGACAGGGGAAATCGAATACGAGGACGAATGGCTCACATTCAGCGACATCGATGCATACAAAGGCATCTTGGAAGCCCATCGGGTGGTGTAATGGGAAAGCTGATTCTCTCTTCTTCGGATTTTGGGAATCCAAAGTCACGGAAGGTCATTCTGGAGAATCTGCCCAAACCGATCGGGGCGTGCCGCGTACTGTTTATCCCCAACGAAAAAGCAACAGAGGAGAAAATACGCAGCGGCAAGTATCACGACAGGCTGGAGAGTCTGGGATTCGAGAGAGAAAATATTATCGTGTTCAGCAGCAGAACGCCGGAGCGGTTCCGCGAACTGCAGATTGATGTGATATATGTCAGCGGAGGAAACACCTTTCTCACCATGCGGAAAATCCGGGAAACCGGTTTTGATTGTGCGGTTGAAACGTATATTAAGAACGGTGCCGTTTATGTGGGCGGAAGTGCAGGTGCTCACATTGTTACGGCAGATCTGACCCATGTCCGGGATTTTGATGATCCCTGCGGTGTCACCGATATGCGCGGGCTTGGTCTGTATCAGGGGATTCTGTTCTGCCACATGACTCCTGAACGGGAGACTTACGCAGAACGTGCACGCACGGCAGGTAAATATATCGTGACTGCACTGACCGATGAAGAATCTGTGGTGGCCGAGGTGTGAACAGGTGCCAGTCCGCGAGTAATCAATAAACAAAATCAGCCGGAGGCAATCCTGCGCGGATCAGCCCTCGGCTGTTGTTTGTTTTGGAAAAATAAAAAACACCCGCAAACCGCAGATGTTCCGTACCGTCAGCGTACCGCCTGAATCAGCCTCCGCCACACCCCACCTTCGTGGGATCGCGTACAGCTAAAACTTCAAGTACGCCGAGCCTGGCAGCGGCACCGTGCCGCATGGAAACATTGGGGCTCGAACCCAAGACCTCTCGGATGTGAACCGAACGCTCTAACCAACTGAGCTATGCTTCCGTTTTCTGGTACGGTTGAATTATAGCACAAACGACGCCCCGGCGCAAGGGGTTTGCGTGAATTTTTCCGGAAATTTTTTGCCGCTGCATCTGTGTTTTCCCGGAGCATGAATGAACGGATCGGAGGTATTAAATAATAATTCAAAATAAAATCATCAAAAACACTTGATTCAAACGGAGAATGTTGTATAATAGTACATGAATAATGGCGAATTATCTGCATCCGGGACTTTTGCTTTTTCCCGGGTCAACAGGAGTACCGATGAATCTGATAGCATACCTGAAACATATGAAAAAACAGCGCAGTGATGAAGGAAACGCGGCAATGGAAGCCGAACTGGAGCTTGACGGATCCAGGGAGGATTTCGCAGGCGGCGTGTTCATCAATTCGCTGGATGACCTGACCGAGGAGGATATCACCCTCAGCTCCGCCGCTGCCGCGAAAAAAGGAGTGTCCGTCTTCGAGATCGCACGGCGGATCATGTTCTGGATCTGTCTTACCGTGTTCGCGGCCAGCTGTCTCATGCTTGTGCAGAATCTGATCGACAAACAGCGGAGCGTGGAGATTTACAGCCAGCTTCAGGAGGAGTTTTTCTCTTCCGGATTCAATTTCAACGACATCGACGCCTTCCGGCCCGAGGAAGGGGAAGTCAGCTACCTGGCCGGGGACTCCGAGGAGCAGACCATGGTGAGTCTGTCCGACCGGATCGCCGGAATTGAGCAGGAAATGGCAGAGGCTGCTGCGGATTCCCCCGCGAAGAAGAACAACAACGAAGTTCTGGAGCGGATGCGTGCCGGTATTGCCTCCCTCGCCCAGATCAATCCCGATGTGTACGGATGGATCAGCGTGGAGGGAACCACCATCGACTATCCGCTGGTGCAGGGGGAGGACAACGACTACTACCTGAATCATGCCTATACCGGCGAATTCCTCCCCAACGGATCCATTTTCGTGGACTACCGCAATTACGAGGAGATCAACCGGAATTTCAATACCGTCATGTACGGGCACAATATCACCTCCGGTGCCATGTTCCACGACATGGAAAAGTTCATCAAGGATTCCACCTACGAGGAGTATTTCTATAACACCACCATCAATATTTATACCAACGATGGTATTTTTATCTACGAGCCGTTTTCGGTGTACAAAACCCGCATGGACTACAACTATTTCAAGACCGGATTCCGCACCACGGACGAGTTCATCACGTTCTGCGAGGAAGTGAAGGCAAATTCCAAGCATCAGAAGGACATGACCTTCACCGAAACCGACCGGATTATCACCATGTCCACCTGTACCAATATCAACAACGCCGAGCGGTATGCTCTTCACGCCAAGCTGATCAAGGCCATAGTGGAGTAAAATTCTCAGTGGATCATCTATCATGACAAATATTTTCAATACCATCATCTGTCCCGTGTGCGGCGGCGGTCTGCGGCGTGAAAACCGCTCCCTGATCTGTCAGGCGGGACACACATTTGATATCGCAAAATCCGGGTATGTGAATATGCTTCCGCCCGGAAAAGAGAAAAACGCACGCACCGGGGACGAAAAAGACATGGTCCGGGCACGGGTGGATTTTCTCGCAAAAGGGTACTACAGCCGGATCAGCTCCGCGGCTGCTGACGTGATTTCCGGGTTCACGGACGGCGGTGTGATCTGCGACATGGGATGCGGGGAAGGGCACCATACCTGCCGCATCGCCGGTGAGGTTCACGAAAAGACCGGACGGAATGTGCTGGCGCTGGGCTTCGATGCCTCCAAATATGCCGCCGAATGTGCTTCCAAACTGGCCAAGTCATGCGGCTATCTTTCCCGTGACGGCATCGGCGGGGATTCGGATTCTCCCGTGCAGTGCGCGTTCATGCCGGGGAACATCTTCCATCTTCCGGTGGCGGATCAAAGCGTGGACTGCGCCCTCAGTATGTTTGCTCCCGTGGCAGGAGAGGAAGCGCGGCGGATTCTCAGAGAAGACGGAATCCTCGCGGTAGTGTCATCCGGACGGGATCATCTTCTGGAAATGCGGCAGCTGATCTACGAGGATGTGCATCTGTCCGACAGCCTGCCGGAGACTCCGGAGGGATTTGAACTTGTGACCCGTCGGAATCTCAGATACAGCACAACCATCGAAAATAAGGCGGACATCGCGTCCCTGTTCGTGATGACGCCGTTCTACTATAAAACCACCGAAGCGGGACGTGCAAGACTTGCCGAACGGGAAACTCTTGACGTGACGGCTGAGGTGAATATTTCGGTATTTAAGGTGAAAAAATGAAACTGTCCGTAATTATTCCCATGTACAACGAAAAAACCGTGGTGGAAGCCTGCGCAAAGGGTCTGACCGATGCCCTTGAGGCTTACGCCGCGGTTCATTCCGTGACTTATGAGATTATTTTCTCCGATGACGGTTCCACGGACGGCTGCGGCGCTCTGGCGGAAAAGTATGCCGCTGAACACGCGCTGAACCATGGTGAAATCCGTCTGGTGACTGCTGAAAAGAACGGCGGCAAGGGAAGCGCGGTCCGTCTGGGGATGCTTGCTTCTGCCGGGGACTATGTGTGCTTCACCGACAGCGACCTTGCCTACGGTGCGGAGATCATCGGCGATATGCTCACCGATATCCGGGAAAAGGGCGGGGATCTGCTCATCGGATCCCGGGCAATCCATCCCGAAGGCTATGCCGGCTACACGTTTCTGCGGAAGCTGGCATCAAAGACCTTCATCAGAGTCCTTGCTCTGACCGCCGGATTTAAGCTCAGCGACTCCCAGAGCGGCATGAAAATGTTCCACGGGGACACTGCCCGGAAGATTTTTGCCAATACCACCGTCAACGGATGGGCATTCGACTTTGAAGTGCTCATGATCGCCCAGAAAATGGGCAAAACCATCCGGGAATATCCCGTCAAGGTGATCAATCACCGGGAATCCAAGGTGCGGCTTCTGTCCGACAGTCTGAAGATGATGAAGGACATCCGCCGCATCAAGGCCCGTGTCAAGCAGCTGGAAATCAGATAATCACGGCGCGTAGAAGCTGTGGCCGCCGATTTCCATGACGAAGCGGCAGTTTTCCACGATCCAGAAGCTGGAGGCAATCCGCCGGTTCAGGAAGTACAGAATTTCGTCAGAGAGACGGGTGTCTTCCAGACAGATCTTCGCCGCCATGACCGAGTCCTCGCCGGGGGTCTGGTAGATGGTGCCGTTGGCTGTTGGCGTGAACTGGGTGCCGTTCCGGTTGTCAAAGATGACGCCGTAGATGGTGTCCGGAAACTGTGGGGCATCCACACGGTTGAGAATCACCGTGCCCACCGCAAGCTTGCCGAGAAACGGCTCGCCCCGGGATTCCGCATGAATGATCCGGGAAAGCCAGTGCAGCTCTTCTTCGTCATAGTAAGTGTCGCCGGATTCGATGGCACCGCGATGACGGGTCAGATAAGTACGGTTTTCACTGCCGATGTAGACGGCATCAAAGCCGAAGGCCTGTGCGATCTGCCTCAGCGGTACGTAGAGGGCATCGTCAATGCGGAAGACACCGAATTCACACCAGAGAATCCTTCCGTTTGCATCCAGGGATCGCCGGTTTTCCACGGCCGAGAGAGTCAGAGAATCGGTGGTTACCGTGGCGGTCAGGGAATCCTCGTTCCAGCTGACCACGGAGTTGTCGGCGTAGCAGGCGAATTCCCGCAGACCCACATAGGCTGTATTGTTGACTTTGTAAACTTCGCCCTCGTAATCCCAGCCGTCCACGGTCACGTTTACGCCGTTTCGTTCCATGCGGTAGCCGGATGTGTCGATTGCGGTGTCGGCGCCATGGACACTCAGGGCGAGCGTACAGATCAGAATGGCAGATGTCAGTATGGTTTTCAGGTTCGGTTTCATAAATTAGCTCCTTTGTTTTGTTTTGCCGGGCGCTACCATTATACCATACTTCACCCACGATTTTAACCGGTAATATCTGCCATGGACGGGAAACCGTATTCTGCCGGTTTCCTGCTTTTCTCAGAACAGAATCACTACATCTAATATATTGGAGTACCCACATGAAATTTTTGCGTCTGACCGCACTTCTGCTTGCGGCGTCCCTTTCCATGACTTCCTGCGGTTTTATCATTGTCAATGATATTTCCGGCGAGAAGCAGGAGGAGACTGCCGCCGATCATACATCCCCCGGTGCGGACGACTACGTTTTTACCGAATATACCAAATACGATGCCTCCGGTGACGGTAAACAGCTGGCGGAGCAGTACCTCAGCTCGATTTCCAAGCGCGACTACGGCGGAGCGGTGTTTTTTATCACCACACCTTCGACGGAGTATATTGCACCCGAGGATACCGGATCCTCCGTGTCCAAGCTGGCCATCGAGCGGAATGCGAAGGTTGAAGAGCAGCTGGGGATTTCCCTGGTCATGTCCCTGAAGGAAGCCGGCACCATGCTCACCGAAATGAAGCAGGCGGAGGCGGCAGGGGAATACTATACGGATCTGCTGATGGTGCCCGTGTACATGGTCGGCAGTTTCCGGGCGGAAAATACCCTGATGAATATGCGGAGTCTGCCGTTCTTCGATATCGATCAGCCATATTTCAATGCGGAGTCTTCCGCTATGACCTCGGGCGGATTCTCCACCTACGGTGTGGCAGGGCACGCGTCCATCAGTCCGTCCTCCTATTCTGCGATGTACATGAACAAAACCGTGCTGAGAGAAGCCGGCGCGGATCCCGGTGAGATTTACTCCTCCGTGGTCGGCGGCAAGTGGACGTGGGATGAATACCTGAAACTGAATGAAGCGGTGCGGACGCTGAACAGCACCAGAACTGCGGCAGGGCAGGAAGCATATCACACTTTCACGGCGGAAAACACCGCATCCCGGATTCCCGATCTGGTGTTCAAGGCATCCGGCAACGATTTTATCAACACCGGAAACCGCCGCACTCCCATCATCGGCTATAATCTGGATAAAGTCAAGCCTGCCATGGATGTGCTGTACGATCTTTACAACGATCCTATGGCGAAGATTACCGCAGACGGCGGAGCGGTAACGGCATTTGCTGACGGACAGTCTGCGTTCCTCACCGACTATCTCTACATCATGAACTGGATGACCAATGCAGCTGCCGACTGGGGAATCGTGCCCCTGCCCAAGGAGACGGAAAGCGGGGAGTACAGGACCCTGATTTCCAATAACGAGCTGGTGTTCTCCGTGCCCATCAACCATACCAACGGGGAGTTTGCTGCGGTCACGCTGGCTGCGCTCAACGCTGCATCCTACGGCTATATCTACGATGAATATGTGAATCAGTCCATGCTGCACGTTCTCCGGGACAACGAGTCCGTGAATATGCTGGACATGATTCTGGATACCGCGTCCTTTGACTTCGCTCTGGCATTCGGCAGTGCGTATCCGAAGATCGCCGATGCCACCTATAAGCTGATCCGCGAATGTGCCGCCGCCAACGATCTGGAAGCATACTATCAGGAGCGGATCGTGGAAGCCAACAAGGAAATGAAGCAGGAATTCAATCTCAAGGCGTAAATCCGACCTAAATTTACTTCAGATAAAGGAGACCCTACCATGTTCAACATCACGGAAGAACTGAGAAAGCCCGGGGTGAAGCGTGTGATTCTGGACACCGACACCTACAACGAAATCGACGACCAGTTTGCGGTGGCTCTGGCAATGCTGGCTCCCGAACGGATTGATCTGGCGTGCATCACGGCGGCTCCCTTCCACAACAGCCGCAGCGAATCCTACGCCGACGGTATGGAGAGAAGCTACCGGGAAATCGGTATCTGCACCGGTCTGGTGAATAAATCCCACGGCGCGAAGATTCCGCCCTATTACCGGGGATCCACCGAACGGATGCCCGATACGGATACTCCGGTGGAATCCGAAGCGGCTCACAAGATTGCCGAAACCGTTCTGGCGTATGACGGCATTACCTTCATCGTGCCCATCGGCGCCATCACCAACGTGGCTTCCGCCATTCTGATGTACCCCGAAATCAAGGAAAAGATCGGCGTGATCTGGCTGGGCGGTCATGCAAGATGGTTCGGCGGTCCCGAATTCAACCTGCAGGGCGACGTCAATGCCGCAAATGCCGTATTCAAGTCCGGTGTTCCCGTACTGCAGTTCCCCTGTTCCGGTGTGGTTTCCCACCTGATCATGGAAATCCACGAGCTGGAGCACTTCTTCAGAGGCAACTCCCCTCTTGGCGATTATCTGTGCGACAACGTGGCAGAGTGCAAGCCGAACGGTGCCGTTTCCTGGAGCCGCGTGATCTGGGATATTTCCACCATCGCCGGTATCATTGATCCCGCTACCTACGCCGCATCCGTTCAGCCCAGACCCTACGTGGTCGGCGACAGGGACAGATACTGCGCGTATGAATTCGACAAATACGAGGGAACCATCGAGCACGTTGACCACATCAACCGTGACCGGATCATCTCCCTCCTGATTAATAAACTCCGCAAGTAAACAAAAGAAAGCAGCCGATCCTGACGGATTGACTGCTTTTTTGCTGCGTCCGGAACAATCAGAGCAGCGTAAGGTCGTGTGATATTAAGATAATTCGGCCTGAGAAAAAAGGCCCGCAGGGATTAAATCTTCAGATTGGAAACGTAGGCGAAGTGTTCGAGAATGTTGTATTCGGTCTTTTTGTCGGCAAGATGCTCGGATGCCAGACGGCAGGCTGCCAGAACGGGTACCCAGCGGAGAATGCCGCGCAGATAGGTGCCGGATTTTTCCGCATACAGCTTTACGTAGTCTACGGCAAGCTTGGTTTCGCCGTAAATGTTGAAGGTCAGGAAGGTCTGTGCAACGTCGGCGTCCTTGTTGCCGTGAGAGGCGAAAGGCCAGTCAAGGAGATAGGGATCGTCGGGATTGTCGTTCTTGAGGATGATATTCCACGGAACGAAGTCGCAGTGGCAGACTTTCTTTTCTTCCGGCATATTTTCCAGAATGTTCATCAGCTCATACCGCTTGACGGAATCCAGCGGGGAGGATGCCAGCTTGTGAGCCGCGAATTCGTGGAGGCAGGGAAGATCTCTCAGCTCCGCATCGTGAATGGTCATCTGCAGATCCACAAAATTGTTCAGAAGGGGGGTGATGTCCTCAGCGTTTTTCATGGCTTCCCAGAGGGTGATGCCGGGAATGTACTCGGACCAGATTGCCCATCGGCCGTCATCGGGTTCCACCTTGAGAACACGGGGAGCCTTCAGTCCGCATTCGGATGCCAGTGCCTGACGCTGCGCTTCGCTGAGAACTGCGGATGCGGGATAATTTTTATCAAAAAGCTTTACCGCGCAGTCACCTGCGAGATAGATTGTTTTGGCTGTTCTTTCGGCGATAACTCTGTCTGCCTGAATGCTCATACGATAACCTCCGGATACACAAGGATAGCTTCATTTTATCTCCATATATTATAACACAGAACCGGTTGGTTTGGCAAGGCAATTTCAAGGATTTCAGCAAATTTTATCCGGAAACAGGCAAAAAAATCCGACCCGTTCGGTGGAACAGGCCGGATACTTTATTTAAGAGGATTTCTTTGCGGCGATGGCTTTGTTGGCCTTGTCCAGCATACCGGAGTCCTGACGCTGAGCCATAACCAGCTTCCAGTAGTAACCCTTCAGTTCCAGCAGCTCGGAGTGAGTACCGTATTCTACCAGATGACCCTTGTCCAGAACCAGCAGCTTGTCTGCGTTGCGGAGAGTGGACAGACGGTGGGCGATACAGAAAGAGGTACGGTCTTTGGTCAGCTTGTTGATCGCATCCTGGATGAGCTTTTCGGTCTCGGTATCCAGTGCCGCGGTCGCTTCGTCAAGGATCAGGATTCTCGGGTCGTGGATCAGCGCACGGGCGATTGCCACACGCTGACGTTCACCGCCGGAGAGGGAGTAGCCCTTTTCACCGATCATGGTGTTGTAGCCTTCGGGGAGGTTTACGATGAAGTCGTGAGCGTTGGCCAGCTTGGCAGCTGCGATAACTTCTTCATCGGATGCCATGGGCTTTGCGTACTTGATGTTGTCACGGATGGAACCGGAGAACAGGTGGGTTTCCTGAAGAACGACACCGATCTGGGAACGGAGTGCGTTCTGGGAAATATCCTTGATGTTGACGCCGTCGATGAGGATGGCGCCCTCGGTTACATCGTAGAGACGCATGAGGAGGTTGATCAGCGTGGTCTTGCCGCAGCCGGAGTGACCGACGATACCGATCATTTCACCCTTCTTTACATCTACGCTGATATTTTCCAGAACGGGGTTGTAGGTTTCGTAGCCGAAGGTAACATTCTGAAGCTGTACGTCGCCTTCGATTGCGATATCGATAGGAAGACCGATATCGGAAACTTCAGGTTCTTCTTCCAGGATTTCCAGAACCTTGCCGAGAGAGGTGAGGAACGCGGAAATGTTTCTGGGGATGAAGGTGATCCAGAGCAGAGGGCCGTAGATGATGTTGGCGTAGGAGTTGAACTGGTGGAGATCACCGTAGTTCATGTCACCGGTGAACAGCAGGTAGTTACCATAGAACAGAATCAGGTAGGAACCGATACGGACCGCAAAGCCCAGCAGCGGGAAGATGGTATCGTACAGGAGGGCATTGGATTCCGCCTGATGGGAGGAACGGTCGGTACGCTTGTGGAAGCCTTCGATGGCGCGGGATTCGTTGCCGAATGCCTTGACAATGCGGACACCGTTCATGATATCCTGCAGGTACAGGTTTACATGGTGAGCCAGAATCCAGTTCTTCTTGTTGCGGCTCTGCATGGTGGACCAGAACTTGGAAACCAGATACACAACCAGCGGGATGGGCACGAATACGAATAAGCTCATCACGGGGTTGAGGATCAGGAGGAATACGAGAGCCAGTACGAAGGAGGTGATCTGGGTGAACAGGGACGGCAGCTGGCCGGTCATGAAGGCCTGAACCACGTTGACGTCGCTGGTGATACGGCCCATCAGGTCACCGGTGGATTTCCGGGAGATGGATGCAATGGAGAGGGTGGAAATCTTTTCGTAAAGGAGGGTACGCATCATCAGCGTGAACTTGTTGCCGGAGATGGCCGACAGACGGCTCTGCATAACGCCGAGGATACGCTGTACCAGGTCGATTGCGATGATGGATATAAAGATCAGCACAAACGCCTGCATATTGGGGTCGGAGAAGGAAATACCGTCCGGGTTGTAAACGGATTCGTTGGTCAGGTAGTCGTTGACCGCGGTTTTCTGGATGGCGGGCAGTACGAACTGGATAACCAGGGAGATTGCGGATACGATCAGCGGGAAGAACAGCATGAAGCGGAGACCCTTGGTGAGACCCCACAGCTTTTTGTAAACTTCCTTGGTATCACGGCAGAAGGGACAGAGCTTGGTGCCGTGGATGAAGGGACGTCCGCACTTGGGGCAGAAGCGTTCCTGTTCGGTATTGACCACGGGTTCGCCGGGATCCTTCTTTTCGCGGCACTTTTCAGCCAGATCTTCGCAGGCATGGGTCAGAACGGAGTATCTGGGGAGATTCCGTCCGCTGAGGAAACGGCAGATGATGGTTGTGACACCGTCGATTACGGCATAGAAGCCGCAGTTGCCGT
>JAFQWY010000363.1 GCA_017407225.1 Clostridia bacterium | reverse complement strand
GAAATGGTTCTCGGTACGCTGAAACTGGACGATATGATGTACGGCAGTGCGAAAGAAGTAACGTGCGAACCTCTGACTGATGTATCTCTTGCCGATCTGCTTCATGAAGCGGTCAAACATATCGGCGGACAGTACAAGGAAGCTGAGCTACCCGATCTCGGTGACAACGAATCCATTGACAAAACTCTCCCTGCCGATCCGAACGTGAAGAATTACAGCTACACCGTGGTGGATGGCGAAGTATATTACCGTGAAAACTCCATCATGGTACAGCCGAATCTCAACGCCACCGCGAAAGAGCGTGTGAAAGGTATGGTGGAACTGCGGGACTGTGTGCATGATCTGATCGACAAGCAGCTTTACGGTGCCGGTGATACGGAAATCATCCAGACACAAGACAGGTTGAATCAACTTTACGAGGATTTTTCAGCCAAATATGGACTCATCAATGACCGTCCCAACCGTGCCGCCTTTGCGGAAGATTCGTCCTACTATCTGCTCTGCTCTCTGGAAATTCTTGATGAAGATCACAAGCTGAAACGGAAAGCCGATATGTTCACCAAACGGACGATCATGCCAAACACTGTGGTCACGTCCGTTGACACTGCCGCCGAAGCACTGGCTGTATCCATTGCGGAAAAAGCGAAAGTGGATATGACGTATATGTCCGAACTTACCGCAAAATCTGCTGACGAACTTGCCGCCGATCTCCGGGGCGTAATCTTCCAGATTCCCGAACCTGCGAAAAGTGATGGCAGTATCCGCTATGTCACCGCGGACGAATACCTTTCCGGCAACGTGCGTGAAAAATTGCGGATTGCTGAAGCATATGCCGCTGACAATCCTGCTTTTACTGTTAATGTGGAAGCTCTGACCGCCGCACAGCCGAAGAAACTGGAAGCACACGAAATTGATGTCCGGCTCGGTGCCACATGGATTGACAAGGAATCCATCCAGCAATTCATGCTTGAACTGCTGAATCCGGCGTTCTACCACCGGCGCAAGATCAGTGTGAACTATTCCGAAGTTACGGCAGAGTGGAATATCACCGGGAAGAGTGTGGACAGTGCCAATATCAATGCGTTCCATGTTTACGGTACAGACCGGATCAACGCATACAAAATTCTGGAGGAAACGCTGAATCTGCGGGATGTCCGGATTTACGATACCGTCACCGATGCGGACGGTAAGGAACGGCGTGTGCTGAATTCCAAGGAAACCACTCTGGCACAGCAGAAACAGCAGGCAATCAAGGATGCGTTTCAGGATTGGATATGGAAAGACCCCGACCGCCGGCACACGTTGGTGGATCGGTACAACGAACTTTTCAACAGCAGCCGTCCGCGCGAATACAACGGGGAGCATATCCGCTTCAACGGTATGAATCCCGAAATCTCTCTCCGGGAGCATCAGAAAAACGCTGTCGCACACATCCTCTATGGCGGAAATACCCTGCTTGCACACGAAGTGGGGGCTGGGAAGACCTTCGAGATGGTCGCGGCGGCAATGGAAAGTAAGCGGCTGGGACTGTGCAACAAACCGCTGTTTGCCGTCCCCAATCACCTTACCGAACAGTGGGCAAGTGAATTCCTACGGCTCTATCCTTCTGCGAACATTCTCGTTACTACTAAAAAGGATTTTGAACCGGCAAACCGCAAGAAATTCTGCGCCAGAATTGCCACCGGCAACTACGATGCCGTAATCATGGGACACAGCCAGTTTGAGAAAATCCCGATGTCAAAAGAACGGCAGGAGAAACTGCTGAAGGAACAAATTGAGGAAATCACCGACGGGATCGGAGAACTGGAAGCCAGCAATGCGGAGCGGTTTACGATCAAGCAGTTGGAACGTACGAAGAAAAGTCTGGAATCACGGTTGTCAAAATTGCAGGATGATACCCGCAAAGACGATGTGATTACCTTTGAACAGCTTGGGGTTGACCGGCTCTATGTAGACGAAGCGCATAGTTTTAAGAACTGCTTCCTCTACACAAAAATGCGGAACGTCGCTGGACTTTCAACGACGGATTCACAGAAATCCTCCGATATGCTCATGAAATGCCGGTATCTGGACGAGATTACCGGCAGTAAAGGTGTGGTATTCGCTACGGGTACGCCTGTAAGCAACAGTATGACGGAACTTTACACGATGATGCGTTATCTTCAGCATGACACGTTGGAGAAAAAACATCTGAATCACTTCGACGCATGGGCATCCACGTTCGGCGAAACTTCCACCGCCATCGAACTGGCGCCGGAAGGAACCGGCTACCGCGCAAGAACAAGATTTGCGAAATTCTTCAATCTTCCGGAACTCATGAATCTGTTCAAGGAAGCGGCTGACATCAAGACTGCCGATCAGCTTCACCTGCCCACCCCCACGCCGGTCTATCACAATGTTGTGGCGCAGCCGACAGAAGTTCAGCAGGCGATGATGACGGAATTATCGGAACGTGCAACCAAGGTTCACTCCGGAACGATTGACCCGTCGGTCGATAATATGCTCAAGATTACGTCGGACGGACGAAAACTCGGGCTGGATCAGCGGATCATCAACCCCAATCTGCCGGACGATCCCATGAGTAAGGTGAACCTGTGCATCGACAACATCCATCAAATTTGGACAGATACTCAGACGGAGAAACTGACTCAGCTTGTGTTCTGCGATATCTCGACACCCAAAGGAAAGACAGCGGACAAAGTTTCCGGAAAAGCGGTGGAT
>JAFQWY010000362.1 GCA_017407225.1 Clostridia bacterium | reverse complement strand
TACTGGGGTTCCAAGTCCAAGCACTTCAAGATGGCCAAGCAGGCTGTCATGAAGTCCGGCAACTATGCATATATCGGCCGTAAGCAGAAGAAGAGAGATTTCCGCGCACTGTGGATCACCCGTATTTCCGCTCAGGCAAAGGTAAACGGCATGAACTATTCCACTCTCATGCATGGCCTCAAGGTAGCCGGTGTTGACCTCAACCGCAAGATGCTCGCTGAAATCGCTGTTTCCGACAAGGAAGCTTTCGCTTCTCTCTGCGAAACCGCAAAGGCAGCTCTTTAATCGAACATACATTGGGGTGTTGCGTCTGTGTGACACCCCTTCTTCATAGGTATGAAAACGGAAGAATTCATGATAAAATTCGGCAGTGAGCTGATCACGTCGCGTACCAATCAGAAGACCGTGATGTACGGCAAGCTGTCGGAGAAAAAATACCGTGATGAGACAGGACTGTTTCTGGCGGAAGGCGTGAAGCTGGCGGAAGAAGCTCTTTCCTGCGGAGATGTGGAATGTCTGGTCAGTGCGCAGTCGGCGGCCGAAAAGAATCCGAACGCGGAAAAGCTTGCCGCACTGGCCGGTGAGAGAGGCGTGAATGTGATTGTTTTCGGAGACAGTGCTTTTGCCAAGATTTCCACGGAAAAAGCACCTCAGGGAATTATCGCTGTCGCCCGCAGAATGAAATCCCTCCATGTTTCGGAGGAGTTTGAAGGCTGGCAGAAGGGCAGACGTCTTCTCATGCTTGACGAGATCCGTGATCCCGGCAACCTCGGCACCATACTCCGTTCAGCGGAAGCCATGGGCATCACCGGGGTGATTTTGTCGTCCTGTGCAGATCTGTACAGCGAAAAGACTGTCCGTGCAGCCATGGGGACTCTGTTCCGGATGCCTGTTTATCTCACCCAGAGCGGTGCAGACTGCGTCCGTTCCATGAAAAAAAGCGGCAGACGGGTGATTTCGGCAGGTCTCGGTGAGCATACCCTGACGCTTGGGCAGTATGAAACGGATAAATCCGACTGTGTGATTATCGGAAACGAAGGTCACGGCGTGTCGGCGGAGATTCTGGAAGAATCCACGGCCTGCGTACGGATTCCCATGGCAGGGGAGACCGAAAGTCTCAATGCGGCCGCTGCAGCCGTGTGTATTCTCTGGGAATATTTCAGAAACTAAAGTATTAAAAGGAGGCTGTTATGGCACAGGAACTGTACTGGATCTGGCTTGCCGAGCACTGCGGTGCAGGAAGTACGATCCCGGCTCAGATCACGGGAATGGGACTGACCGCGAAGGATGTGTATGAAGGCGCGCTGGATTCCGTGGAAGATTCTGACGACGAAACCCGCGCTCACCTTGTCAAAAAACTGACTGACCGTGACCTCAGTGAAGCGGAACGGATCCTTGCCAAATGCGCCTCCAGTGAAATCACGGTCATCACACCGGAATCCGATCTGTATCCGGAAAAACTGAAGTCGATCCGGGATTTTCCCGCGGTTCTGTATGTACGCGGCAATATGCCGGTGACGGATAACCGGATGCTGACTGCGGTTGTCGGAACCAGAACCATGAGTGACTACGGCAGAAAGACCGCATACGCACTGGGCGCCGGCCTTGCATTCGGCGGATCCGTGCTGGTCAGCGGCATGGCGCTGGGGGCGGATTCCATGGCGATTATCGGTGCAATGGAAGCAGGCGGGACGATTATTGCCGTACTGGGATCCGGCGTCGATGTGATCTATCCCCGGGAGCATCGGGATCTGTACCGCCAGATTCTGAAAAACGGTGCGGTGATTTCCGAATTCCGCCCCGGTTCCGCACCATCCGGACGGAATTTCCCCATCAGAAACCGGATTATGAGCGGACTGTCGGATGCGGCAGTTGTGGTGGAAGCAGGGGAGAAGAGCGGTGCACTGATTACGGCAAGAACGGCAGTCAAGCAGGGAAGAACCCTGTTTGCGGTTCCGGGCCGCGTTGGCGATGAAGGCGCGGCAGGCACCAATCAGCTGATCTGCGACGGAGCCATTCCTGCTACCACAGCGGAAGATATCCTCAGCGAGTTTGAATTCATGTATCAGAAGACGGTCAGTGTGGATCGTGCCCATACCATGCTTCACGGACTGAACATGGAAGAGCTGTCGAAGAATGCCATGGTTCGCGGAAGAATCAGCACGGCGGACAGCAGGGGCGAATTCTACGGCAAAGGTTCATACGGCGGAAAATACCGCGGAACTGTTCCGGAGCAGAAGCCTGCGGCAGAACCTGTACCGCCCGCAGCATCTTCTGTCGATGAGGATGTGAAGAAGCCGGAACCCAAGAAGAGAACGGAAGAAAAACAGCCGGAAAGAGCCGGTATTGCATCCGCTGCGAAAAGCATCATAGAAGCGGTTTTCTCTCCGAAAAAAGAAAATAATTATCATTCATCCGAAAAACAAACTGTAAATTCTGAAGAAAAAATGATTCCGGCGAAAAAAATTGAGCTGGATATGCTTGATGAAACCGAAATCAAGGTATATAATAAAATGAAGCCCAGTGTTCCCGTCATGCCGGACAGCCTTGTGGACGACTCGCTGAAAATCGGAGATGTTCTCTCGGCTCTTACGGTGCTGGAAATTGCCGGAGCTGTTGAGTCCGGCGGCGGAGGATACTATATGCGTGTCCAACCGGATGATATTATGCAGTCCCCTAACGACTGAGCGAGGATACTCTGAAGCTGTAATAGTACGACAACCGCCTCGCTCGCGAGAATTTCCCTGACGGAAAATTCTCCAAGGTTGGGCATGGAGGCGGAGGGAATATTCCTCAGCCGAAGCTGCAATATAACCGTTCCGCTGCGGAAATTCAGCGGAGATTGAGAAACAACATTGTTCATACGAAGGAAAACTACAGATGGCGAATAATCTTGTTATTATGGAGTCACCTCCGAAAGCTGTTACCGTCAAGAGTTATCTCGGCTCCTCCTATAAGGTCGTTGCCTGCAAAGGTCATATCCGCGACCTGCCGAAATCAACTCTCGGTATTGACATCGAAAATGATTTTGAACCTCATTATATAAATATCCGCGGCAAAGGCGACCTGATCAAGGAGCTGAAGAAGGAAGTCAAGAATGCGGACAAGATCTATCTGGCAACGGACCCTGACCGTGAAGGAGAAGCTATCGCATGGCATCTGGTGACCGCGCTGGGCATTCCGCCGGAAAAGGCAAAGCGCGTTCCCTTCAACGCCATTACCAAGGCTGTGGTCAAAGACGCCATCAAGCATCCCCGTGAAATCGATGTGGATGTGGTCAATGCTCAGCAGACACGACGGATTCTTGACAGAATCGTTGGCTACAAGCTCAGTCCCTTCCTGTGGAAGACGGTCAAGAGCGGTCTGTCCGCCGGAAGAACCCAGTCCGTGGCCACCAGAATCATCGTGGACCGTGAAAATGAAATCCGCGCTTTTGAACCCAAGGAATACTGGACCATCGAAGCCACACTCAAGGCAGCCGACGGCAAGACATTTGAAACAAAATTCTACGGTCTTGCAGACGGAAAACAGAAGCTGGAGCTGAACTGTGAAGAGGATGCACAGAAGGTATACGATGCCGTAAACGGCAAGTCGTTCCTGGTTGCGGAAATCAAGCAGGGCACCAAGATGAAGAATCCTGCACCGCCCTTTATCACCTCCACCCTTCAGCAGGAAGCATCCCGCAAGCTGAATTTCCAGACCCAGAGAACCATGCGCGTGGCTCAGGAACTGTACGAAGGTGTAAACCTCGGTTCCGAGTTCGGCGGTGTGCAGGGTCTGATCACCTATATGCGTACCGACTCCCTGAGAATTGCGGATGAAGCACGGGACGCTGCAAAGGAATATATCATCAGCAAGTACGGTGAGGAATATTATCCCGAACACGCCCGGGTATACCGCTCCAAAGCAAATGCACAGGATGCTCACGAAGCAATCCGTCCCGCAAACACTTCTCTGGAACCGCTTGCCATCAAAAAGGCACTGACTCCCGACCAGTACAAGCTGTACAAGCTGATCTGGGACCGCTTCATTGCCAGCCAGATGGAATCCGCGGAGCTGTCCACGGTACAGACCGACTTCCACTGTGAAGGATATCTGTTCCGCTCCAGCGGTTATACCGTAAAGTTCCCCGGCTATATGGCACTGTATGAGGAATCCACCGATGATGCGAACACCGGGGATGAAAAGAACACACGCCTGCCCAATCTGACGGAAAATGAGCTGCTGCCGGCACAGTCTGTGAAGCCCACCCAGCACTTCACCGAACCTCCGGCAAGATATACCGAAGCATCCATGGTCAAGCTGCTGGAAGAAAAGGGGATCGGACGTCCGTCCACCTATGCGGCGATTGTACAGCTCATCATTACAAGAGGGTATGTGAAGCGCGAGGGCAAGTCCCTTGTTCCCACTCCTCTTGGTGAAGTCACCAACAAAATCATCTGCGACAACTTCCCGGACATCGTGGACATCAAGTTTACGGCGTACATGGAAGACCAGCTTGACGATATTGAAACCGGCAAGGCCACTATGCTGGATACTCTGCGGCATTTCTATACCGGATTCGCAAAAGAGCTGGAATCCGCCCTTGCCAATGTATCCGCCAATGAGATCGAGGTTCCTGTGGAGGAAACCGATATTATCTGCGAACACTGCGGAAGCCGCATGATCGTGAAGAACGGCAGATTCGGCAAATTTGCTGCCTGCCCCAATTATCCGTCCTGCAAGAACACCAAGCCGCTGACAAAAACCGGTGACGGTCTGGTGGAAAAGAAGGCGGAGATTGCTCCCATGAAGTGCGAACTGTGCGGTTCCGATATGATTCTCAGAACCGGACGCTACGGCAGCTTCTATGCCTGCAGCAAATATCCCGAATGTAAATTCACCAAGCAGAAGGTACGTTCACTCGGCGTGTCCTGTCCCGAATGCGGTGCGGATGTTGTAACCAAGTACGGCAAGAATAAGACTGTCTTCTACAGCTGCAGCAAATATCCCGAGTGCAAGTTCTCCTCCTGGGATATGCCGACCAACGATAAATGCCCCAATTGCGGCGGCATGCTGTATCATAAAAAAGGCAAGAATCTCATGATCTGCAAGAACGAAGCCTGCGGATACAAGGAAGAAATCAAGGAAGTGGAAGTACCTGAGACTCCCATGGATGAGGAATAATTCCGATGACTAAGGAAATCAATATTTACGGTGCGGGTCTGGCAGGAAGTGAAGCTGCATGGCAGGCCGCAAAACTGGGCGTTCATGTAAAGCTATACGAAATGAAGCCTCAGAAGAAAACTCCCGCACACCATACCGACGGATTTGCGGAGCTGGTCTGTTCCAACTCCCTCCGTTCCGCGGAGATTACCAACGGTTCCGGGCTTCTCAAGGAAGAACTGCACCGGATGGGTTCGGTGATCATGGAAGCGGCACTGTCTACCCGTGTTGCGGCAGGCGGTGCACTTGCTGTTGACAGGAATCTGTTCTCCGAATTTGTGACGGAAAAGATCCGTTCCTGTGAGAATATCGAAGTAATCGAGCAGGAAATGACCGAAATTCCGGAGGATGAAATCACCGTAATCGCAACCGGTCCCCTGACCTCCGACGCTCTGGCTGAGAAGATTCAGCAGATGATCGGCGGCAACAGCCTGTATTTCTTCGATGCGGCGGCACCCATCGTGGATTTTGAGTCCATCGACATGACGAAGGCATTCTATGCCACCCGTTATGACAAGGGAAGTCCCGACTACATCAACTGTCCCATGACAGAAGCCGAATACAAGGCGTTCTATCAGGCACTGATCACTGCGGAGGAAGCACCGCTTCACGATTTCGATAAGGATGTATCCCTCAAGGTGTTTGAGGGATGCATGCCCGTGGAAGTGATGGCGAAGCGCGGAGAGGACACCCTCAGATTCGGTCCCATGAAGCCCGTGGGCATCCGCCATCCCGAAACCGGCGAGGAGTTCTACGCCATCGTACAGCTGAGACGGGAAAACGAAGACTGTACCATGTTCAATCTGGTGGGATTCCAGACTCACCTTACATGGGGTGAGCAGAAGAAAGTATTCCGTATGATTCCCGGTCTGGAAAACGCGGAATTCCTCCGCTACGGCGTGATGCACCGGAATACCTTCCTCAACTCCCCCGATCTTCTGGATGCCGACTACTCCATGCGTCAGAATCACAATATTTACTTTGCCGGACAGATGACCGGTGTGGAAGGATACATCGAATCCGCCGCATCCGGGTTTGTGGCAGGCATCAACGCCGCGCTCCGGGCCATGGGCAAGCCGGCCTATCTGTTCCCCAGAGAAATGATGACCGGTGCCATGGCGCACTACATTTCCCACGGCGACAAGACCACCTTCCAGCCCATGAACGCCAACTTCGGTGTGATTCCCCAGCTGGGATTCAAGGTCAAGGGCGGCAAAAAATACCGCAACGAAGCCATGGCAAACCGCGCGCTGGAAACAGCGGATCAGGTGGCACAGCTTCTCAAAAACCTTTGATTGGAGACAGGAATGAAGATTATCATTGATGCAATGGGCGGGGACAACGCTCCCTCCGAGATTGTAAAAGGTGCCGCTCTTGCAAGCCGGAAATATCAGTCCCAGCTTGTTCTCGTAGGAGACAAGGCAAAAATCGAAGCCATTCTGAAAAACGAAGACTGCGATCGGTCAAGAATCGAGATCGTACATACCGACATGGAAATCACCATGGAAGACGATCCGCTGACTGTTGTACGCAGTAAGAAGGAATCCTCCATGGGCGTGGGTCTCCGTCTCCTGAAGGAGGACGGCGATGCATTCATTTCCGCAGGCAATACAGGCGCACTTCATGTGGGATCTTCCCTCATCATCCGCAATCTCAAGGGTGTACAGCGCGCGGGTATCGCAACCATTATCCCTTTCGTCCGTCCCATTCTCATGATGGACTCCGGCGCAAACGTCAATGTAACCGCGGATTATCTGGTTCAGTGGGCAATGATGGGTTCCATCTACATGAAGAACGTGTTCGGAATCGACACTCCCGAAGTGGGACTTCTGAACAACGGTGCGGAAGAACACACGGGTACCCAGATCCAGATCGACGCTTACGCCAAGCTGAAGACGGAAAACGACGTGAAGTTCATCGGCAACGTGGAAGGCAAGGAACTGCCCCAGAACAAGTGCGACGTTCTGGTAACCGACGGCTTCACCGGAAACGTAACACTCAAGCTGATTGAAGGCATGGCGAAATTCATGTTCTCACAGCTCAAGACCATGTACACAAAGAACATGGCGACCAAGATGTCCTATCTGGTGATGAAGGACGAGCTGAAGGGGCTGAAGAACAGCTTCGATGCATCGGAATACGGCGGAGCACCTCTCCTCGGTCTGCAGAAGCCGGTTATCAAGGCGCACGGCAGCTCCGATGCAAGAGCCATTCTCAATGCAGTCCGTCAGGCGGAAGCATTCATCAGCACCGGCGTGATTGACAAGATCGGCGTTTCCATGGCGGAATACACAAAGAAGCAGGCGGAAGCCAAAGCGCAGGAATCCGCACAGGTAAAGGATACAAACGAATGAGATTTGAACAGAAGCCGCTGAACGAACTGGAACAGCGGATCGGATATACTTTTACGGACAAGACCATCGTCACGGAAGCCCTCACCCATTCTTCCTACTACAACGAGATGAAGGCGAAGGGCGAGAAAATCACCTTCAACGAACGTCTGGAATTTCTGGGCGACTCGGTGCTTTCCATCGTGGTCAGCTCCTATCTCTTTGAAAAATACAGAAACAAGCAGGAAGGCGACCTGACCAAGATCCGCGCGGCAGTGGTGTGCGAAAAGGCACTGTCCAAGTTTGCGGCAGAGATTGAACTGGGCGAATATATGTATCTGGGCCACGGTGAAATCAAGGGAAACGGCAGAAACCGTCCCTCCATCACCGCCGATGCATTTGAAGCGCTCATCGCCGCCATCTATCTGGATTCCGGCGAAACCTTCGATGCGGTCAGCAGATTTGTCCTGCCCTTTATCGAAAAAGAAATCGTACACATTGCCGAAACCGGCGTGTTCATCGACTATAAGACCGCACTGCAGCAGATTGTTCAGCAGGCAAGTGGGGAAAGACTGGAATACGCTGTTACAGGCGAGAGCGGTCCTGACCACGACAAGCATTTTGAAGTGGAAGCACGGCTCAACAGCAATGTTATCGGCCGCGGCAAGGGCAAAACCAAGCGTGCGGCGGAACAGATGGCTGCAAAAGAAGCGTTGATCCTGTTCGGCGAAGTCCACGAATAAGACTTATACGGATGAAAAACACTCATGTAAACATACCGGTGTTCATCCCCCATCTCGGATGTCCGAATTTATGTGTGTTCTGTAACCAGCGCGCCATATCGGGCGTCCGTTCTTTCATTCCGGAAAAAGCGAAAAATGAGATCGAAACGGTACTCTCATCCCTCGGGAACCGGAATACTGCGGCGGAGATTGCGTTCTTCGGCGGATCCTTCACGGGAATCGGACGGGATCTGATGACAAAACTGCTGGATCTGGGGGAATCCTATGTGAAATCCGGAGATGTGACCGGCATCCGTTTTTCCACCAGACCGGACTATATCGATGAAGAAATCATCGGAATCCTGAAACACTACACCATCACCGCCGCGGAACTGGGGATTCAGTCCATGAGCGACCGTGTTCTGAAGGAATCGAAGCGCGGACATACTGCAGAACAGACAGAAACAGCAGTGAAGCTGCTGAAAGATGCGGGATTCAGCGTGGTCGGACAGATGATGGTGGGACTGCCCGGATCGGATGCTGAGGACGAAATCCGCACAGCGTATAAGATCTGTGAAATGGGATGCACCGCCGCACGGGTCTATCCTACCGTGGTGTTCCGGGATACGGAGCTGTGCGGGAGGATGCAGCGAGGGGAGTACAGTCCTTTGACGGTGGAAGAAGCGGTGCGGCGCTCAGCGGATGTGCTGGAAGTGTTTCTCGGAAATAACGTGAACTGTATCCGCATCGGACTGTGCGACAGTGAGAATCTCCACGGAACGGAATACGCTGCAGGACCCAATCATCCGTCCATGGGGGAACTGGTGGAAGGGGAAATTTACTTCCGCCGGATCTGTCAGGCACTGGATTCACTGGAGGAGGTTCCGGAATTCTGCACGATCTGTGTTCCTGCCGGAGAAATCTCCAAGGCTGTCGGTCAGAAGCGGTGCAACAAATTAAGAATAGAATATAAATATAATGTAAAAAAAGTAAAATTCATTGAAAACTCATCGCTGAAGCGGTATAATATACTATTATGATACCCGAAGAATCGGGATTTTTCGCTGTACAAGCAGTTAAAATATACATTCGGAAACAAGAAACATGACAATAAATCACAACGACAGGGGAGGGGAATAAAGTGTATCTGAAATCACTGGAACTGCACGGGTTCAAATCGTTCCCCGATCGGACCCTGCTGCGCTTCAACCGGGGTGCGACCATGATTGTCGGCCCCAACGGAAGCGGCAAATCCAACATCACCGACGCCATGCGGTGGGTACTGGGGGAACTGTCCACCAAGAATATCCGCGGAAGCAAAATGGAGGACGTTATTTTCGCCGGTGCAAGCGACAGAAAGCCCATGAGCTTTGCTGAGGTCTCGGTTACCTTTGACGACAGCGAGGAGCCCAGATCTCTCCAGTCTCCCTACGACGAAGTAACCGTAACCCGGCGTTATTACCGCAGCGGCGACAGCGAATACTTTATCAACCGGAAAAAGTGCCGTCTCAAGGATATCTACGAGCTGTTCATGAACACCGGTATCGGCCGAGAAGGCTATTCCATCATCGGACAGGGCAGAATTGCCGAAATCATCTCCAAAAAGAGCGACGAACGCCGCGGTGTATTTGAAGAAAGCGCGGGAATTGCCCGGTTCCGCTACAGGAAAACCGAATCGGAAAAAAAGCTGGCGGAAACCGAAGCCAACATGGAGCGGGTCAGCGATATCGAGCATGAACTGTCCGTGCGGATCGGGCCTCTGGAAAAGGATGCGGTAAAAGCGCGGCAGTATCTGGAACTG
>JAFQWY010000361.1 GCA_017407225.1 Clostridia bacterium | reverse complement strand
TCGTAGTCAAACGGGAGTCCGCTTTCCTCGATCAGCCATTGGATGTTCTCTCGGTTGATGAGGTAAACGCTGACCTTCTGCATCAGTGCCGCTTTCCGTTCGGTCTCCGTACCGACTGCTACGGAATATGTAAGGCTGCGGAGGTGATCCCATTTTCGGATTTCGTCCGGCCATGTGTCTCTCGCCACTCTCAGAGGGGCAATTACCAGAACCTTGCGGACCTCAAATCTGTCAAGGCACAGGTCGAAGATAGCAGAGAGTGTAATGGCGGTTTTGCCGAGCCCCATATCGAGAAACACCGCCGCGACGGGATGGTTCAGGATGAAGTCAGTGACGTATTTCTGGTAGTCATGAGGACTGTATTTCATCGAGAATTCCTCCGATCTGCTCTGCCGCATCCACGCAGTACACCGAAAAGCCGAGCGATTCGAGCTGTCTTTTTCGCCTTACCTGCAGGGGACGGAGTGTTTCACCTTCCGTTTTGAGTTCCACAAAGGCGATCTTCCCATGCGGCAGAAGGACGATCCGGTCAGGTACCCCATCGAATCCGGGAGACACGAATTTCGGGGCCATGCCGCCGCGCTGTTTTACCATCAGGGTAAGTTTGCGTTCGATTGCTTTTTCTCTCATAATCATTCCTTGTTTCAGATTGATTGGTGCAGGTCTGTGAAGGTCTGTCCGTAAAGTCTTCTATAAGGTGATTTTTCTTAAAAATTCGCCCTAAAGGGGACTTATAGAAAAGACTTGCAATGACCTGCACCTTTTCCTTTATTCCAGAAATTCCGACTTCAGCCGGATACCTGTAATCATGATGCCTGCTTTCGTCTTCTTCCGCGTAAATCCTACTGTTTCCAGTCCAGTGTAGAAGTCCGTGGTACTACGTGCATATTCTCCGTTTCTGGAACAATACGCACGGTATTCCTGATAGAACTCGCCGGATTTCTGCGTATAGGTCTTGTTCACCTCACAGCTGTCTTCAATGAAGATGGAGAGCCAGTCGTTGTTTTCACGATATTGACGGATCGCCTCCGATACCACAGCGGGAACCGGCGGTTTGAAATTGTTCATGATGACCTTTCTTGCACCTTCGATGATCCACGCAAGGATCGCGCCTCCGGCGTTGTCAACCAGATATTCTGCGTAATTCTTGATATCGGATTTGCCTCTGATCTTGGCGTTGAACGGGATCACAATCAGTCTGCGCCATGTACCGTCATCGTTGGCACCAACCCTCGGCAGGTGATTTGTGTACAGGACAAGCGTATGAGTGGGAACATATTTGAACGGGTCCTTGTACTTCTTTTCAGCCGAAATTTCATCCGTGGAGCAAAGCTGTTTCACGATGGAGGTATTCAGCCGCATACCTTCCTCAAGTTCGGCGGCAATGACCAGACGTTTGCCCTTGAGTTCAGCCATCTCCGGCTTCACATTTCTCTTGCAACCGACCGTCAGTGCATCTGCGGACATCGTGCCGCTGTAGCTGCCAAGGACTTTGGCGATTGCGTTCCAGAAGGTGGATTTCCCGTTGCTTCCTTCACCATAAGCAATGATGAGGGCTTCCTGATACACCTTACCGATGGCCGCAAGACCGACCGTCTGATGTACATAATCGATCAATTCACGATCTCCGCAGAAGAAATTGTCCACGGCAGTCAGCCACAGTTCCATATTGACTGCTGTCGGAGAAACTGTAGTCATTTTCGTGATAAGATCGGAGGCGGTATGTTCGTGTGCGCCGTCCATGCCAAGCTGCAGATCGTATGTAGCATCTGGTGTGTTCAGTAGAAATTCCTGTGTGTCGAATTTTCGGATGTCCCGTAGAAGCATGGGTTTTGCAGCCTGTAATGCCGAGGTCACATATTTCATATCTCTGCGTTTCATGACAAAAGCGATGTAACTCTGTGCGGCACAGTATTCGGCGTATGCTTTTTCGCAGTCTGCATCAACAGCCTTTTCGAGCGTTTTTCCTCCGGCAGCGATGTCATCTTTACCAACACCCGCATCAATAAGATTTTGCTTGGCTTTTGCGAGAGCCGCTTTCGCTTCTGTCAGCTGACGGTCAAGGAAATCCTCACAGGCTCCGACCGCCATCTGTTTGGATTCTACCCAATGCGTACCATCAAACCGCATATAGTCGGTAGCGTCAGTGTATACCATTTCACCTGCATACTCCTGTGCGAGAACCTTTGCCTGTCCGATGTCGGAATAGTCGGCAGGACGAAGGCTGTACTCCCGGTTGTATTCTTCCGGTGCGATATAGCCGTTCTGCGTCTGCACCTTCGTATAGAATTTCAGCGCACTCCGCCAGATGGTCATCAGTTCCGATTCATCGAGCGGAGGACTGCATTTTTCGGATTCCTCCATGAAAGCAAGGAAGGCTTCTTCACAGTCCCCATATTTCTTCAGAATACGTCCGGCAAAACGGGACATTGTCGCATTCCGACTTCCTTCACTGATCACCTGCGTACTTCCGGAGTTATCTGGAATATCTGTAGCGAGAAAATTTTCTGCCAGAAAATCCGTAAGGGTCAGAGTACCTTCAAAGATATCGACCTGCGGGGAAGGTGTGCCGAAATAGAATCGTGCGGCATCCAGAGCCTTGGTGTCGAAATATGGAAAGATACCGTTAAGCATCTTCTTCAGATTTGCATATTCCTCTGCGTCTGTCACGGGATCGATCACGAAAAACGCATGGAACTTGGGACGGGCGGGTTTACCATTCTTCACCTTCATGTGGTTGCGGCTGTAATGTACAGCGAACATCACAGCGGGGAAGGCGGCGGCAATGTCTGCGGGAGTTTTCCAGTCAGCCGGATTCTCGGAGTGATCGTTGTCGCATTCCACGGACAGACAATCGCTGCCGACAAAATTGCCGTTGCTGCGGTAATTGCCGAGGTATTCAGCACAGACATAGTCACGGCTTACCGCTTCGATGAGACTGTCTTTGTCCGTGATTCTGACTTTGTGCGGATATAGGCAGTTGTTCGGCTGACCAATATAGTCGGCATGGTATAAGTGAAACATCAATTGTTGTCCTCCTTGCAGTCTTCGGTGAAGTAGCGGATCGGCTGTCCTTTCCGCTTTGCTTTTTCGA
>JAFQWY010000360.1 GCA_017407225.1 Clostridia bacterium | reverse complement strand
TTGGCGCGGCGCTTCACTTCACGGATCAGCTGGGATTCAAACTGACCCCGGTTGGTGCCCTTGAGAATGATTTCGCCGTATTTGCAGAGGATAACTTCCTTCATGTTTTCGTTTCCATTTCCTGAATTTGTGATATAGGTGTATTCCATTATAGTATAGCATAAAATTCACGGGGTGAAAATAGTAAAATTCAACAAAACCATGCACAGAATAAACAAAAATCGGGCACGGCAGGTACGGAATGCACCATGCGTGTCCGATTTGTGAGTTTCCTTACATCCGGTATTCCTGCCGGCGGATGACGTGATCCTGGAAGGGCTTGTCAAGCTCTACGAAATACGCGCTCCATCCCCAGATGCGGACGATGAGACGTTCGTACTTTTCGGGATGCGCCTGTGCATCGAGGAGGGAATCCCGGTTGACGGCGTTGAGCTGGAGCTGGTGGCCGCCGGACTGGATGAAGTAGCGCACAAGGGAGGCAACCTTCGTCCGGTTTTCATCGGAGGAGAACAGCCCGGAATCGAATTCCAGCGTCAGGGGACCGCCGTTGCAGACCTTCCCGAGATCGGGTTTGGTATAGGAGCGGACGATTGCCACGGGATTGTCCAGCTTTGCAAACAGGGAGGGGGAGTAGTTTGCCGCGAAGGGCTCGTTGTTGCGCCGTCCGTCGGGGGATGCGCCGATGGCTTCCGCGTGCCACAGATAGAACATGGCAGATCCCGTACCGGCACGCCAGATACCGCCCCGTTCGTTGGTCTTTCCTGCCAGCGCACCGGAGAACGCTTCCGTCAGCCAGACCATTTCACAGTCGGCTTCGTCGTTTCCGGCACCGGTCTTGGGTGTTTCGTAGCGGAGCAGATGGAGCAGCTCGTCGTACCCTTCAAAATCCGCGTCAATGGCGGCGATGTATTCTTCGGGTGTGATCCGCTTTTCGTCGAAAACGTACTTTTTGATGGCGGTCAGGGAGTCGGCGGCACAGGAAATGCCGGTTCCGTGAATGCCGAAGTTGTTGTATTTGTTGCCCGCACCGATATCGCGTCCTCCGTAGAGCAGATCCATGAAGGGAGAGGGCACAAACCATACGTCCTTTACGCCCGCCATGATGGATTCGCACTGTGCGGTAATCTCCGCCTTTACCACAGCCTTGAAATCCTCGAAGGTTGCGGAGGATGCAAGGGAAGAGCGGAGAGCACGGTCAACGGCAAGGGGATAAGACATGGCGCCAATATTGGCAATTTCCATACCCAGTCCGGGGATGATGAATTCCCAGCACGCCGCAACGGTATAGTCAGCCGCATCTTCGGGATCGTAGCCCAGTTTCACCAGAGCGGGAATCACGGTGTCATCGTTGGAATACTGAGGGAATCCAAGACCCACGGCAGTCAGCTTGGTGCCTTCTTCGTACAGCTCAAGGGGAGTATTTTTCGTCACGCGCAGGTTGATCTTCGGGTCGATCAGCTTCAGTTCACCGGAGGCACGGAGGCACATCATGGTCAGCAGATTGCAGATTTCGCCGCCATTGCCGTCGGAGCCGCCCAGCATCATGGACTGACCGTTGTCGCCCTGCTGAATGCCCACGTACATATCGGAGTCAATGTTGAAGGACAGGAAGAAGTCCAGCAGCAGCTCATACGCTTCCTCTTCGGTGATCCGGCCGGCAGCGAGGTCGGCATCAAGATAGGGCATCATGAACTTGTCAAACCGTCCGATGGTGTTGTGGTAGTTTCCTTCTGCCCACAGCGCAAAATGCACGATCCGGAAGAACTGGAGCGCTTCCCGGAAGGTTTCGGCGGGATTGGCGGGAACTTTTGCCAGGACCTCTGCCACATCGTCCCGGCCTTCGCTGATGGCAAGATCCCGGTAACGCTTCACCAGATCCAGCAGAGCGTCAATGTCGGCTTTCGCGTATTCGTCAGCGGTTTCTCTGGCGGCAAGAAGACCCTTTTTCAGCAGATAGCTGTGATCCGGGCAGATGTTGGAGATATACCCCAGCTCGTGGATGAAGTGCTTTGACTTGATGTCCGCCCATTCTTCCTCGGTGAAACAGTCGTAGGGCTTGTTCACGGTGCGGAGGAACACGATTTTCTGACCGGGCAGAATGTGGGGAGCTTCCGCGTTCATGAGCCGGACAAAGCGGTCGGACATTCTGGCGCGGGGAGCCATGTTCTTCGCCGCATAGTCAGCGGAGAGGTCGGGCAGGGTAGTGGTACGGAAACTGCGGTGCTCGTGGGATGTGATAATTCTGAACAATTCCTGATTCATAACGGATCCTTTCATTATCGGCTGCAGACTTCACGGAGAAACTCTTCGATCAAAGCGTAGGACAGATCGTCGGGACCCAGCTCGGGATGCCACTGTACGGCTTTGAAATAGGAGAGAGTGTTGTGGACGAACGCTTCGGTCACGCCGTCGGCAGTACGGGCACAGACGGTGAGACATTCCGGCGGATTTGTCACGAACTGGTGGTGGTAGCTGTTGGTGCGGATGTCGGTTGTTCCCGCAATCTCAGCCACCCATCCGGATGCGGTCACGGGATGACGGTGCTCGGGAGCGTGGTTGGCGCCGTTTTCCACTTCGGTGGGAATGTCCTGTACAAGATGGGCACCGCAGGCAACCGCCATTACCTGGCATCCCCGGCAGATCCCGAACACGGGCTTGTCGAGCGACATCACTTCCCTGAGAAGGGCCAGCTCGAATTCGTCGCGGGCAGGCTCGATGTATCCACAGGCTTCGCGCTTTTCCTCACCGTAGTGGGTAGGATTCACATCGTTGCCGCCGGTGAAAAGGAAAGCATCGAACTGCAGTGCAATCTTCCGGATCAGCTGGGGATCCGGTTCGGTGATGGGCAGAAGAACGGGGAGTATATCGTAATTGTATTTTTCGGCTGCGGTCAGCAGATACTTCGCATACCGGGGACGTGCAAAATGCATATCGTCGCCTACGGATGCGGTCATGGCAATGATTTTCACGGAAACCTCCGACGGATTGTTTTTCTGCTTCTATTATACGATGAATCCGCCGTTTTTGCAAGAAAAAAGACGCATATCCATGCGCCAATTTTCATGTTTTTACGGATTTATCCGTTGTAGTCGCCTTCTATGGTCACGGAGTTTCCGCTGATGTCACCGTTTGCGTCTCCTTCTACGGTTACAGTGCCACCGGTGTCGATATCGCCGTTCACATCTCCGCCTACCGAGACATCTCCGCCGGTGTCAATGTCGCCTCCGCAGTCACCGCCCACCGAGACATTTCCGCCCGTGTCGATATCCCCGCCAACATCACCGCCGACGGTTACGTCCTTGCCCGTGTCGATATCGCCGCTGACGTCGCCTCCGACGGTTACATCCCCGGGAGTGTCAATGTCACCATTCACATCACCGCCGACGTTTACGGTTCCGGTGGTGTCAATATCCCCGTTCACATCGCCGTTGACCGTCACGGAGGCCGCACCGGACAGATCTCCGTCGTAGTCCCCATTGATGGTCACATGCTTGCCGTCGGTCTGGATATTGCCGCCGCAATCACCGCTGACGTCTCCGCTCAGATTCACATTTCCCGCACAGCCGCTGATATCCCCGTTGAGATCGCCGGAGATGGTGATATCGCCGCCGCAGGATTCCACATCCCCGTTGAGATCACTGCCGGGACCGCTGAGATGCAGATTTCCGCCGCAGTTCACGTCCCCGTTGATGTCACCGCTGACCGTGACGGAATCCCCGGCATTCACATCCCCATCCACATTGCCGCTGACGGTGAGACACTGGGCGGAGCTTGCGTCACCCTCCACGTTGCCGTTGACGGTTGCGGGGCCCTGGGAAACCAGATCCCCTTCCACGTTGCCGATGATTGTCACGTTGCCGGCAGTGGTCAGATCCCCTTCGTAATTGCCGGTGATGGTGATATTGCTTCCGGAAAGATTTTCGGGAATCTTAATTTCCGGAATCGGAGGGATAGGCGGGATCGGAGGGATCGGCGGAATTTCCGGAATCGGAGGGATAGGCGGAATCGGAGGGATCGGAGGAATTTCCGGGATCGGCGGAATTTCGGGAATCGGATTTGCCGCAAATCCCGTGCAGTGAACGCCCATACCGGCACCTGCGTTTCCTCCTACATTGCCGCAGGTCAGATTCATGCCTGCATTGGCATTTCCGGTCACGTCACCGCCGACAGTCAGATCCATTCCCGCATCTGCTTTTCCGTTTACATTACCGTGCACTTCCAGATCCATGCCGGCCTGTGCACTGCCGCCGACGTCCCCTTTCACATTCACCGACAGCTCCGAGTGAAGATTGCCGCCGATATTGTTCAGATAAATCCGCACGAAATGATCGGGGCAGCCTTTGAAAGAGGTCACGATTTTTCCGTCCCGGATGACAGCTACCTCGTATTCGCCGTCCTCGCCGCTGAAATCGTAGGTATAGTCCGTGGTGGGAATGCTGAAGCTGCCGCCGATTCCGCAGGTATTGTTTCCTTTCACATACTGCAGATCCCCGGGGGTATCGAAATCGTCCTCCGGCTCAGTAATTTCCGTATTTTCTGTTGTATCAGCAGGTTCCGCTGCCTGAACTGCATCTTGCTTAGGTTCTTCCATGCCAAGCAGAGTGTTTACATCCGCACCGAAGACCTCCGCGATGAGGGGAAGGGTCATGATATCGGGCATGGTTTCGTTTCTTTCCCACTGGGACACTGCCTGATGGCTTACTCCCAGCTTGTCCGCCAGCTCCGACTGGGTCAGTCCGTGGGCTTTTCTCAGCTCCGCGATTTTCTGGCCGATGATTGATCTGTCCGTCATTGGTTCGTACTCCTGTTCTGTTGTTTCGTTTGATTTCCGTGAAGTGCGCGCTTCCTTGTGTTTTCAGCATAGCACAAACCTACGGCAATTGCAATAAAGCCGTTCTTGAATTTGCGGAAAATTCAAAATTCAAGAGATGCTTGCAAAATTCCGCGGATTTCCCGAAGGTGTATCACCGCAGACAGTCCAGATGGAAATTAACAGTAAAACAAAAATTTCCGAAATACCATATAATGGAGCTTCAAACGTGCATGGATAGTCCGATGGCTTTGCAAGCAGCGCTTGAATTGACCGGAAAACAGGAAAAATGCCGCTGTCAGACTCCGGAATTGCCGCATAAACTGAAGTGAATCATCGGATTGGAGGTATGCTATGGAATACACCGGAATGGGACGGCTGAGGATCAGAGCGACGGAAGCGGGAGGAGTTCTGCCCGTGGAGGGGGCCGTGGTGACGGTATCGGAATACGTTGACGGAGGGGAGGGAGAGCTGCTGTACTCCCTGCGGACGGACAGCGGGGGACTGACGGAAACCGTGACGCTTCCCGCTCCTCCGGCATCGGACAGCATGAAGCCGGGAGCCGCACGGCCCTACGCCCTGTACAATATTGATGTCAGTTATCCCGGATACTATCCCGTGGAGAATGTTGCGGTGCCCGTGTTTGACAGGATTACGGCGGTTCAGCCGGTGAATCTGCTGCCGCTGTCTGAGAAAGACCGGCTTGCGGATGCGGAGGACGGCAGAATTATGATCTACGAAACGCCCGATAACCAGTCCCTCCAGCCGGGCGGCGTAATGCGGGAAGATGTGGGCGGAAACAACGGGAGTATTTCCGGAGGTGTCCGATGAACGACGTGATCAGACCCTTTATTCCGTCATCGGTAACGGTGCATCTGGGGCGGCCGGATGAGCCTGCCCGGAATGTGACCGTACCATTTGTGGATTACATCAAGAACGTGGCATCCAGTGAGATCTATCCCACATGGCCGGATGCCGCACTCAGGGCAAATATCTATGCCCAGATCAGCTTCACCCTCAACCGGATTTTCACCGAATACTACGCCAGCCGCGGATACGATTTCGACATCACCAACTCCACCACCATTGACCAGTCCTTTGTCTACGGAAGGGATATTTTCGAGAACATTTCACGGATCGTGGATGAGGTTTTCGACAGCTATATCCGCCGTCAGGGATCGGTAGAGCCGCTGTTTGCCCTGTACTGCGACGGAGTAGAGGTGCAGTGCGGCGGACTGTCCCAGTGGGGGAGTGTACAGCTGGCGGAGGAGGGATATACACCGTTCGGAATCCTGCAGTATTATTACGGGAACGATATCGGTATCGAGGAAAACGTTCCCGTTGCGGATATCACGGAAACCTATCCCGGTACACCCCTGCGGATCGGCACCATCAGCGATGATGTTCTCCTGATTCAGAACCGCCTGAACCGGATATCCAAAAACTTTCCCGCAATTCCAAAAATCGGCGATCCCGACGGATTCTTCGCGGCGGAAACGGAAGCGTCGGTCAGGGCGTTCCAGCGGCAGTTCGGGCTGAGCGAGGATGGTGTGGTGGGCAGAGCAACCTGGTATGCCGTCATGCGGATCTACGGCGGTGTGAAAAGCCTGACCGATGTGAACTCCGAGGGAATCCCCATTGGTGACGTGACTCTCCTGTTCAACGAACGGTTGGAAGAAGGGGATCGCGGATTCGGGGTCAGCGAGCTGCAGTATCTGCTGGCGGTAGTGGCGGAGTTCAACAATTCCGTGCGCCCGGTGCGGATTGACGGGATTTTCGGACCGGGTACGGCGGCGGCAGTCCGGGATTTCCAGTATGATTACGGACTTACCGCAGACGGAATTGTGGGTGAGCAGACGTGGCGCGCCCTGTACGATACCTACCGGAATCTGCTTGACTCCCTGCCGGAGAATTATTTTGCTGCTGCTACACAGCCATATCCGGGCACACCTCTGCGGATCGGAACGAGAGGGCAGGATGTGTCGGTTCTTCAGACCTATCTGAACCGGATTTCCGATGTGTATACTGCCATTCCCAAGCTGAATGTGGATGGGGTATACGGGCAGAGCACAGCCGCCGCGGTCCGGGAATTCCAGCGGATTTTCGGACTTGAGGAAACCGGCGTGACCGCATCCTATACATGGGAATCCATTGCAAGGGAATACCGGACATTGGCGGATGGTCAGTACGGTGCGGCGAATCAGTTCGGCGGCAGCATTTCGTGAGGTGGCATATGCAGTATGATCTGAGCGATCTTTCCGTAAGAGTGGAGCTTCTTCAGCGGATGCTCCGGTATCTGTCGCTGTCCATGGGGATTGACGATCTGACAATTTCCGTGGACGGTGTGTACAACGATGAAACACGCCGGGCGGTAATGCGGTTCCAGCAGATTGAAAAAATCCCGGTCACCGGTGTGGTGGATCAGCGGACATGGGATGCCATCGCAGAGCTGTATGCACGGGAACAGGAACTGCGCAGTCCGGTCAGAATCCGTCTGATTCCCGATGACAGAGGATATGTCACGGGAATGGCGGAACAATCGGATACGGTTCTGATTTTGCAGGTGATGCTGAATGCGCTGCTTGCGAAATACCGGTATTCTGCCGTTCCGCTGACGGGAATCTACGACCGTGCCACATCCGATGCTGTCAGGGAGTTCCAGCGGATCGGCGGACTTGGGGAAACCGGTCTGGCAGATCGTCCGACATGGCTCAGACTGGCTGAGGAGTTTGATCTTCTGACAGCAGGGAATTCCTGACTTGTCCGGGAAAGGTCAAAGTAAAATTCTGACCTTTCAGAAGATCAAAAACGATGAAATAGCGAGAAAACAGAAGAAAATTAAAGAAATCGATATGCTAAATCAAAATAAACGGATTTCTGACCAAATATCTGACTTTCTTTGACTTTGACTTTCCCTGACTTTCGGTGTATAATATAGGCACGATGAAGGTCAGGGAAGATCAGAAAGTCAGAAAAGATCAGCCCAAAGACAGAAGGAGATGGAATATGCTGTTATCGGATCATATTGCAAGACTTATCAATGAAATGCTGGAAGAAGGCGGCGGACAGGCTGAAGTAAGACGGAATGACCTTGCCGCCAAGCTGGGATGCGTGCCCAGTCAGATCAACTATGTTATCACCTCACGGTTCACACCGGAACGGGGCTATGTCACCGAAAGCAGACGGGGCGGCGGAGGATACATCCGGATTGTCCGGGTGCAGATGACGAAGAACCAATACCTGATGCACTTTTTTCAAGCAGTCGGAAAGGAACTGGGCGAAAACGAAGCCCGGGTTTATCTGACCAACCTGGCGGAACACGGGTGCATGACGGCAAGGGAAGCGGCAATTGCACTGCAGGCCATGACGGCACTGGATTCGTGTCCTGCGGAAAAACGCGATGTACTCCGTGCGGATATGATGCGTAAGGTCATCATGCTGCTGATGATGGAATGAGATAACGAGAAAACAGGAGGAAACATATATGCTGTGTGAAAGATGCAAAAAGAATGAAGCGACATATTATTACCACGAAAACGTAAACGGTACGGAAAAGACTTTTCATCTGTGCAGGGACTGCAGGGATGAGATGGAAAAGAAGGGTGAGCTGGGAGATGTGGATCTGAGCATGAATTCTCTGTTTGAATCCTTTTTCTCCGATCCTTTCAAGGGAACCCTGTTCGGAAGCCTGTTTGCACCGGCAAGAAACCAGATTCAGTCCGGTGAAAAGAAGTGTTCCTGCGGCATGACCCTGCGCGAACTGTCGGCAAACGGAATGGTTGGATGCCCCGGCTGTTATGACACTTTTTCCAGAGAACTGGCGGGTACGGTTCAGGGAATTCACGGACGGAATACACATACCGGACGGGTTCCCGCGAAATTCCGTGAAAAGCTGGGTGTGAAGCAGAAGATAGAAGCTCTGGAACAGGAACGTCAGGAAGCCGTCAGAAATGAAAACTATGAACGCGCCGCTGAAATCCGGGACGAGCTGAAAAGACTCCGTGACGGACAGTGAGTACGGCAATCCGTGAAGAAAACGTGAATAACAAGGAGATGAATTATATGTGGTATGACAGAGTTGGTACGGATCATGATACAGCGGTCAGCTCCCGGGTACGGCTGGCAAGAAACCTGGCAGGCTATCCCTTCGGGGCACGGCTGACGGATGAACAGCAGAAAGAGATCATCGAAAAGGTATCAGCAGTATTCCGTGAGCAGGAAGGCTGGGAAATTGCCGACTGTTCCGGAATGAGTGATACGGAAAGAGCTTCCCTCGTGGAGCAGCATATCATCAGCCGTGAGTTTGCTCAGCGGAAGACTCCTTCCGTTCTCATCCGTAATCCGGAAAAATCCGTTTACATCATGGTTCCCGAAGAGGATCATATCCGGATTCAGGGAATTACCGCAGGTCTGGATCTCAGAACCGCTCTTGCCAATGTAATGGAAGCGGAGGAACTGCTGGACAGCGCACTGGAGTTTGCTTTCAGTGAACAGTATGGCTATCTGACCCACTGTCCCACCAATCTGGGCACCGGTATGAGGGCCTCGGTAATGCTCCATCTGCCGGCTCACGGAAACGGGATCCGCTCTCTTGCGGCTCAGCTGAGTCAGATCGGACTGACCATGCGCGGTATGACCGGCGAAGGTTCTGCTGCCGATGCCGCATTGTGCCAGATTTCCAATCAGACCACCCTTGGTATGACGGAAGACGAAATCATCGAAAAGATGGAGAGAGCTGTCGGAAACATCATTGCGGCTGAACGGGAACTGCGGGGCAGAATTTCCGGAGAAGCGCTTGCCGGATTGTCCGACAAGGTCATGCGTGCCTGCGGTACTCTGATGTTTGCGGACAGGATTCCTTCAAAGGAAATGCTTGCACTGTACTCCACGCTGCGGCTGGGCAGTGCCATGAAGCTGGTGAGCATTCCGGTGGGAAAGCTGGACGAAGCCCTGTTCACCTGTATGCCCAATACCATTCTGGCGGAAAATGCCGACGCAAAAACCACCGGCCAGCGCGACAGAATCCGTGCGGATAAGGTTCGTTCTATTATCGGTATCAAGAACCGCGCGGAGTTCAAGGCAAACTGAGGCCGGACGGAATACTGAGGGCGGACGAGGCATATAATACTATATAATATATAAGGAAGAAAAATACCCTGAAAACGTCCGCAGACGGAAAAAAGGGAAAGGAGACTGAATCATGAATATTGCATTTACCAAAAAGGCACAGAACGCACTGAACCGTGCACTGGCACTTGCCTCCGAGATGGGGCATACCTGTGTAGGCAGTGAACATCTTCTGCTTGGACTGCTGTCGGAAAAGGACAGTATTGCGGAAAAGGTGCTGACCGGCCGCGGAGTGAACTATGAGCGGACCAGGCAGCTTATCATAGATAATGTGGGAATCGGACAGAGAACGCATCTGACCGGCGCGGATATCACTCCCCGCACCAAAAAGATCATCGAAACTTCTGCATCTACAGCTGTCGGTATGGGGCACGGCTATATCGGCACCGAACATCTTCTGCTGGCCATGGCGGAAGAAGGAGAGTGCTTCGCTGTGAATCTGATGAACGAAATGGGCGCATCACCTGCGGATATCCGGCGTGATGTGATGGCCAGTCTCGGATCCCCGGAACAGGGTGAAAAGAACAGCGGCGGCAGCGGTTCCAGAAACAACGGGGACGAAGGCCTCAAGGATGCTCCTACCCTGACCCAGTACGGCAGAAATCTCTGCAAAATGGCGAAAGAGGGGAAGATCGATCCCATCATCGGACGTGACAACGAAACTTCCCGTGTGATCCAGATTCTCTCGCGCCGCACCAAGAACAATCCCTGCCTGATCGGGGAACCCGGTGTGGGCAAAACCGCCGTGGTGGAAGGACTTGCACAGAAGATCGCCGACGGACAGGTTCCCGATACTCTCCGGGACAAAATCATCGTAACACTGGATCTGTCCGCGATGATCGCCGGGGCAAAATACCGGGGTGAATTCGAGGAGCGGATGAAGAACGTCATGGACGAGGTTCGGAAGAATCCAAAGATCGTGCTGTTCATTGACGAAATCCATACCATCATCGGTGCAGGCGGCGCGGAAGGTGCGGTGGATGCGGCAAACATCATCAAGCCCGCTCTGGCACGGGGCGAAATGCAGGTGATCGGCGCAACGACCATCGATGAATACCGGAAGCATATCGAAAAGGATGCGGCTCTGGAAAGACGGTTCCAGTCGGTGATGGTGGGAGAACCTACCCCCGAAGAAGCGGAGCAGATTCTCTTTGGGCTGAGAGACAAGTACGAAGCGCACCACAAGCTGAAGATTACCGATGAAGCCATCAAGTCGGCCGTGGCACTGTCCGTGCGTTACATCGGCGACCGGTATCTGCCCGACAAGGCCATCGACCTGATCGACGAAGCGGCAAGCAAAAAGCGGATTTCCGCATTTACTCCCCCCGAAGACGTCCGTGAACTGGAAGCGAAACTGAAGGCAGTCACCGCCGAGAAGGAAGAAGCTATCCTCGGCGAAGACTATGAAACCGCCGCAAGACTCCGGGACGAAGAAAAGAAGCTGACCGACGAAATGGCGGAGAAGAAGGATCGGAACGGCAGAAAGAATACGGGAGATCTGTTCATCGACGATACCGATATTGCGGACATCGTCACCAGCTGGACAGGAATTCCCGTAAAGAAACTGGCGGAAGAAGAAGGACAGCGGCTCCTGAATCTGGAATCCATCCTGAAAGAACGTGTGGTAGGTCAGGATGCGGCTGTGGAAGCGGTTGCACGTGCCATCCGCCGCGGCAGAATGGGGCTGAAGGATCCCAGGAGACCTACAGGTTCCTTCATTTTCCTGGGTCCCACCGGTGTGGGTAAAACCGAGCTGTCCAAGGTGCTGGCGGAAGTGATGTTCGGCGACCGGGATGCCATGATCCGCATCGATATGTCCGAATACATGGAAAAGCACAGCGTATCCAAGCTGATCGGATCTCCTCCGGGTTATGTTGGCTACGATGAAGGCGGCCAGCTGACCGAACAGATCCGCCGCAGACCCTACTCCGTGGTGCTGTTCGACGAAATCGAGAAAGCGCATCCTGATGTATGGAGCATTCTTCTGCAGATTCTGGAAGACGGTATCCTTACCGATTCCCAGGGACGGCGTGTGGATTTCAAGAATACTGTCATCATCATGACCTCCAATGTGGGGGCGGCAAACATCACCGAACCGAGAAAGCTGGGATTTGCCGAGGTGAAGGCGCCTGACGAAGAAGCGGACAAAATGCGCCGGAACGTGATGGATGCTCTCAAGCATACCTTCAAGCCGGAATTCCTCAACCGTGTGGATGAAATCATCATCTTCGACAAGCTGTCCGATGAAAACATCCGTGCAATCGCCGGAATCATGCTGTCGGATGTAACAAAGCGTATCACTGATCTGGGAATCTCCATCACCTTTGACGATGAAGTGATTGCATCTCTGGCGAAGGAAGGCTTCGATCCCGTCTACGGTGCAAGACCGCTGAGACGTGCCATCGTACGGAGAGTGGAGGATTCTTTCTCCGAAGCTATGCTCCGCGGTGAAATCAAGGCGGGCGACAGCGTCACGGCAGTGCTGGAAGACGGTGCAATCCGCTACAAAGTGGAAGAAAAATCTGCGGAATAACAGAAAAAACAGCGTATTTCCCCAAAAAGGAGTACGCTGTTTTTGCGTGTTCAGATCTCAAAGATGTCGCCGCAGCGGATGGTGTGCAGACGATCGCCCATTCTGTTTTTCAGATAAACGGCCTGAGACTCGCCGGTGCAGTGGCAGGTGAAGAAATCCATACCGGATTGCAGCAGAATCGCCGCCGCTTCATCAAGGGAATCTCTGCCGTCACCCTCGGGATCCAGCTTGGAAAAATGAAAACCGCCGATGACGGTATCGCACCCGTGATCTTTGCCGAAATATTCCGTGATGTTCAGAATTCCCCGGTGGGAGCATCCGCTGAAGAGAATCCGCCGGCCGTGTTCCTCAATCATCAGGTACTGCTCGTGACGGAAGTCATCGTCTGCACGGATTCCGTCAGTCACCGCAGTCAGTCCGAAGGGACGGATGGGGTACCGGCAGGGAAGCATAGGAAATAAGGTCATTCCCGGCACGAATTCTTTTTGTTCCGTCACCCGGATCAGCCGTGGATCTGACGCAAGGGCAGGATCCAGCCCGATGTATTTCGTGGAATAATGGGGCTCAAAGGCGTGAGAACTGAGATACACCGGTGCGGTATGGTTCAGTTCCAGAAATTTAGCCAGACCGCCGCCGTGATCGTAGTGACCGTGGGACAGCACCGCCAGATCCGCCGATGAGAGATCAATACCCAGTACCCGTGCATTTTCCGCAAAGGCATCGGTCTGTCCCATATCAAAGAGGATTTTCGCGTTTTCCGTCTCGATGAACAGGCTCAGTCCATGCTCCGCCGTGACAGATTCCGATGCGGCTGTGTTTTCCAGAAGAACAGTGATTCTCATGCCAGCCACCGATGGAGAACCTGGGCATCCCGGTAAAGCTGTTCTTCCGTGTCGTCGCAGACAAATTCCATCAGCATTCCGTGATCCCGTCCGTCTGCGGCAATGATGTCGATATACTGCCGCCACATCCGTTCACCGTCGATGAGGGGGAATTTATCATGTCCCGCCCAGGTGAAAACGTGGACATTGGAGAGATACGGCAGAACGGCACGGAGCGCGGTCAGATTGTATTCATCGTCCCGGAACTGGTTGGGCTGCCAGTAAAGCCGCAGATTTTCCGCAGCCACATCACGCGCCAGCTGAACGGCGGATTCCCAGTGATCGGTGAGGGTGCCGCCGTGGAATTCGGGGCTGACGGTCAGACCGAACTGTGACGCCTGCTCGCATACCCGGATCAGGTTTTCGGTGACAGAACGCCGGGTGTCGGCATCGGTGTCGGCAGTTCCGCGGTTTCCTGCCCAGACCCGGAGATTCTTCGCCCCCAGATCCGCCGCAGTCTTCACAACCGCTGTGATTTCTTCATCGGATCCGCCGCATCTGTAATAGGAACCGTAGGTGTTGATGATAAGCCCATGTTCCGCCGAGCAGGATTTTGCAAGGGATACCGCATCGCTGTTCATGGGCGGCACATGGATATCCCCGCCCCATTCCAGCAGCTCCAGTCCGGCATTCTTCGCGGTACGGCAGATTTTCAGTACATCGAATTTACGGAATGTGACAGTTACAAGTCCGGTTTTCAGCATTTTTATGTCCTCCATATGGTTACGGCAGGTAGATTCCCGCCTTTTTCATTTCATAAATCAGTTTTTCACGCTTGTCTGCTGAGAGGGAAGTCAGCGGCAGACGCATCTCGTCCCGGCAGAGTCCCATCAGAGCCAGGGCGGATTTCACCACAATGGGATTCACGTCGGAAAACAGTGCGGAGATGAGGGAAGTATACGCCACCTGCATCCGGGATGCCAAGGCGAAATCCCTAGAAAAAGCGGCATCGCACATTTCGCTGACCTCACGGGGCATGATGTTGGAGAGCACCGAGATTACACCTGCCGCACCAAGCGAGAGAAGGGGCACATTGTCCCCGTCGTTTCCGCTGTAAAGGGCAAGATCAGTTTCGGCAAGAATCTCCGCAGCCTGCGTCATGGAGCCGGAGGATTCCTTTACCCCAACGATGTTCCCGTGCTTCGCAAGCTCACGATAAACCCCGATGGGAATATTGATACCTGTGCGTGACGGTACATTATACAGAATCACGGGGCAGCAGGATGCATCGGCAACGGCGGTGAAATGCCGGATCAGACCGTCGGCATTGGCTTTGTTGTAGTACGGTGTTACTGCCAGCACATAATCCGCACCTGCCTGACAGGCCAGCTTGGTCAGAAAAACCGCGTGCTCCGTGGAATTGGAGCCGGTTCCCACAATGAGGGGGATTCTTCCGCCGATCTGTTCTGCCGCCGCTTCCGTGATCCGCTGACGTTCGTCGGTTTCAACGGTGGGATTTTCTCCGGTGGTGCCCAGCACGACGATGGCGGAGATTCCACCGTCGATCTGAAATTCAATGAGCCGCCGCAGGGAATCCAGGTCGATCCTACCGTCGGAAAACGGTGTTACCAGAGCGGTCGCGGCACCCCGGAACGGGATTTTTTTGTTTTTTTTCATGTTCAGATTCACTCTCCTGCATTATTTATCGGAAAAAGGTTGAAAAGAAACGCCGGGTGTATTATAATATTGATGGAATCCTATGGATTCTGCCCGGTTTCAGTGTATGCGGAAAAGAGAAATCTGTACCTTAATGATAGCACAGGGGACGGGCTTTTGTCAAGAAAAACCATATTGGAGAATAACAATGATTAAGAATCAACTGCCGGAGACCAGTCTGCGTCTTGCGGATTTTTATTATGACCTGCCTGAGGAGAGAATTGCCCAGACTCCCGCGGAACCCCGTGACTCCTCACGCCTGATGGTACTGCACCGGAAGGACGGCTCGCTGGAACACCGGATATTCCGTGACATTCTGGATTATATCAGACCCGGCGATACTCTCGTGGTCAACGATACCCGCGTGATCCCTGCACGGATCATCGGCCACCGGAAACTGCGGTACGATGCGGATCTGAAGCAGACCGTGCACACCGAATCCACCGCACCCGTGGAGCTTCTTCTGCTGAAGCAGCGTGAAAACGATACCTGGGAAGCACTGGCCGGACCCGGTAAACGTGCGAAACCCGGAGATGTAATCGAGTTCGGCGACGGCATCATGGAAGCCACAGTGCTGGACGTGATCGAAGGCGGATGCCGCGTAGTTCGCTTTGAAGTGAAAAAAGATGCGGACAGCTTCTTCGCCGCACTGGATCTTCTTGGAACCATGCCCCTGCCGCCCTATATCACACAGAAACTGGAGAATCCCGAGCGGTACCAGACCGTGTATTCCAAGACCATGGGATCCGCGGCGGCACCTACGGCGGGCCTCCACTTCACACCTGAACTGATGGAAAAAATCCGGGAAAAGGGATGTGAAATCGTACCCGTCCTGCTGCACGTGGGTCTGGGAACCTTCCGTCCGGTCAAGGAAGACAAGATCGCTGATCATGAAATGCATTCGGAATATATCCGCGTGACCGAGGAATCCGCCAAGCTCATCAACGAACGCAGAGCGGCCGGCGGTCGGGTTATCGCAGTCGGGACTACCTCCTGCCGTGTACTGGAATCCGCCGCTGATGAAAACGGAATCCTCCATCCCGTGGACACCGACACCGGGATCTTCATCTACCCCGGCTACCGGTTCAAGATGGTGGATGCCCTGATCACCAATTTCCACCTGCCGGAAAGCACTCTCCTGATGCTGGTGTCCGCACTGGCAGACCGTGAGATGATCATGAACGCCTACAACACCGCCGTGCAGGAGAAGTACCGCTTCTTCAGCTTCGGCGACGCCATGTTTATTGAATAATGACAGCCGACGAAATCAGAGTCCGTCAGATCGGCAATCAGTATCTGACCGATCCGGCTGACAAGATGACCGTAGTGCGGAATCTCTGCGGCATCCAGGCTCAGTTTATGGTGAACGCTCTCCACTCCCTGAAAATTCGCTGCATTGACGGAGAAGGGGATGGCGTGAAGGACGGTCTGGTGAAAAACTGGACACTACGCGGAACGGTTCATGTGTTTGTGGAAGATGATCTTCCCCTGTTCAAGCATTGCGATAACGGGAAATCCTACCGTTCCGATGTCTGGAGCGGGTATACTGGATGGAAAAGGTCTGACGGAAGCTGGAGTTGGTACGACGACGGAACCTGCATCCGTGAATGGACACTGCCCCCGGAGAGACAGCGGTACTTTTCTCATGTGATTCTGGATTCCCTTGAGACCGGATCGAAAACCCGGGATGAGCTGAAGGAAATCTGCCGGGATGCGGGCATGACCCCCACAGAAGAGGGCAGTATGTTTGAAGCATGGGGCGGCGGCATCCGGGATCTGTGTGAGCGGGGATTCATGAACTATGTGGTGCAGGAAAAGAAAGCATATTGTCTGTCACCCGAATTCAAGCCGATTCCGGAGGAGGAAGCAGGGCTTGAGCTGGCGCGGCGGTATTTTACCAATATTGCGCCTGCGACTGTTCATGATGCCATGTATTTCTTCCATACAACAGCTGCTCAGGTGAAAAAATGGCTGGATCTTCTGCCGGTAACGTCAGCGGTATGTGACGGCAAGACGTATTTCCGGATTGAAAACGGACGGGAATACCGGGAGATCCCCCGGTGCCTGTACCTTGCCGGGTTCGATCAGCTGATGCTGGGATATGAGAAAAAAGAGAGCCTGTATCTGCCGCCCGAACATCTCCGCGGAATATTCAACCTTGCCGGGATTGTGATGCCGCCTGTTCTTCTGGATGGACAGGTGGTTGGAAAATGGAAAAAGAAAAACCGCAGACTGGATGTGACTCTGTTTGAGTCCGTTGACAGCGGCGGAATGAAGCTGATCCGCAAAAAAGCGGAGGAACTTTGGAATGACATCACGAAATTTGAAATAACATAACGGAGGAACACCATGCAGAACGCCATTCATATGCTGAAATCCGTCACCGGAATCCAGATGAACAGCTTTATCATCACCACGGCGGACGGAAAAGTCATCGCCATCGACGGCGGACAGCGGAACAACGCAGAGTATTTTATTGAATATCTGAAGGAAATCACCGGTCAGCAGGTACCTCACATCGACGGTTGGTTCCTGTCCCATGCCCATGACGACCATGTGGACTGCTTCATGGAAATTGCGGAAAAGCACGCCGATAAAGTGACCTTCGATAAGGTGTACTACAATTTCCCGTCCGCATACTTCCATTCCCACGAAGATCAGAGCGCGGTGAAGACTACGGAGGAATTCTATCAGGTTCTTCCCCTGTTTGCTGACCGGATCTGTATCTGCTCCGGCGGGGATCAGCTGGATATCGGGGAAGCGCACTTCGATTTCCTCTATTCTACTGACTTTGAGTTCAAGCAGAATGTCTGCAACAACTCCTCGCTGGTATTCCGAATGACTCTCGGCGGCAAAACCGTCATGTTCACCGGCGACTGCGGCGTGGAAGCGGGACAGAAGATTCTTCGCCTGTGGAAGGACAAGGGACTGGTGAAATCCGATATCTGCCAGATGGCCCATCATGGACAGAACGGCTGTGACCGGGAATTCTACGAAGCCGTCGCACCGGAAATCTGCCTGTGGAATACGCCCCAGTGGCTGTGGGACAACGATGCCGGTAAGGGCTACAATACCCACTTCTGGAAGACCATCGAAGTACGCGGCTGGATGGAAGAGCTGGGGGTAAAGAAAAATTACGTTATCAAGGACGGCACACAGGTCGTGGTGCTGTAAAGGATGGACTATGACAAAAATCAAAACCATATCCGTCCTCGGACCTACCGCATCGGGGAAGACGGGACTTGCCATCGCTCTTGCCAAACGGCTGAACGGGGAAGTGGTATCCTGTGACTCCATGCAGCTGTACCGTGGGATGGACATCGGAACGGCGACTCCCACCATGGAAGAACGGGACGGGGTTGTTCACCATATGTTTGATATTGTGGAGCCGGAAGAGGAGTTTTCCGCTGCCGAATACGCAAAAATCGCAGCGGGTGTGATCGAGGAGATTGCCTCCCGTGGAAAACTGCCCATTCTCTGCGGCGGAACGGGAATGTATCATGACTCCCTCATGCGGATCACCGGTTATTCCGAGGGTGAGAAGGACGAAGCACTGCGGGAGGAACTGTACCGGATCGCATCCGAGCAGGGAAATGAAGTCCTCCACGCCAGACTGCGGGAAATTGACCCGGAAGCGGCTGATACCATCCATCCCAACAATGTCAAGCGTGTGGTGCGTGCCATCGAGGTGTTTGAGACTACCGGTAAGACAAAAACCGAAATCGACCGCGAGCAGATCGCCGGGGAAATCCCCTATGACGACACCGTGTTCGTCCTGGAGTTTGCCGACAGGGATCTTCTGTACAGCCGGATCGAGAAGCGCGTGGACATTATGATGGATGAAGGTCTGACGGAAGAAGCCGAAAGAATCCTGCGCACCGGACGGAACATCAGCAGGACTGCGGCTCAGGCTATCGGATACAAAGAATTCCTGCCGTATTTCGCCGGGGAAAAAACACTGGATGAAGTTGCGGCGGAAATCAAGCTGGCGACCCGGCACTACGCCAAGCGGCAGCTGATCTGGTTCCGGCGGATGCAGAATGTGTACCGGCTGGTTCCTGACGAAAACGGCACCGTCAAAACGGCGGATCGGCTGGCGGATGAAGCAATTGCGCTGGCAAACCTGTGAGCATAAGAAAAAACAACGACAAAAGACCTCCTGCGGCAGGTGAAAACGCCATAGGAGGTCTTTTTGGTGCTCGTAGAACACATGGAAAACAAAACTGACTCCGCATGAAAACGGAGCCAGTTTTTTGCTTAAACCCGGATTATTATGACCACAGAGGGTTATACACCCTTCTTCGCGCGGTCGATGTGTTCCAGTTCGGTTTCGTTGTACTTGGTTACATGACCCGGGATGGGCATGAGCTTTTCGTGGATGACATCGATGATGCCGTCAGCCTGCGGGAAGTAGTACTTTTCCAGTTCGAATGCGGGAGTGATCCAGTTGCGGGAACCGAATACTGCGGGCGGAGCATCCAGATAATCGAATGCCATTTCGGTGATGTTGGAAGCCATGTCGCGCATCATGGAGCCGCGGTCAACTGCGTCGCCGACGATGACAATCTTGCCGGTCTTCTTGACGGATTCGATGACCTTTTCGTAGTTGAAGGGAACCAGGGAACGGGCATCAATAACTTCTGCGGAAATGCCGTAGTCAGCTTCCAGCTTCTTTGCAGCTTCCAGTGCACGGTAGAGAACCGCACCGATGGTGAGAATGGTCACGTCGGAACCTTCGCGCTTGATGTCGGGATCACCGATGTTTACTTCGTAGTAATCGGTGGGAACGCCGCCTTCGTGGAACTGTTCGCCGACGTCGTAAATTCTCTGGGATTCAAAGAAGATAACGGGGTCGGTACCGTTGAGCGCCTGGTTCATCAGACCCTTTGCGTCGTAGGGAGTAGCGGGGAAGCATACCTTCAGACCGGGGATGTGAGAGCAGAGTGCGGTCCAGTCCTGAGAGTGCTGTGCGCCGTACTTGGAACCAACGGATACGCGGAGGATAACGGGCATCTTCAGGATACCTGCGGACATGGACTGCCACTTGGAGAGCTGGTTGAAGATTTCGTCGCCTGCACAGCCGATGAAGTCAGCGTACATCAGCTCGACGATGGCACGGCCGCCTGCCATAGCGTAACCGACTGCGGAACCTACGATCGCGGATTCGGAAATGGGAGCGTTGAAGAATCTGTGGTAGGGAAGAGCTTCGGTCAGACCGCGGTAAACTGCAAATGCGCCGCCCCAGTCACGGTTGTCTTCGCCGTATGCGATGGTGGTGGGGTCTTCGTAGAACTTGTCCAGAATTGCTTCAAACAGACCGTCGCGGAGACCGAACAGCTTCATCTTGGGAATCATTTCACCCTTTTCGTCGTAAGCGTAGCGAGCCTTGGTTGCAAGCTGCTTTACTCTCGGGTTTTCTTCCTTGGGCATGAGAATGTCGGGTTCACGGTCGGGATCCATGGACTTGACGTGGTTGTTGGAGTACATGATGGAGGAGATCATCTCGGGATCCTTGGAGAGATCCATTCTGGGAGATACTTCGTCGTCGATCGCCAGCTTGATGATCTTGGTGGTTCTGCCGATGATTTCTTCGTCGATTGCAGCGAATTCTTCTTCGGATGCGATGCCGCCGGCGATCATCTTTGCACGGTAAGCCGCGATGGGGCAGGCTTCCTTCCATGCTTCGATTTTTTCCTGAGTTCTGTAGGTGGAGGAGTCGGAAGGAGAGTGACCGGATACGCGGTAGGTAGCAACTTCCAGGAATGCGGGACCGCTGCCGCTGATGAGAAGATCCTTCTTGCGGGTGGTTGCATCAATGACTGCGAGGGGATCGTAGCCGTTAACCTTTTCTGCGTGCATCTGGGTGGGATTGAAGCCTGCTGCCAGTCTTGCGGGATTGTTGAAGCCCATGGTTTCACCCATTGTCTGACCGCCCATGCCGTAGAAGTTGTTGAATACGTTGAAGAGAATGGGCATACCGCCGTCTGAATACTTGCCGTCCATGCCCCACAGCTTGGTAATCTGGTCCATGGAAGAGAAGTTGAGGGATTCCAGAACGGGACCGCGGCCCAGAGCACCGTCACCGGAGTTGGCGATTACGATGCCCTTCTTGTGGTTGGATCTCTTGTAGAGAGCTGCACCGAGAGCGA
>JAFQWY010000359.1 GCA_017407225.1 Clostridia bacterium | reverse complement strand
CGCAGCCGGAGAAGGAGCCGGAAAAATCGGAACAACCGGAATACACCACAAAAACGGTTGCGGTCTATCCTGCCGAAGAAAACCGTATGCCGTTTGATGTGGTTATCCAGACTATCGGGACAAATGAACCCGTAGAAATCCCACCCGAAAACTTCCGGATAACCGATGATGAACTCGGCACAGGCGGGTCAAAGGCAAAGTTCCGGATGAACATGGATGCGATAAGCACCCTGAAACAGATTGAAGCCGAAAACCGTCACGCCACACCGGAGGAACAGGAGATTCTTTCAAAGTATGTCGGCTGGGGCGGTCTGGCGGATGCGTTCGATGATTCCAAAGAAAACTGGAAATCGGAATACGCCGAACTGTCAGCTGCACTGACATCGGAGGAATATACCGCTGCCCGTTCGTCTACGCTGAACGCCCATTACACTTCTCCCACTGTAATCAAGGCAATCTATGAAGCTGTCGGCAGCATGGGATTCCAGACAGGCAATATATTGGAACCGGCAATGGGCGTGGGTAATTTCTTCGGACTTCTGCCGGAGGAAATGTCCGGCTCCAAGCTGTACGGCGTAGAACTGGACAGCATTACCGGACGGATCGCCAAGCAACTCTATCCCAATGCAGACATAACCGTAGCCGGATTTGAAACTACGGACAGGCGGGATTTCTTCGACCTTGCCGTAGGGAACGTTCCTTTTGGCAACTACAAAGTCAATGACCGGGCTTACAACAAGCTCGGTTTTTCTATTCATGACTACTTTTTTGCGAAAACGCTCGACCAGGTGCGTCCGGGCGGCGTGATTGCCTTTGTTACGTCCCGCTACACCATGGATAAACAGTCCCCGGAAGTGCGGAAATACATTGCCGAACGTGCTGATTTGCTCGGTGCTGTCCGTCTGCCGAACAATGCCTTCAAGAAAAACGCAGGGACAGAAGTCACAACGGACATCCTGTTCCTGCAGAAACGTGATCGCCCACAGGGGATTGAACCGGATTGGGTACATCTCGGTCAGACACCGGACGGGATTACTGTCAACAGCTATTTCGTCGAGCATCCCGAAATGGTTCTTGGTACATTGAAACTGGACGATATGATGTACGGCAGTGCGAAAGAAGTAACGTGTGAACCCCTACCAGATGTCTCTCTTGCCGACCAGCTTCATGAAGCGGTCAAGCATATTGACGGACAGTACAATGAAGCAGAGCTGCCCGATCTCGGTGAAAATGAAGCCATTGATAAAACACTCCCTGCCGATCCGAACGTGAAGAATTACAGCTACACCGTGGTGGACGGCGAAGTATATTACCGTGAAAATTCCATCATGGTACAGCCGAACCTGAATGCCACCGCGAAAGAACGTGTCAAAGGTATGGTGGAACTGCGGGATTGTGTACATGATCTGATCGACAAACAGCTATATGGTGCAGGGGAAATAGAAATCACACAGATACAGAACCGGTTGAATCAGCTTTACGATGATTTTTCTGCTAAATATGGTCTGATCAATGACCGTCCCAACCGTGCTGCCTTTGCAGAGGATTCTTCGTATTACCTTTTATGTTCCCTGGAAATCCTCGATGAAGATCACAAGTTGAAACGGAAAGCCGATATGTTCACCAAGCGGACAATCATGCCCAATACTGTGGTAACATCCGTTGACACCGCCGCTGAAGCTCTGGCTGTATCCATCGCAGAAAAAGCAAAAGTGGATATGCCGTATATGTCCGAACTCACCGGAAAATCTGCGGAAGAACTTGCAGCCGATCTCCGTGGGGTGATCTTCCAGATTCCCGAACCTGCGGAAAGTGACGGCAGTGTCCGCTATGTTACGGCAGATGAATACCTCTCCGGCAACGTGCGTGAAAAATTACGGATTGCTGAAGCATACGCTGCTGACAATCCTGCTTTTACTGTCAATGTGGAAGCTCTGACCGCCGCTCAGCCGAAGAAACTTGAAGCACACGAAATTGATGTCCGGCTCGGTGCAACGTGGATTGATAAAAGCTACATCCAACAATTCATGTTTGAACTTCTGAATCCGGCGTTTTATCACAAGCACAAGATCAGCGTGAACTATTCTGAAGTTACGGCGGAGTGGAACATTTCCGGGAAAAGTGTGGACGGCGCCAATATCAATGCGTTCCATGTCTACGGCACCGACCGGATCAACGCATACCGAATTCTGGAGGAAACGCTGAATCTGCGGGATGTCCGGATTTACGATACCGTCACCGACGCGGATGGAAAAGAACGGCGGGTGCTAAACTCCAAGGAAACCACTCTGGCACAGCAGAAACAACAGGCGATCAAGGATGCGTTTCAGGATTGGATATGGAAAGACCCCGACCGTCGTCATACGCTGGTGGATCGCTACAATGAACTTTTCAACAGCAGCCGCCCGCGCGAATACAACGGTGAACATATTCACTTCAACGGCATGAATCCCGAAATCTCTCTGCGCGAACATCAGAAAAACGCCGTTGCTCACATCCTGTATGGTGGGAATACGCTTCTCGCACACGAAGTGGGGGCAGGCAAAACCTTCGAGATGGTAGCAGCGGCGATGGAAAGTAAGCGGCTGGGATTGTGCAACAAACCGCTGTTTGCCGTCCCCAATCACCTTACCGAACAGTGGGCAAGCGAATTCTTGCGGCTTTATCCGTCAGCGAATATTCTTGTCACCACAAAGAAGGATTTTGAACCGGCGAACCGTAAGAAATTCTGCGCCAGAATCGCCACGGGAAACTACGATGCGGTCATCATGGGACACAGCCAGTTTGAGAAAATCCCGATGTCGAAGGAACGACAGGAAAAACTGCTGAAGGAACAGATTGAGGAAATCACCGACGGGATTGAAGAACTGGAATCCAGCAATGCAGAGCGGTTTACCATCAAGCAGTTGGAACGGACGAAGAAAAGTCTGGAATCGCGGCTATCGAAATTACAGGATGATACCCGTAAAGATGACGTGATTACGTTTGAGCAGTTAGGTGTGGACAGGCTCTATGTGGATGAAAGTCATAACTACAAAAACCTGTTTCTTTACACAAAAATGCGGAATGTGGCAGGGTTATCGACCACCGATGCACAGAAATCCTCGGATATGTTCATGAAGTGCCGCTATCTGGACGAAATCACCGGTAGTAAAGGTGTGGTTTTCGCTACGGGTACGCCTGTCAGCAACTCAATGACTGAATTGTATACCATGATGCGCTATCTTCAGCATGACACGTTGGAGAAAAAGCATTTGAATCACTTCGACGCATGGGCATCTACCTTCGGCGAAACCACTACCGCAATCGAGCTTGCCCCCGAAGGAACCGGCTACCGTGCAAGAACCCGCTTTGCGAAGTTCTTCAATCTGCCGGAACTCATGAATCTTTTTAAGGAAGCTGCCGACATCAAGACTGCCGATCAGCTACATTTACCCACGCCTACGCCGATTTACCATAATGTTGTGGCGCAGCCTACGGAAGTTCAGCAGGCGATGATGACGGAACTGTCGGAACGTGCAACAAAAGTTCACTCCGGAACGGTTGACCCGTCGGTCGATAATATGCTCAAGATTACGTCGGATGGAAGAAAACTCGGACTGGAGCAGCGGATCATCAACCCCAATCTTCCGGACGATCCCATGAGTAAGGTGAACCTGTGCATCGACAACATCCATCAAATTTGGTCGGATACTCAGTCGGAAAAACTGACTCAGCTTGTGTTCTGCGATATTTCCACTCCGAAAGGAAAGACAGCGGATAAAGTTTCCGGAAAAGCGGTGGATACAGAGGTTCACGGAATTGTCGGAACGATTGACAATGACATTCCTGATGAGAAACCCTTCACAGTGTATGAGGATATCCGGGATAAGCTGATTGCCCGCGGTGTTCCGGCGAGAGAAATTGCCTTTATCCATGATGCTGACACAGAAGTAAAGAAAAAGGAATTGTTCGGGAAAGTCCGCAGCGGTCAGGTGCGCGTTCTGCTTGGCAGTACGTCGAAAATGGGTGCAGGCACGAATTGTCAGGACAGGCTGATTGCCCTCCATGACCTCGACTGCCCGTGGCGGCCGGGGGATTTGGAGCAGCGAAAAGGCAGAATTGTCCGTCAGGGGAATATGAATCCAGAAGTACATATTTATCGGTATGTGACGGAAAAAAGTTTTGACAGTTACCTCTGGCAGACAGTGGAAAACAAGCAGAAGTTTATCAGCCAGATTATGACATCAAAATCTCCCGTTCGTACCTGTGATGATGTCGATGAAACGGCACTGTCATATGCAGAAGTCAAAGCCCTGTGCGCCGGTGATGATCGAATTCGGGAGAAGATGAATCTGGATGTGGATGTAGCAAAACTGAAAGTGCTGAAAGCTGACCATCAAAGCAAGCAGCATCGGTTGGAGGATGATATACAAATTCGCTATCCTGCGAGAATTGAATCCGCAGAAACAACGATTGCCGGACTGAAAAAAGACCGTGCCACCGCAGAATCTCATCCGCATCCTGCCGATGGATTCGCCGGTATGGAGATCAAAGGAAAACATTACTCTGAAAAAGATACTGCCGGTGAAGCGCTGCTGGCTGTCATGAAAGAAGCACAGGGACTGGAACCGCTAAAAATCGGCAGTTACAGGGGATTCGATATGTCCCTGACACTGGAAGATTTCGGACGGCAGTATGTCATGACGCTCAAAGGCGAGATTTCCCACAAGGTAGACCTGGGGAATGATGTCCGTGGGAATCTGATTCGTATTGAAAATGTACTCGGGAACATCCCCGGACGGATTCAGGCGGCAGAGGTACAGCTTGTATCCATCCGGGAACAGCTTGAAATGGCGAAAGCGGAGGTAGGCAAACCGTTCCAGCAGGAGGAGGAATTGAAAACAAAGAACGCCCGGCTGATCGAGCTGAACGCTGAACTGGATATTGAGAAACAGAGAACGCTGGAACAGACGTCAGAAAAAAAGGACGACATCGTGGCGAAATCCGCGAAGCCGTCGGTTTTGCAGAAACTTCGATCCGCTCCGCCGCAGACGGGCAGAACGAATGAAACGAAGAAAATCCATAGAAATGGGGAGGTACTTTGATGGAACATGAAACGATCACCGTATTGGCGGTGGAACCGGGGAAGAAACCGTATCTGCAGGAGATTCCGAACGGACTGGAATCTCTTCAACATGAGGTCGGCGGAGATATACAGGCGGTCTATCCATATGATGACCCGATTGCCATTATTGCTGCGGAATCCGGTAAGCTGATGGGAATGCCGTTCAATCGTGCGCTGCGGGATGAAGAGGGACATATCTACGATGTCCTTGTTGGAAAATTCCTGATTGCCGTTCTGGGGGAAGAGAACTTTGTCTCCATTCCGGATGAACTGATTCCGAAATACACCCGTGAATTTCAGACACCGGAACAGCTTGTGCGGATCGGAGAAAAGAACTACATTCTTCCGGCGATGGACAACACACCGCTGTATACCCACACCGCCATGATCGCAAGAATGTATGATGAACTGCCGCAGTACCGGGAATCTCTGCGGGCAAATATCGCCTGTAAGGAAGCCATTGAAAAAGCAATCAATGACAACTACCATGACTGGCGGCTGAATACTCAGACAGCAGAAAAGGTGGTGGCAGTACAGTTTCCGGTGGAACGAATCCAGTATGTTCTAGCGGCTACAGTACAGCAGAAAAGCTGGGACGGACGGATTTCGGATACCAACAAGGCATGGGCGAATACGGTTCCCGTTGCCGATGAAGAGAACCGATTGCGGTATGTGGTGGATCAGTGCCACCCCGGACTGACGAATCTGTTTGTCAGCCGGTTCCGGGAAGAAATGGAAAAGAAACCGTCTATTCAGGAGAAACTTTCCGAACCGGTACAGAAAAATCCGACAGTCCCCAAGAAACCAAAATCCAGAAAACCGGAGCTTTGATATGGCAAACCGCAAACGTAATATCATGATCCGCTTCCGGGTAACACCGGAGGAAAAGACGATGATCGAAGAAAAAATGACGCAGGTAGGGACTTCCAATATGGAAGGCTACCTGCGTAAAATGTCCATTGACGGATACATATTGAAACTGGATTTGCCGGAACTGAAAGAAATGATCTCACTCCTGCGGCGGTCGAGTAATAACTTCAATCAAATTGCCAAACGGATGAACCAGACTAGCCGGATTTATGAAGCGGATATTGAATGTCTGCGTGAAAATCAGGAGAAATTGTGGGATATGGCGAATAAGATATTGACACAGCTGGCGGCAATCAAGTGATAGAAGTATGGGAAGTTCTACTGTCCCTGTTGTTTTACTTATACTCCCACTCAAAAGAGAATTTCGAGAATGAGAGGGCTTTTGGATACTAATATAGTTATTTTTACTCTTTCTATATATGGAAATGTACAGAAAGGTATATTATATAGAAATTAT
>JAFQWY010000358.1 GCA_017407225.1 Clostridia bacterium | reverse complement strand
GCATTTTTCAGCCCGGCTCCAACACAAACAAGGAATCCGAACGCATCCGCTTTTGAAAAGGCAGCATGTAAGCCGGAAAACAACGAGACCCTCTGCGTAATTGCGCAAAGGGTCTCGTTGTTTTCTTGGTGCGGGCGACAGGGATCGAACCTGCACGGTTTCCCACTGGATCCTAAATCCAGCGCGTCTGCCAGTTCCGCCATACCCGCATAGGCATATCTTACCACATCTTTCCCTATTTGTCAAGTCTGTTTTTCTTGACAAAACTGCCCATATGTGCTATATTTAATCTCAGTATCACAGTATGCGAGGTACATATGCTTCCTATTATATATCTCCCGCCCGAACAGTACAAGGGCCATGTCATTCCCATCCGTTATACAACCGAAACCTATTACGATGTTGTGACCTCCCGCACCGATATCGGATTCGGCGTTTCCATGCAGCTTTGCCGTTTCCCCTCTCCCGTTACCCACACACCGGAAGAATACGATTTTCCGGACAGCCTTTATCAGGATCACTGGGAAAATGCGGAAGCATACGGCGTTCTCATTGACGGAAAACTTGCGGCCGCCATTGAAATCTGGCCGGAAGAGTGGTCGAAGAGGCTCCGGATCACCGAATTGTGGGTATCCGATGAGCTGCAGAAACAGGGGTACGGACACGCCTTGATGGAGAAAGCAAAATCCATTGCACGTGACAGGGACTGCCGCGCCATCATACTGGAGACGCAGTCCTGCAACACCAATGCCATCGGATTCTATCTCCACGAAGGATTCACCCTGATCGGGTTTGACCTGTGCTGTTATTCCAATCGTGATGCCGAACGGAAAGAAGTGCGGATTGAACTGGGATATTTTCTGAAATAATGAAAAGAGCCGACATAGAATCGGCCCTTTTTCTTTTCATGAGTACATCCCGTTGGTCTTCATGTAGTCATACAGCATTTTTCCGTGTTCCTGCTCCTGACGCTGAATGGCATTCAGAGTTTCCCTCACCTTTTCATCCCTGAATTCAAAGACACAGGTATCATACAGATGAGAAGAGTGCTTTTCACTCGCCAACAGATCCGTACACAGGAAACAGTCATCCTTTTTCTGCTGTGTTTCCCCGGTATACACCACCGCAAAAGACTGTTCCGCTTTGGGCTGAACGCCGCTGCCGTTTTCCATGGGAACGGAGCCGGATCCGATGACATTCAGTGCTTCAAAATGTTTCCGTTCGTTTCCGGCAATGCTCTGAAACAGCTCCTTCAGCTGAGAGTCGTTTGCGCACTGAGCCGCTTTTTCATATTTACCGGCAATCAGCTGCTCCGCATCTTTCAGGTCTTTGAGAAGCTCCGTTTCCTTTTGATTGAGATTCATATCTGCCCTCCTTGTTTATCTGGATTACACCCTTATTCTTCCATCATTGCCGCCGGATTATTCACATTCAGAAAAAAACGCAGCAGAAATCTCCGCCGCGTTTTCAGATCCTATTCGCTTTTCTTGTCATCCACCAGATTGCCATAGCTGTCGTACAGATAAGCCTTATCCTTCTTGCTGCCATGCCATGCTTCGCTGATGTTCCATTCGTAGTCGGGCATGCCGTCATAATCCCGGCATCCGACGGTGACAGTTCCTCCGGACAGAATCACTGAGCCTTCCGGGAACACGAAATATTCATGTCCGCGGTCGGAGTAGATCAGCCAGCCGGAGATATCCGCATCCCGTCCGCTTTTGTTCTTCAGGGTCAGCAGCTGTTCCGATTTGGAAACCGCGTCAATCTTGACTTTGACGGTATCACCAAGCGTATGCATCTCCGTCCAGGTCACGCTTCCGTCGTGCGCAATCTCCGCCAGCAGACCCAGATTGTATTCATCCGTGATATATACCTCTGCTCCTGCCTCCTCAAGCCGCGCGATCACATTGGCGTGGGCACTCTCCTTCTCTTCTCCGCGATCCGTGGAAATCACCGCATATTCCGGCTGTGCCAGCGCAAGAAATTCGGAAGAGGCCGTATCGTCATATCCGTGATGCCCCACTTTCAGAATATCACAGTCCCCGATCATGCCGTGATTCATCAGCGATGCTTCCTCGGCATACTTCATATCCGCGGCAAAAATCACCACAGTATCGTTTACGGCCAGACGCAGAACAAGAGAGTTGTCGTTGTCGTCCGATTGATTGTATTCGATCGGCCCGAGTACTTCAAACCACACACCGTCCGTCACGGAAATCACATCCCCGGGATCATGACGGTAATGCGCCTCCCCGGACACAAGATTGTCCAGCAGGCCCAGATTCATGGAAATGGAAGAGGTATGCAACGAACCGATTTCAAATATCTGCGACAGATACTCGTAGCCTCCGATATGGTCATTGTGCGTGTGGGTCAGAATCAGATGATCGATTTTTTCCGCTCCCAACTGTTCCATAGCGGGAATCAGCCTTGAGGGAGATGCCGAGATTCCCGTATCGATCAGAGAAACCGTATCATCAATCATCACAAGTATGGAGTCAGCCTTTCCGGCGGTGAGAAACAGAATCTTCACATCGTGGACACCTTCCGGAACAATGGCGGTATACGCATCCAGAATTTCACGGTCTTCCTTGCCGTACAGAACAGCCCCGGATACCGTTCCCGTATCCGCAGCTCCGGTCTCCGGAATCTTCTGCGGTTCCTCAGACGTACATCCAGTCAATACCATGAGCGCAGCCAGCACCGCAATTATCCATTTGATCTTTTTCATAAAACGCCCCCTTTCCCGTATTTTTATCTACAGCCGGTTGTACCTCAGCCGATTCCGCAGAGAAGTGCAAACCGGTGAATCATAACCGCTGTCTCTTCCCGGGTCGCCTTTGCCTGCGGAGCGAGAACTCCGTCCCCGGCAATCAATCCATTCTTCATGCAGTACGACACTCCGTATACTGCCCAATCGGAAATATCCTCCGCATCATCATAAAACAGCGCGATATCCCTGAAATCCATGTCACCGGCGTCCAGATCCATACCGCATCTTGCCACGATTTTATACATCTGCTCCCGGGTAAGCTCCCCCATAGGAGCAAACAAATCATTTCCGACACCGTTGACAATCCCGTTCTGAGAAGCCCATTCCACATAGGGCGTGTACCACAGACCTTCTTCCACATCGTCATAGCTGACACTGCCGTATTCTTCCGGATCGATCCGGCACAGTCTGCCCAGTACCGTAACGAACATCGCTCTGGTAAGCGAGGCATCCGGAGCGAATTTGGTGGAGGAAACGCCCTGGAACAGTCCGTGTTCGTAGACATATCGGACCGAAGCATAGCAGGAATCCAGCCGCGTCACATCATCGAACGGCAGCGGTTTTGTCTTCTCTTCCGGGATGAAATCGGAAATCACAAAACGGTTCAGTATTCCCGCATTGTCGTCCGGCGATTCCGCTTCTATATACTCCAGAACATTCTTGCAGACTGCGGAACCGAATATTCTTCCGTCCGTTTCCTCCAGATAAACTTCGGTTCTGCCCGTGTCAGGGTTGTAGGTATAAACTGTATCGGTTGTATTGAAGAACAGGAGCCCGAGACAATCGGACAGTCCTGAGTAAACGCCTACCCAGTATTGTCCCGGCGCTCCTTCCACAGACCATTTCTGATCGAATTCAAAAATCTCCAGACGATATCTTCCGTCGAGCAGGGAAGACACCAGCGCAGACGTCCCATCGTCAATGTAGTACCACTGTTTATCCATCCACACCATCCTGGTTTTCACATCACGCCAGATGCTGTCCGCGTATCCGTCATCGGTACACTTCACACTGCTGATCCACCCGTGATGTGCGGGACTGGTCTGACGGATGCCTTCATCGTCCAGAAGAAAATTCTCATGATTCACGCGTCCTATCCGGTCAGGAGTCGGATCGTCGTAAACCAGATCCACATGATACCAGTTCTCACCGATCTTCACCAGATTCCATGCGTGATTCATTTCCGGGCTGGTCACCATCACGGCTTCCACCCCAAGTTCGCGCATCACCGCCGCATATGCCAGTGAATAGGCCTGACAAACGCCGGTACGCTGTGTAAACAGACTGTGCGCATCGAAAATGGTCTGGCTTTCATCATATGCATAGGATGCAATCAGATAGTCATGAACCCAGAGGGCTTTTTCCGTTTCGTTCATGGATGGATTCACAAGGGACACGATATAGGTAAGCTCGGTTTCATATTCCTGTCTGGCCTGTTCCAGCATTTCCCCTTCCATCCGATAGACGAAATTCACCGTAGTCACAACCTTTTTCATGCCCTGCGGTATATAGCTGTAGGCGACCCGGCTGTCCAGATAAAAGAACTCCGGGCAGGATGCAACAATGTCGCTGTACAGTTGTACTAATTCCGTATCCTTCAGCTTCAGATCGGACAGATCCGCAGATTTTTCCGCGCCGTCAATCGCTTCGTACATCCGCAGATATGCTTCATCATACCCCGGTATGGTATCGCGGTACGGGGAAGCGGTAACCGTATTGGCGGAAACGGCGAGACTCATTCCAATCAGAAACATCAGAACAAGTATCAAATAAGAAAATCTAAATCTCATTCTTTTCCGTGATTTCACTTTCAATTCCCCCGGGTTCCGGCTTCTCATGTTCACTTTGTACCGGAAACATGAACCTGTTGGGAATTTTATATTTATAAAGTTTTAATAAATGCTGTAAAAAATCAGACAGCCGGACTTTTTCAGTCCGGCCATTGATTCAGATAAATAACTCAGTCAGCGAAGGGATCGATGAGGGCGTGCATATTCTTCATCAGTTCGGGAACTTCAACGGAACGGCCGCATTCAAATGCCAGCCATCTGTCGTAACCGGTTTCCTGAATTGCTGCGAAGATCTTTTCGTAGCACATTTCGCCGGTACCGGGTTCACGTCTGCCCGGGTTGTCCGCGATGTGGAAGTGACCGATCAGGTCAATGTTTTCCTTGATGTTGCGGATTACGTTGCCTTCGGAAATCTGCTGATGATAGATGTCAAAGAGAATCTTGCAGTTGGGGCTGTCAACAGCCTTGATCATTTCGGTTGCCTGAGGAGTGGTAACCAGATAGTAGCCTGCATGGTTTACCAGAATGTTCAGGGGTTCCAGAACGATCATGATGCCTTCCGCTTCTGCGATATCGGACATAGCGCGGAGAGTATAGACGCAGTTGTAGAACTGTCTTTCGCTGGAGCAGTCGGAACGGGTATTTCCGACAGTTGCGATGATGTTGGGCACATTCAGGGTCTTTGCGGCCTCTACGGTTTCACGGAAGCTGTCCAGGAATGCCTTTCTGGTGTCTTCCCATACCATGCCGTGGGACCATGCCATTGCCTTGTTGTATTCATCGTTTTCCTTGGACTGAATGACAATCGCGGTGGAGGTTACGCCGGTTTCAGCGAGAACTGCCTTTGCCGCTTCCATGTCAACGTCCTTCCAGCCCAGCTGTTCCACACCCTTGAAGCCGTTTTCTGCGCCGGTTCTTACTCTGTCACACCAGTTGCCGCCGAACCATCCGCCTG
>JAFQWY010000357.1 GCA_017407225.1 Clostridia bacterium | reverse complement strand
TCAACGGTCTTCGCACTCCCGACATTTCGCGCTCCATGCTCAGGAGAAATCTGGAATCCGTATCCTCCGACAGCGACAGAGAACTTCAGTACAGCATCACGCAGCTGAGAATCATGGCTGCAGGGCCTCTCTGCGGGATCGCCGGTGTACTGGTTCAGGGGCTGACGGACTATGCATGGTATAATTACCGGGTATATCTGATGTTCTGGCTGATGTGCGGACTGGCGTCGGCATTCATCCGCAGCGGCAGAAATATGCTTGACCGAAGCGGAGCGGTTCACAGCGATCACACGTCAAGCGACGCTACCATTCTTCTCGGCACAGGGAAAGATACCTCATCCGGTACCGCCGGGAAGAAGAAATCCAAAAAGGAGAAAACAAAATGACTGGCAGAAAAGTTAGATTCAATGCCATAGATGCCATTATCATCCTCGTATTTGCTGCGGCGGTGGGTGCTCTTCTGTATATTTTCGTGTTCAGCGAAGGACAAACCCAGACTCTGGAAGGAAATGTCCGTACCATCCAGTATGTGGTGGAGATTCAGAATATTGACGAACGCTTTGACAATGCCGTAAAAAACGGACAGCCCGTACAGGATGCGGTCAAACGGAAGCATATCGGTACGGTCACCGGTGTTCAGTCCGTACCCTATGAAAAGATTACATTCGATTATGAATCCCAGCAGGAAACGGTTGCCGGCGTTGAGGGAATGATTACCCTGAAGATTACCATCGAAGCACAGGTGACGGAAACTGACCGGGCCTTTACAGTGGACGGCTGCGAAATCCGGGTAGGTGAACAATACAGTCTCATGCTGCCCGGGATGTACGGCGTGGGGTTCTGCACCGACATCATCGAATAATAACGGAGTTTCAACATTATGAATACAGAACTGATTTACGGGATCGTTGCCATCATCTGCGGCATTCTTCTCGCCTATACCATCACACCGCCCGTGCGGGTGCTGGCGTTCAAAATCGGCGCAGTGGATGTACCCCTGGACAGCAGACGGATCCATAAGAAACCCATTCCCCGGATCGGCGGACTTGCCATCTACCTAAGTTTTACCCTGACTACCATGCTCATGTGTGAGTTGTCGGACGAGCTGGTAACCATCTGGATCGGCGGCGGCGCGCTGGTGATTCTGGGAATTCTGGACGATATTTACCGCCTCAATGCATGGCTGAAGCTGGCAGTTCAGCTTGCCGCTGCCGGTTTTGCCGTATGGAACGGCTGCGTTATCGACCATATCAACCTTGGCGGGGGATATATCCAGCTCGGGATCTGGGCGATTCCCCTGTCCCTTCTCTGGATTGCCGGTCTGACCAACGCCATCAACTTCATTGACGGTCTTGACGGACTTGCCTGCGGTGTATCCGCCATCTCGACTCTGTCCATGTTCTTTGTGGTTACCCTTCACGGCGATATGTCAGCATCTATGATGTGCGGTATCCTGGTTGGGTCCTGCGTGGGATTTTTGCCCTTTAACTCCAATCCCGCAAGAATCTTTATGGGAGATACCGGCGCTCTGTTTCTGGGCTACGCCATGGCAGTGCTCAGTGTGCACGGTGTGTTCAAGCTCCATGCGGTGCTGTCCTTCATGCTTCCCATTATCATTTTTGCACTTCCTCTGTTTGATACCGTGTTTGCGATTTTCCGCCGTCTGCTGAAAGGGAAGAGTCCTTTCTCGCCCGACCGCGGACATATCCATCACCGCCTCATCGACAGCGGCTTTACCCAGAAGGAATCTGTCAACATTCTTTATGCGATCTGCGGCATTCTGGGGCTGGTTGCGGTATTCTGTACCGAAACCGTATATGCAAAGACTAGTGCCGTACGCTCCATTGCTATCTTCGGGATCGCGATTGTATTGTTTACCATCCACATTCTGATTCTCAAAAATCCCGAATGCCGGAAGCACTCCGGACTTACAGAGGATGACATGACAACCGATGAATACCTCGGTGAACTGGATCCGGATAAAGCGAGAAAAATTGAAGAACACAACGGCGGTCATCCCGTACAGAAAGAAAAAACGGAAGAACCGGAAACTTCGGCAAAAGAGGAGTGATCCATGAATGACCGCACGAAGCATTTCCGGATCTCTTCCGGAGTGCTGATCACAGCCGGATTGATTCTGCTGATTGCCGCAGGGCTCTTTTTCCTCCTGAGAAGCGGTATTCTGACGCCGAATCCCGATGATGAAGCCGAAACTTTCGGGGATACGGTGAATCTCTCGGAAATGGAAGATCCCGGCGAGGAATCCATCCGGTACTTCGATCTTCGGGACCGCGAACCTGCAGAACTGCTGATGGATCTGACGGAAGCCAGGGGATATGTCTGGAATTTCCGTTCCATCGAAGCCTGGGAGAATGACTATACCGTAGAACGGCTTACCGTTTTCAGACAGGAAGCAAAATACCGGATCGAGTCCGACAATCTGCTTGTCATCTGCGACGGAGAGCAGGTTTACCGGAAAGAAGGAATGCTTGTTACGCTCTGTCCGGCAGAAAAGACGGATCTTTACCGGGAAGCCGGACTGACTTCTCTGGATTTCATCCGGGAGAACGCGGCCAACGGAACCATGGAATACGATGATCCCATCAATGTCAAATACATCCGGGTGAAGCAGTTCGGGGACGGTATCCGCAGTGAATATGATATTTCCGTGGAAACCGGACTTCCCGTGAATGAACGCTCTTATATGGGAAATATGGCGTACCGGATGATTCTGACCGACTCCATCAGCGTTCAGGAAGCGGATCAGCCCTCGGGAGAGGTATTTGAAATTCCCAATAACGATTGATAACCACATGGGAGATAATGATTATGGAAAAACAAAACACAAAACACAGAGGTCTCGGAGCACTGGATATCTTCATTATTCTTGCGCTGCTTGCTGTGATTGCAGGTGTGGGAATCCGTGCTTATGTGAACAGCAGTGACCGGAACGGAGAAATTGCAACTCAGGAAGACTATGTTGTCAGCTTTCAGGTACTCGATATCCGCGATTCATCCAATGAGCGGCATATGCACGAAGGGGATAAATTCTACCTGAAAGATTCCGGCGTGTATTTTGGAACACTTTTGGAAACCAATACTGTCAGAGCTGCCGAAGCCTTCTATGAAATGCCTGACGGCACCATTTTCAAGGGTGTCAATACCGGTTCCGGAGATCACTATCGTGTGGATGTGGAAGCTGACATTCTGGCGCAGGGCATGCTGGATCAGACCGGGGCTTTCCTGCTCGGCGGCAATACCTATCTGGGTATGAATAAGGAAATCCAGATTTACTCCAAGTATCTTTCGATTACAGTGAAAATCACAGGTATAGCCAAAGCTTCGTAAACAATTCCTGTTGAATCAGAAAACGTGCAGTTTCGGATGAATCGTCCGGACTGCACGTTTTTGTTATGCGGTTTTATTTCTGTTTTTCAAATGCCGCGATCTGCATATTGGCTTCGCGGATTTTATCATAGACAGCGTCGGAGAACTTGCGGGAGCGGTTATACTTGTACAGACCGTTCTGTTCCTGTTCCACGTCGGTGAGCTGGGTGTAGCAGAAGCCGCAGATTCTGGGATGTTCCAGCATGGCGGTGGTCAGTCCCGCATACCGTTCTGCGAAGGCTTCCTCGGATTCGGGCGTGGAGCCGTAACCCCATCCGCCCGGTTCATCGGGATTCCAGAAGGTTCCGCCGTATTCGCTGATCCATACGGGTTCGCCGCGGTAGACATGCTTTCTAAGCTGTTCCTGATGGATGGGATTGTGGCAGAACATGGGATCGGTCAGCATGGGTTCCAACTTCTTGCGGAGGCTTTCGGGATTCTGATCGTATTCGTGGATATCGAACATATCGGTCTTCCAGTGAACGCCGCCGGATGCATCAATCACGGGACGGTAGGGGTCCATCTGCTTGGTGACATCATAGCACACGGTCTGGCAGATGGGATCGTTGTCCTTGCGCCAGTAGGACTCGTTTTCGGGACACCAGCCGATGATGGAGGGATGGCTGTAGTCGCGGCGCACCACTTCCATCCATTCGGGCAGGAAGTATCCGATGCCTCGGCCGTCGTTGAGGAGGGAACCGTTGGCGTATTCACCCCAGACAATGTAGCCCAGCTTGTCAGCCCAGTACAGGGTGCGTTCTTCGAAGACTCTCTGGTGGAGACGTCCGCCGTTGAAACCCAGATCCATGGTCAGCTCGATATCGTGTTTCAGAAATTCGTCGGTGGGACCGGTATAGATGCCTTCGGGGTTGAAGCCCTGATCCAGCACGGTGCGCATGAAGACGGGACGGTTGTTGAGCCAGAGACCATCCTTTTTCAGTTCCACCTTTCTCATGCCGAAGTAGCTCTGAACGGTGTCGCCGGTGTCGAGAGTGATGGTCAGATCATACAGATTGCCCTGACCCAGATCCCACAGATGCAGCTCATCCAGATCCAGCACCACGGATGCATTGCCGTAGGTCACAGCCGCGGATGCCTCGCCCACTTTTCTGCCATCATAGTAAGCAGCCGCGGTTACAGCGGAGCCGCCAAGGGTTTCCACATCAACCACAGCACGGTGGTCATCCACGAAGGGCGTGATTTTTGCGTACTTGATGTAATTCTTCGGCACGAATTCCAGCCAAATGGTCTGCCAGATACCGGTGGTTCTGGTGTAGGAGCAGCCGTAGGATTCATAACGCAGGGACTGCTTGCCGTAGGGCTGTTTTTCGGTGCGGTTGTTGTCCTCGGCGTAAACGATGATGAGATTTTCGCCTTCCTTCACGGCATTTGTGATATCCAGCTCGAAGGAGGAGTAGCCGCCGGTGTGCTCGCCAACCTGCATTTCATTGACATAAATCACAGAGTGATAGTCCACGGCACCGAAGTGGAGGATGACCCGTCCGTTGATCTGTTCCCTGGTCAGATTGAAGGTGCGGCGGTACCAGACTGCTGCGATCCAGTCTGTGTAGCCGATGCCGGACAATCTGCTTTCGGGGCAGAAGGGAACGATGATCTTGCGGGTTTCACCGTTCATGAAGTTTTCGGATTTCCAGAGTCTGCGGTATCGTCCGGAATTACCGAAGTCGAATTGAAAGTCCCACTCGCCGTTGAGATTCATCCATGCGTCGCGGACGAACTGCGGTCTGGGATGTTCCGGTCTTGGAATTGACATAATGCGTATCCTTTCTGATTGAAAAATTTTCGTTAAAATCTATAAAAAGTATAATACAATCCGGTGAATATGTCAACTGTTTTACGGAAAATCATTGCAAAACCGGGGAGGCTGTGATATAATTTCGATAAAATAAACTTCCATCAAGGAGAAAATCATGGTCGAGAAAACACGTCAGTCATCGGGTGCGGATGAGAGAACACCCTCCCGTCCCCAGTATTTTTCCTGGATCAACAACACCAACGAAGGCGCTACCGATGAACAGACCCTCATCAATCTGGACTATTTCAAGT
>JAFQWY010000055.1 GCA_017407225.1 Clostridia bacterium | reverse complement strand
GTGAGAAGTGTTTCAAAGGTCAGTATGAGAACCGGAAGATATCTCTTTCCCAGACCTTTGCCAGACAGAAACGGGAAGCGGCAGAACGGATCAACACACCTGAGGGAATCAAACTCCGTGTAAACCGATCGATACAGGTGGAAGGAGCATTTGGAGTCATCAAGGAAGATTATGGATTCAGAAGGTTTCTCACACGAGGAAACCGGGCGATTTGGCGTAGCTTTGTTTGATGTGGATGCAGCTTGATTGGATGAAAATTTATGTGCAGGTACACAAAAAGGATGGATTTACCTCCACCCTTGGGTTTGTGTGCTTTTTTACTTGGACTGTTTTCATAGGATATTTGCGACAGTCCCATTTCTGTATTCGATTTATCTTACTCTTGCGTTCCGGAACAGCGCCGCCATTTCCGCAAGTTCATCTTTCGCCTGCTTCTCCAGCGGATCCATGCCGAATTTACGGCCTACGGATTCATACTTCGCACCTGCCATATTGTTGTAGGACAGCAGTTCCACAGGGGAATCTTCCACAAAATCCGCAATCGCGGTAAGATTTGCTTCCGTATCCGTGATTCCGGGAATCAGCGGTACCCGGATCACAAACTCCTTCCCCGAATGCATCAGCCAGCGGAGGTTATCAAGAATCCGGTCGTTCTTCACACCGGTGTAAGTCTCATGCATCCCGCACTCAAACAGCTTCAGATCCGCCATCACATAGTCAAACAGTGCGATGGTCTCCCGGTAAATCTCATGCTGAGCAAAAGACGAAGTCTCAACGGCAAGATGAATCCCCTCGGATTTCAGCAGATCCGCCGTTTTCCGTAAAAATCCGTGCTGCATCAGCGGCTCTCCGCCGGAAAAGGTCACGCCGCCGTCCCTGCCGAAGATATCCCGGTCTTCCAGCAGACGCTTTGCCAGGTCCCCCGCCGACCATATCTTCCCCGCCACCGACAGATTGCCGAAGGGACATACATGGAGACAACGGCCGAACGGCTGACACTCCTCATGCTGACACTTCTGTCCGCACTTGCCGCAGGAGATGCACCGGGCGTTCTTCACATACAGCTCAGGTTTCGGCGACAGCCCTTCCGGATTGTGGCACCAGCGGCAGCGGAGAGGACATCCCTTCATGAACACCGTGGTGCGGATTCCCGGTCCGTCGTTCAGCGCAAAGCCTTTGATATCGAATACTGTTCCAGTCACAAATTACCTCGCAAAATTGGATTTGATTCAGTATAACACGGCAGATCGGCTGTGTCAAGGGCAAAATTCCCGCAAATGTGCCCTGTTAATCGATAGTTGCGGCAGAGTTGGTTGAAAAAACGGCCGGTTGCGTGTATAATAGAAGTATAATTAGAAATCAACGGAGGTTATCCAATGGCACTTTCCTCAATCCTTCTGACACTCATTATAATACCCATTATTGTCAGCGGTCTCGCAGCGGTTGTATTTATGATTGTTGCATTGATTTATCGTATGAAACATCCACCTGTTCCCGAAAATACGTCGATTCCTACAAGTATGGAAGTACCCGATCCCCCTACTTCTCCTGAACCATCAAATGCTCCTGCACCGATTGAGACAAAATCCTTCCCCGAAATCCTCAAATCCCACCGCACCGCACGGCACATGAGCCAGGAATACATCGCCGAGCAGCTGGGCGTCACCCGTCAGGCGGTATCCAAATGGGAATCCGGCACCAGCGAACCAAGCACCGCCAATCTGCTGGCGCTGGCAAAGCTGTACGGCATTTCCCTTGACGAACTGGTTGGACTGAAATAGCAAAACAATCCCCCTGATCCTGTGAAAAAACTCACGGAATCCGGGGGATTTTGCTGTTTTCGATTACTTGCGGACAACCGCAGCCGCGTACCAGCCGTTTTCGTAGCGTTCGTCAGCCACCTTGTAACCGGCAGCGTCAAGAGCGGTGAGAACCTCGTCAGCGCGCTCTTCGATGATGCCGGAAACGATGAACACGCCGCCGTCCGCCAGATATTCACCCACATCGGGAGCAAGACGGATGATGATATCCGCAACGATATTGGCAACGACCACCTGATAACCGCCGTCAATCTTCGGAGTTTGCTTCAGCAGGTCGGATACGGCGCATTCCACGTTGGGGGTGTTGTTCAGTTCGGTGTTTTCCTTTGCCACACGAACCGCTACAGGGTCAATGTCGCAGGCGAAGCACTTGCCGGCACCCAGACGGGACGCCGCGATTGCAAGAATACCGGAGCCGCATCCAACGTCCAGAACGGTGCATCCGGGCGTGGTGTAGTTTTCCACAAAGCCCGCACAGAGACGGGTGGTTTCGTGAGTACCGGTGCCGAATGCCATACCGGGATCCATCAGAACAGTAATCTCGCCGTCTTCCGGTTCGTAAGTCTCCCACACGGGCACGATTACCAGCTTCTTGCCGGTCTTGATGGGCTTGTAATACTGCTTCCAGGAATCCGCCCAGTCCTCTTCCTTCACGCCGTCGTGGGTCAGTTCAAACTCCACGCCCAGATCGGTGAGACGCTGACGGATGAACAGCTCGCTCTCCGCCGGGGACTTCACAGTGGGAATGAATACGGAAACAGCCGCACGGGTTCTGTCCGCGTTGAGGATGGATTCGTCGATGAGGTCGCCGTAAACACCGTCAAGGATGCCGTCAACATCGGAGAAATCCTCGATCATCAGGCCGTTGTCCACCATGGACATAACACTGGAAACGGTGTCGATATCTTTTGCGGCGCAGGCTACTTTGATCTGCACCCAGCTCTTGTTTTCGTCCATTTTATTACTCCGATTTATATGATTTCTGTCTTCACTTCGGAGAATTTTCCGTCAGGGAAATTCTCGCGAGCAAGCCGGTTCGCTTTCAATCACAGCCATTTAATATGCTTGCTCAATCATCCAGCTTAATTTTATTGATCAGTCTCTGGAAGAAGTTCGCGTGCTTGGAATTGTTGTTGTCGTCACAGGAATCGGCAAACTGCTTCAGCAGTTCCTTGGATTCCCTGGACAGATTCTTCGGCACTTCCACCGTCACGGTCAGATACAGGTTGCCGCGGATCTTGGGATTGTTCACGCGGGTCACGCCCTTGTTTCTGAGAGTGAATACGGTGCCGGTCTGGGTACCTTCGGGAATGGTGTACTTCTGGGTACCTTCCAGCGTGGGAATATCAATTTCCGCACCGAGTGTTGCTTCCGCGAAGGTGATCGGGATTTCACAGTACAGATCGTCCCCGTCACGCTCGAATACGGAATCGGGGCGGACGGTGATGATAATATTCAAATCTCCCGCGGAGCCGCCGTTCATGCCGTCAGAACCCTGATACTTCAGTGCGATCTGCTGACCGTCGTCAATGCCCGCAGGAATATTCACTTCCAGCTTCTTGGATACGCGGACAAATCCGGTCCCCTTGCATCCCGTACACTTGTTTTCGATAATCTTACCGGTACCGCGGCAGGTTTCGCATGTCTTTGCGCTCTGCATGATGCCGAAGGGAGTACGCTGCTGAACCTTCACCTGGCCGATACCGTTACAGGTGGGACAGGTCTTGGGGGAGGATCCCTTTGCAGCACCGGATCCGGAGCATTCGCCGCACTTCTGTACCTTTGAATATGTGATTTCCTTCTTGCAGCCAAATACGGCTTCTTCAAAAGTCAGGGTCATACGTACCGTAATGTCGTCCCCGCGGATGGGACCGTTCCGTCTGGTACTGCCGGAAGATCCGCCGAAGAAGCTGGAGAAAATATCGTTGATGTCAAATCCGCCGAAGTCACCGAATCCGCCGAATCCGCCGCCGCCCATACCGGATGCGGGGTCAAATGCTGCGTGGCCGTACTGGTCGTACTTGGCACGCTTGTCGGGATCGGACAGAATATCGTATGCTTCGTTTACTTCCTTGAAATTCGCTTCGGCTTCCTTATCGCCGGGATGGAGGTCGGGGTGATACTTCTTGGCAAGGCTGCGGTACGCCTTCTTGATCTCGTTTTCGTCCGCGCCCTTCTGGATGCCAAGCACCTCGTAATAGTCTCTTTTGGTGTCTGCCATATATGTTCAAGCCCTCCGGCTGTGTAATTTTCGGGGTAATTTCCCTTTCACCACGTATAGGGCGGAATTGTTACGTCCCGCCCTGTGTTTTTTATTTGATTTCAGGTTTCGGCTGTCATCCGAAGATCAGTTATCAGACTTATCTTCGAAGTCAGCGGAGTAGTAGGTGTTGCCGTCCTGACCCATGCCTGCACCGCCCATGTTGGGATCAGCCTGAGCGCCGCCCTGAGCTGCGTACATCTTTTCTGCGATGGGATAGAATGCCTTTTCCAGAGCTTCGGTGTCAGCCTTGATGGCATCCAGATCGTCGGACTTTACGGTGTTCTTCAGCTTTTCGATGGCATCGCGAACGGGTGCCTTGTCAGCTTCGTCAACCTTGTCGCCAAGATCGGACAGAGTCTTTTCGCTCTGGTATACCATCTGTTCCGCACGGTTCTTGATTTCAACAGCTTCCTTCTTCTTCTTGTCTTCGTCAGCGAACTTTTCAGCTTCGCGAACTGCCTTGTCAATATCGTCCTGGGACATATTAGTGGAGGAAGTGATGGTGATGTGCTGTTCCTTGCCGGTGCCCTTATCGGTTGCGGATACGTTTACGATACCGTTTGCGTCGATGTCGAAGGTAACTTCGATCTGAGGAACACCTCTGGGTGCGGGAGTAATGCCGTCAAGGATGAATCTGCCGAGAGTGGTGTTGCCGGCAGCCATGTCGCGTTCGCCCTGCAGAACATGGATTTCAACGGAGGTCTGACCGTCAGCTGCAGTAGAGTAAACCTGGGACTTCTTTACGGGGATGGTGGTATTTCTGTCGATGATGCGGTTGAATACGCCGCCAAGGGTTTCGATACCCAGGGACAGAGGAGTAACGTCCAGAAGGAGCAGATCTTTTACTTCGCCGCCCAGTACGCCTGCCTGAATTGCAGCGCCTACAGCAACGCATTCGTCGGGGTTGATGCCCTTGAAGGGTTCCTTGCCGATGAAGGACTTAACAGCATCCTGAACTGCGGGAATTCTGGTGGAACCGCCTACGAGAAGAACCTTGTCGATCTGACCAACGGAGAGACCTGCGTCAGCGAGAGCCTTCTTGGTGGGAACCATGGTGCGTTCTACCAGATCAGCGGTAAGTTCATTGAACTTGGCGCGGGTGAGAGTACCGTCGAAGTGCTTGGGTCCGGTAGCGTCAGCGGTGATGAAGGGCAGGTTGATGTTGGAGGAAGTAACGCCGGACAGCTCGATCTTCGCCTTTTCAGCAGCTTCCTTCAGTCTCTGGAGCGCCATCTTGTCCTTTCTCAGGTCGATGCCGCCGTTTTCCTTCATGAATTCGTCAGCGATCCAGCCGATGATTCTGTCATCAAAGTCGTCGCCGCCCAGCTTGGTATCGCCGTTGGTAGCAAGAACTTCAAATACGCCGTCGGAAATTTCGAGAATGGAAACGTCGAAGGTACCGCCGCCAAGGTCGAATACCATGATCTTCTGTTCCTTGGATTCCTTGTCAACACCGTATGCCAGAGCAGCAGCGGTAGGTTCGTTGATGATACGGAGAACTTCCAGACCTGCGATCTTGCCGGCGTCCTTGGTAGCCTGACGCTGGGAGTCGGTGAAGTATGCGGGAACAGTGATTACTGCCTGAGAAACAGTGGTGCCGAGATATGCTTCCGCATCAGCCTTCAGCTTCTGGAGAATCATTGCGGAAATTTCCTGGGGAGTGTATCTCTTGTCATCGATGGAAACCTTGAAGTCGGAACCCATATGACGCTTGATGGAAGAAACGGTTCTGTCGGGGTTGGTGATCGCCTGACGCTTTGCAACCTGACCGCAGAGTCTTTCACCGGACTTGGAGAATGCAACTACGGAAGGAGTGGTTCTCGCGCCTTCGGGATTGGGGATAACGACGGGTTCGCCGCCTTCAAATACAGCTACACAGGAGTTGGTAGTACCTAAGTCAATACCAATGATCTTTGCCATTTGGATTTTACCTCTTTTTCTGAAAATATTTTTGAAGTTGGATTTTTCAACAGATTTAATTGATCCCTACATTATTATATAAGAGATCGGGCGGTCTTACGCTCAGTTGGCGGTCTTCACCATTGCGTAACGGAGAACCTTGTCACCGTACAGATAGCCGCACTGGAGAACTTCCGCGATGACGTTCTCGCCAAGGCTTTCGTCTTCCACATGGAGTACCGCATTGTGGAGATTGGGGTCAAATTTCTCACCAGCTTCGCCGAATGCTTTGATGTTCATCTTTTCAAGGGTTTCGGGCAGCTTGGACAGGATCATGGTCAGACCTTCCGCAACCTTTTCCGCATCTCCGCCGGAGTACTTGGCCGCATACTGGAGATTGTCCAGAATGGGAAGCAGACCGCCGAGAGTATCCGCAACCGCATCTTTGTAGATATTGTTCCGTTCGGTCTGGGTTCTCTTGCGGAAGTTTTCGTATTCCGCAGCTATTCTGAGATACTTGTCGTTGGTCTCGTCGGCGCGGGTCTTTTCTTCTTCCAGCTGCTTTTTGAGGCTCTCCACCTCATTTTTCAGCTTTTTGATATCGGACTTCTTTTCTTTCTTGCCGGATTCGTCCGCCGCAGCTTCCGCAGTTTCTTCCGCTGCTTCAGTTTCGGCTGTTTCATTCTCCTTGGTTTCGGGAGTTTCGGTTTCCGGTGTGTCCTGAGTCTTCTTTTCTTCTGTCATCATTGTCTCCGCTTTATATTGGTTGTTTTTCGTTTTCATTCAATCAGACATTGCTGTCCGGATTGTTTTTCGGGCTCTCCAGGGCATCCGTCACACTTTGAGTCAGACTGTCAATGGTGGCAAGAACGCGCCTGTAGTCCATTCTGGTAGGGCCGATAATGCCGATGGCACCGACCGCTCTTCCGTTTTCAATCACCGGCTTGAACACCAGCGTGGAGTTGTCCATTACCTTCACCAGATTTTCCCGTCCGATGAAGATCTGCATTCCGCCTCCGCTGCGCGCTTCCTCGGAAAGCACCTCAAGCAGTGCATCCTTTTTCTCGAACAGCGCCAGCATATCCCGGAGTCTGTCCATATCGTAGTATTCCGGGTAGGACAGCAGCCGATTGATTCCTTCAAACCGGATTTCTCCGCCGTCAAATACGGAAATGGTTTCACAAACCGCTTTGATCACCGGAGATACCAGATATTCGTACTCGCCCATCATCCGTTCCATTTCCATCATCAGAGGAAGGGTGATCTCCGATGCGGTAATGCCCGTGGCTCTGGCATTGAGCACGCCTGCCAGAAGCATGGTGGCTTCCTGGGGAATCGGCCGGTTGGATCGGATGTACTTGGTCTTCACAATACCGCCGATGAGCATAATCAGAACTGCTGTTGTATCATCCAGCCGCATCAGTTCATACCGTCCTACGGTAATCCGCGGCTGCCTGGGTTTGATGGAAAGCGCCGTATAATTGGTCAGCTTTGCCGCCAGAGACACCGCAGTCTGCATGATGGCATCAAGCTCATTCTGCTTCTGTCTCAGGCTCCGCTGCAGATCCTCAATCTCGCTCTGTGTCAGATTGTACCGGTCCAGCAGCCAGTCCACGTAGAAGCGGTAGCCGGCCTCTGACGGAATTCTTCCTGCCGATGTGTGGGGCTGCTCCAGAAATCCCAGCTCTTCAAGCTCTGCCATTTCATTGCGGATGGTAGCAGACGAACAGGAGATTTGCTTATTCTGAGTCAGGGACTTACTCCCGACCGGCTCCCCGTTCTCAATGTGAGAGTCAATGATCGCCTTGAGAATCAGTTTTTTCCGTTCACTCAGTTCATCTCTTCCGTTTGCCAAGCCATTCACCTCCGCTCTTCTGACAATTTCCTTGGTGGATGTGTTCGATCCTATGTTTTGTTTGCCTCGGGTTTAGCACTTATAAGAGATGAGTGCTAAACTGTGATAATAATTTACCATTTTACTCCCCTTGATTCAACAGTAAAATAAGGATGTTTTGTTAACTTTATGTGAATGAGCGGGAGATATAGAAAAACAGTGGAATTCTGTTTAGCATTCCACCGTTTCGTTTGTTTAATTTGTTGGTATTAGAGAGTCGCTCACAGTCTGCGGCGTCTTCTTGAATTTCCCCATACCGCAGTCAATCCTCCGATAAAAGCAGCGGCCGTACAGAAAAGCGCATCCCCTGTATCGGGTGAACATTCCACCTCAGCTTCCGGCTGATCACAGTCCGTGGTTTCGGAAGGCTTCGGCCGAACTACCTCATCCTCATCGTCGGAAGCGTAGGAAGAATCCGCGAAGTACCCGGATTTTTCCTCATAATCCACACCATGCATCACATAAACTTCGGGCAGCTCCACGCTGGCATTCCGCACGGAAAAACCCATCTGTCCGTCACTGATTACCAGAATATTGTCACGCTCCACCACGCACCGGTATTCCCCTGCTGTCATGACAATTTCGTTCACCACGTTGTTCCGGATCGGAATCTGTACATTTACAAGTTCACCGCTGCGAACCGCATTCCGCACCATTTCACAGGGTTCCTCAAAATCATCCACGGTTCCGTCGGCACGGATTGTGACACCGGAAATATTGGTGGGCTCATCACCGCGGCAGGTGAGGATCATGGTAATAAAACCGTTTTCCGCGCTGATTTCAGTGAAGCGGAATGAAAATTCCGCGGTATATGTACTGTCTTTGATGATCTCGGGAAGAATGATATACACCCTGCCCTTATCGAATGTCTGGATTTCCAGAGTATCTCCGATGCATGTGATCTCTGAATTCACCGAAGACTGTGTCCCGATCCGGATACCGCTGTCACCCAGATCCGATTCACGGGAAAAATCCTGATGATACAGAACCTCACCATCAATCTTCGTTACATCGCCTGCGGACACGCCGAGGGCAGAGAATAAGACAAGAACCAATGCGACAAAAACAGACAACGGTTTCATAAAGCCTCCGGCAGAATTCCAACAGATTTTCATTCATATTATATACCCAAAAAGCTTTACCGTCAAGTGTTTTTGACCAAATTCAGAAATTATTCTGTCATATTTTATACATATCCGTCAGATCTTTTGACATCCACAGTAAGAGTTCATCATCATTGACACAGGGCGCATACTGTTCATGCCGTTTCCCATTCCACCATACGCCGCTGCCGTCGGGAATATACCCTCTTTTTACATACATCCGCTGAGCGGTTCCGTAACCGTAATGGCATCCCACGGCCAGACAGATCCTATCGCTGTATTTTTTCGCCTCCGTCTCCAGAACATCCAGCAGCATCGTCCCGATTCCCCGTCTGTGGTACGCAAAGAAGACAGTAAAATCCGATACCATCGGCAGTCCTTCGCCCCTGAACGGCCCCAGTTCTTCGGGATCAGGCTTCAGAATCAGCGAAACATGCCCGGCAAGCTTTCCATCCAACTCCGCACAGAATGTAATCCTGCGGCCGGTTCCGTTTTCCTTATAGTAATTCCGGTATGTATCATGAACCGGATGCCAATTGTAGCTCAGGTAGGTTTCATATATGATCCGCGCATCTTCTTCCTTCATGGATCGGATGATCAGATCATCGTTTTTCCGATAAATCATATTCTCCTCCGGAATGCAAAAGAACCGTCCCGGTAAAGAGACGGTTCTTGAATAAGTAAACTCAATGTACGAGTTTTGCCGGCAAAACTCAGTGTACGATGTAACGTTCGGTATCCTTGTCGAAGAGGTGAACTCTGGACATATCGAGAGCTACGTTGATGATGTCACCAGCGCGAGCGGTGGAACGAGCAGATACACGAGCGGTCATGGAGGTTTCTTCAGCTACCAGGTACAGGTAGATTTCAGCACCCATAAGTTCGGTAACTTCTACGTCACATTCGATAACGGAATCGGACATAGCGCGGATGGTGGGAGCATCGTCATGGATACATTCGGGACGAACACCTGCAACGATTTCCTTGCCAACGTAATCCTTGAGAGCGGGGTTGTTAGCCTTTTCAGCGGGAATCTTGAGGGAGTTGGAGCCGAAGGTAACGTAGAGATCTTCGCCCTTCTGTTCAAGCACACAGTTGATGAAGTTCATCTGAGGAGTGCCGATGAAGCCTGCAACGAAGAGGTTTACAGGATAGTCGTAGAGGTTCTGAG
>JAFQWY010000356.1 GCA_017407225.1 Clostridia bacterium | reverse complement strand
GGGGCATCCCCGCAGAGCGAAAGCAAGGTTTTCCTTCAGTTCATAGGAATGGGGATGCTTCGCCAGTCCTTCCCTTGCGATACGCACGCCGTCTTCATAGGATCCCGCTTCCATTGTCGCCGAACGGATCCGGCAGATCTCAGCCCGATTCCGCTGATCGTCCAGTCCGCAGAGGGTATCGAGTGTCACGCCGAAATACTCCGCGATCTCCGGCAGTAGCGTGATATCCGGGTAGCCTTCCGCTCTCTCCCATTTGGATACCGCCTGTGCTGTGACACCGATGGCGCCCGCAAGTTCTTCCTGTGTGATATTTCTCTCCTGCCGCAGTCTGCGGATGGATGTGCCGATGTTCAGTTCCATCATGCTCCTCCCTTCAGTTTCGCAAGAATCGCCGCGTATTCCGGAGTATCGCGGATGCAGTCGAAGGCATCGGTTTTCTCAATTTTCTCCCGGCAGTAACGGCGTCCCACCCGCTCCGTTTCATCCGTCGATGTATTCGGAATCACTTCCGTGGCGTTGAGCATCAGGGAAGTGCGCTTTTCTCCCCCTTCCAATGAATCCGCACGAACGGCACAATCCGCGGCGTTTTCAAGAGCGGCAAATGCTGCAGATCCGTCATTCAGTTCAAGATACAGCTCCGCCATCTGCTGATACAGTCTCGCCGGCCACATCAGACCGATATTCCAGTCGCCCCGATCCGCCACAATTTCAAACATATCGATCATCTTCCGGCACAGTGTGATTTTCTCCTCCGCCGAATAGTGATCCGAGGCGATCAGCTTCCACACCATGAAATCCATATCCATCATATAGCCCATCAGATTGTGCTGAACCTTTGCCGTCAGTTTTTCGCCTTCCATTATCTGACAGAGCACAAAATCCCGGGTCTGTCTGTGCTCCGGAAGACGGTGGGCGGCCTCCACAGCCTTCTCATGCTGCCCGGCAAGTCCGTAGATCCGGCAGACCGACGCCATGGCATCACTGCGGAGATACTGTTCCGTGCAGTGGTCGATGATGTCCTCATACAGGCGGATCACCTCATCAAGGGTATCTTTTGGCGGCGTCCATCTTCCGAGGCATCCCAGAAGCTGTTCCGCCAGATGCTTTTTCAAGAGGTAGGACTGGGGATATTGCTTCAGCCCTTCCCTTGCGATACGCACGCCGTCTTCGTAGGATCCCGCCTCCCGTGACGCCTGTATGATCTTCCAGACTGCCGCGCGTTCCTTCTTCTGATCCAGTCCGCATACGGTATTCAGATCCACGCTGAAAAATCCCGCGATCTCGGGCAGCAGCGTGATGTCCGGGTAGCCTTCCGCTCTCTCCCATCGGGATACCGCCTGTGCTGTGACGCCGACGGCATCTGCAAGTTCTTCCTGCGTGACGTTTCTCTCCTGCCGCAGTCTGCGGATGGATGTGCCGATGTTCAGTTCCATGTGTACCTCCTTTGTTTGGTCGTGTTTTCTTTGATTCAAGTATACCACGGATTCCTCCGCTGATTCAAGTATACCACGGATTCCTCCGCTGTGCAATGGATGCGTCCGTCACGGGGTAAACGATCCGTTGAGCGGGATGAAAAACAGCACTCTTCCCTTCGGAAAAGTGCTGTGATTTTCTATTCCGTCAGTCCGGCGAGAATGGCGCGGAATTCATCGGTGTCACGAATCGGTTCAAATCGGGGATCGCCTGACCATCGTGCGGCGGTATCGGTCTTTGACAGACCACGGTTCTGCGCCGTGAACTTCACCCGGTTCTGCAGCAGGGCATCCACGGTCCCGATCTCGTTTTCCGGGATTTCTGTGTACCGGATCAGGCAGTCCGCCGCTCTGTTCAGAGCCTCCAGACATCCGGCATGATCCCCCAGAGCAATCTTTTCCCCAGCAATATCCAGCCAGAGCATCTCGTTCCGGATCAGAATCGGATGGGTTTCGTCATCTGTGAGGAAGCGGTGCAGTTCCAGAATCTTTTCGTACAGGCGGATTCTCTCTTCACCGCCGAAACCTTCCGTATTTGCCATGCGCCGGATCCAGCCGTACATCATGCTTACCGCCGATGAAAGACTGCGCTGGACGTGTTCCGTCAGTTTCTCCCCGGTCAGGATCCGGCTGAGCAGATCGGCGGAAGTCTGGGTCAGATCCGGCAGTTTTTCGGCGGCACGCACCGCTTCCTTATGCCGTCCCGCCCGATCATATGCCCGGCAGATGCCCGTATACGCCTGATTCCGCACCTCCTGATTGGTACAGCGGTCAAGGATGTCTTCATACAGCCGGAGAGCTTCTTCGATATTTTTTCCGGTGAGAACATCCGCCAGCTCCGCCATCAGCGCGAAGGAACCGGGGTATTTCCCCAGTCCCTCTCTGAGGATGGTTTCGGTGTCTTCATCCGGAAAGCTGCCGCGCACCCGACTGATCAGACTGCGGATTTCCTTTTTCTCCTGCCCCGCATCCATTCCGTACACGGCATCAAGGCTTACGCCGAAGTACCGTGCAATTTTCGGCATCAGTGTGATATCCGGGTAACCTTCCGCTCTCTCCCATCGGGATACCGCCTGTGCTGTCACGCCGATGGCGCTGGCCAGATCTTCCTGTGTGGTGTTTTTTTCCTGCCGCAGTCTGCGGATGGATGTGCCGATGTTCAGTTCCATGGTATACCTCCTTTGTTTTGGCGTGTTTTCTTTGATTCAAGTATACCACGGATTTCTCCGCCATGCAATGGATGCGTCCGTCATGGAGGTAAAGGATCCGTTGAGTTCAGCGGAAAAATCAGCCCCCTTCCGATGGGGAAAAGTGCTGTGATTTTCTATTCTGTCAGTCTGGCGAGAATGGCGCGGAATCCATCGGTGTCACGAATCTCGTCGTACCGGGCTTCCTGCCGCAGATCGTATGCCAGATTTTCCCGCGCCTTCTGCTGATCGGGTGTCCAGCCGTCATAGGTGATCCGGTTGATGAGCAGGGACATCGGTCTGCCGCTCAGATCCAGCGCATCGTGAAGAACAGCATAATCCGCCGCTCTGTCCAGTGCCGCCAGACATTCCGCCGGATTGCCCGCATCCAGCCACAGCTCCGCCATATCCTGATACGCGCACAGGGTACGCCGCAGTCCGAAGAGGTGATCGTGTTTTTCGTAGATGATTTCGTACACATCAATAACCTTCCGGTACAGGGCAATTTTTTCTTCGGTTGAGTAGTGGTCGTCCCCCCGCAGTTTCCAGATCCAGTAGTACAGGCACCACACCCACCTCTGGATTCCGTCCTGCACGGTATCAACCCTCTCATTGCCCGACAGGATGCCGCACAGCTCGATTTCTGCGGTTTTGTATAAATTGGGCAGGGATTTTGCGGTCTCCACTGCCTTATCATGATATCCCGCACGTTCGTAGGCGGTACAGATATTGGCAATGGCACTGCTGCGGATTGCCTGATCGGTGCACCGTTCCAGTATTTCTTCGTGGAGGCGGATGGATTCTTCCAGATTCTTCCGATAGTTCTCCGCGGTGCATCCGATCAGGTGGTATGCCAGTTCGGCTTTCAGCTCAAAGGACTGGGGGAATCGCTCAAGACCACGGCGCATGGCCTCCGCAACCTCACCGCAATCCCCTTTTGCTTCTCTGATGATCTTCTCAATTTCCGCTTTCTCACGTTCCTCGTCCATGCCGCACACGGTGTCAAGGCTTACGCCGAAAAAGCGTGCGATTTCCGGAAGAATCGTGATATCCGGGTAGCCTTCTTCTCTCTCCCATTTGGATACCGCCTGCGCCGTCACGCCGATGGCGTTTGCCAGCTCTTCCTGAGTTACATCCCGCTCCCGTCTCAGTCTGCGGATGGATGTTCCGATGTTCAGTTCCATATGTTGCATATTACCTCATTGTTTGAATTCAAGAGCTCCTGTTGACTGCAGTATACCACAGAATCCGCTCCGCCGCAATAGACGTGTCCGCCACAGGGGTAAACAGTGCGTTGAGTTTTTCACGGGAGTTTTTATCGGACAATTCCCCGTTTCGTGGATTCTGTTGACTGTGCATCCGTTGATTCTACGGACGGTTTGGTGTATAATGAAATCGTAAAAGGAATTCCCCGTTTCGCAGACTGCAGCTGCGTTCACCCAACCATCAGGAGGATTTTATGTTATCCGAAACCATCACCAATCTGCGGAAAGCCGCAAACGAGACCCAGAACGATCTTGCAGATGCTCTCGGCGTCTCCAACCGCACCGTATCCAAATGGGAAAACGGCGAAAGTGAACCCGACTGCCGTACTCTCATGGAACTGGCGCGGCATTATCGTACCACTGTTGACAATCTTCTCGGCTATGAACCGGAACCGGCGGACGATGCCCCCCTCACCAACGAAAAGGCCGCGCGTACCTGCTTCCGTGAGATTTACGAAGCTACCCGCCGCCTGACCGATGCCTTTTCCGACAATATCAAACGGGTCTACCGACCGGAGGACGATGAAACACCCCAGATTCCCGACGAAATCCCCGAACTTAATGGCTGCCGCGATACCGGCGTGACCTCATCCCGGATCATCTCCCGCGTGGTCTGCACCGGGGACAACAACCTTGCCTATACCCTCATGTCCAACAAAACCCACTACTGCTGGATGGACGATGACGCGGAAAAGCTGGCGGGCTACTTCAAGGCACTGTCCGATCCCCGCCTGATCCGTCTGGCGCGCAGGATGTACACAAAGGGCTTCCCCGATGCCTTCACTGCGGAGTTTGCCGCCGAACTATGCGGATGCACACCGGAGGAAGTCGTCCCCCTGCTTGATCTGATGTGCTGGCGGAAGAGCACCGTGGAGCTGGAAGACGGAGAAGCCGTGGTTTACCGCATTCAGCCCGATCACATCACACTGGTGATTCTGGCGCTGGCCCATGAAGCCACCATCGAAGACTATTCCAGCTGTCACAGCTTCAACGGCGTGGCGAATCCCATTCCCGCGGAGGAGGTGCAGGCATGAGCTTTGCTGACAATGTGAAAACCTACCGCGCCGCCGCGAATCTGACCCAGGAACAGCTTGCCGCCGCCGTTGGAATCAGCGCACAGGCCGTATCCAAGTGGGAGAACGCCGAATCCATGCCCGATCCCATTCTTCTGCCGGACATTGCCGATGCCCTGAATGTGACCATTGACGAGCTGTACGGTCATACCCCCAAGTCCGTGGATGCCGTGTACCGCGCTCTCGCCGCTCAGCTTGCGGGAAAGAACAACGAAGAATCCGCACACCTGCTGTTTGACACCGTTCTGTCCGCGTTCCGATCGGTTTTCGGTCTGGATTCCACACCGGAGCTGAAAAGTACAAGAGAAGACCGTCCCTCCTTCGGCACCGACATGGACAGCCGGAAATTCGACATTGTCACCTCGGACTACTGCGTCATCAGCGATACCGGGCTGGCGCAGGCGTATGAATCGAAGTATTTCCCCTACGCTTCCCTTCTCATGGAGCCGGAGGACGGGTGGCGCACCATCCTTGACAGCAAGCTGGCGTGGGATTTCATCTGCGCCATGGGGGATGAGGATGTGATGAAGTGCATCCGGTACCTGCTTACCCGGAATGAGAGCATTGAGATGGAGGCGTCCCTGCTTCTGAAGAAGTCCGGATGCGACGCCTCCCGGAAGGATGAGATTTTCGCAAAACTGGAAACCCTGCGGACGGCAAGGCTGGAAGTGATCGAGATCAACGGTCAGCCCCGAGAGATTGCCGTGCACTACCGGAGACACATGATGCGGAGGCTTCTTCCCTTCTTCGCCGCAGCCTATGCCGCCGCCACGGTGAACTTCGGCAACGGACGGGGAACCGGGCAACTGACCAAAGCTATTCTGTAAACACACAGCGCAGATTCACATTTTTCCGTGATCTGCGCTGTTTTTCTGTACAATCCCGGCGGGATGTGGTATAATATAGAAAATCAAACTCAAGGAAATTTTATGAAAACCCTACTCCGCATTGTTCTATGGGCGGCCGTGATCGGGTGGATGGCGCTGATTTTCTCTTTTTCCATGGAAACGGCTGCCGAGTCCGCAGAAACCTCAGGCGGTCTGATCCGGTACTTCATGGAACGGTATCTGAATGGATTCACGGAGCTGACCGCCGACGAGCAGTTCATGAAAATCGAATCCGTCAGCAATTTCGTCCGCAAATCCGCTCATTTCGCCGTTTTCGCTGTGCTGGGACTGCTGACCTGTGCCGCACTCCGAAGCTGTGATCTGTCATCGAAGCATGCATTCATCCTCGCCTCAGTCATCGGTGCCCTGTATGCTGTATCGGATGAGATTCACCAGACCTTCGTTCCCGGACGGGCGGGCATGGTGCGGGATGTGCTCCTCGATACCTGCGGTGTGCTGACCGGTGCGGCTGCGCTGCGGCTGATTCTGTTCGTTTCCGGTAAATTGAAGAAAAACAAATCCCACGGGAGGTAATTATGGCTTTATTTGAAGTAAACTTCTTCTCGGAGGTTCTGGGGATGGGTATGTCCATGAATGTGGTGATTCCCCAGAAAACCCGGGGCAACATCGGCGTCACGGAGGGGGACACCGGGGACAGAATTCCCGTGCTGTGGCTCCTTCACGGCATGAGCGATGACCACACCACATGGCTCCGCCGCACATCCATTGAACGGTACGCCGAAGAAAAGGGTCTGGCCGTCGTCATGCCAACCACGTATCTGGGCTGG
>JAFQWY010000355.1 GCA_017407225.1 Clostridia bacterium | reverse complement strand
CACGGTAATACCGGCTCTGAACTTCGAACAGCTCGGCATACCGTCCGCCGAGAGCCAGAAGTTCTTCGTGCGTACCTTCCTCCGCAATGGTGTTGTTCTCGATCAGAATGATCCGGTCGCAGAATCGGGTGGATGCAAGCCGATGGGAAATGTAGACAGCACTTTTCCCGGCGGTCATGGCGTTGTATTTGCGGTAAATTTCGGATTCCGCGATGGGATCAAGGGCGGCAGTCGGTTCATCCAGCAGCAGGACGGGCGCATCCTTGTACAGTGCCCGCGCCAGTATCAGCCGCTGCCTTTCGCCGCCGGACAGTTCCACCGCATCTTCATATACTTCACGGTTGAGTGTGGTTTCGTATCCGTTCGGCAGAGACTCAAACTTCGCTGTCAGATCCGCCTGAGCCACACAGCGTATCACTTTATCCATGTCGATGTCGGTTTCCGAAGCGGCTACATTAACCGCCAGACTGCCGGGAATGGTGGTAAGCTCCTGAAAAATGGCAGAGAACTTTTCGTAATACTCCCGACGGTTCAATGTGCGGATATCAATGCCGTTCCATGTCACCCGACCTTCCGTGGGATCGTACAGACCGGAGATCAGCTTTACAAGCGTGGTTTTTCCGGCACCGTTCAGTCCCACAATGGCAAGTTTTTCGCCCGGATGCAGAGTGAGATTCACGTTTTTCAGCGTATCTTCCTCTGCTCCCGGATACCGGAAGGACACGTTATCCAGACGGATTTCCGCAGGACGGTTGTTAACGCAGGGAACCGGATTACCGTCTTCAAATTTATACGGTTCCGGATACCGGATGCACTCGATGGCATTGGATAGATCGAGACACTTGTTATGCAGGTTGGCAAAATCAAAGAGAATCCCCCAGACCCAGCTGGTAAAGCCGCCAACCGCAGAAAAGTACAGAAGAAATTCCGATGCCGCCATACCGCCGTCAATAACCAGATTGATCAGGTAGAAATAGGCGATTCCGTTGCGCAGGAAAGTCAGAACAATGTCCACAATGTTGCTCCAGATATACACCCGCGCCGCTCTCATGTGAAACGCATGGAGAAGCCGCATGGATGAAATGAACATGGATTCAAACCACGAACGCATTCCGAAAATACGAATATCTTTTGCCGCATCGATTCCACCGGCAAGTGTGGTACAGTTGATGGCACGCTCGATATCGGCAGATTCCTCTCTGTGCCGGTATCCCCAGCTGCCGATGTACTTGTTCAGATAGTACCCGGGAATGGTGGTTGCAAGCATAATGATCAGCAGAAGCGGCTCTATATTGGTCAGAAGCAGTATGTAGATAATGAATCCGGCGATATTACACAGCAGACCGAACAGAGTACCCCAGATGGATTCTGCAGCAGCTGCATTGCTGTTGGTACAGGTTCCGGCTTTCAGCTTGAGTTTGTTGAATTCTTCGCTTTCTACATTACAATAAGATGTAGTCGCGCATTTGTCGTTGATTAATGCACCTACTGCACCGCGAAGTGTGATCTTGCGATATCTGTCTACACCGCTGATATAGGTATTGACACAGTTTATGACAATCAGCAGTCCGATCATCAGCCCAATTGTTCCGACAAGCTCACCCACCGGAACCTTTTGCTCCACCGCACGCAGAACCATCGGTGAAATAAACAGATTCACCAGATTCTGCAATACCACCAATGCCGTCATAATAAGCCCGCCCCACAGAATCATCGGCTCGTGCTTCAATGCGAGTTTTACCATAAATCCGATGCAGGTGTGCATTTTGTATTTCGGCTTTGGTGCCATTTCTTTTTTCTTCTTTACGTCAGTCATATCGGAAACCTCCTTTCCTGTGAGTCTATCATATCACAAATCCCCGGACTTGTGTAAATCCGGGGACGAATCGTCGTTTCTGAGGGACGAATTGTCAGATTCGGCCCTCGTGGGGACAGAATTGTCAGATTCGGCCCTCGTGGGGACAGAATTGCATATTCTATTCGGTTTTTCCTCTCACCGGCAGCAGAATTTCCGTGGTAAACGCACCATCCTCACTGTTCCGGTTCAGGTAGCCGCCCAGCCGTTCCACGATGTTGTCCATCCGCAGAAGTCCCAGTCCGTGACCTTCGCCTTTGGTGGAGGCAAACCGTTTGCCGATCTTCGTCTGCTTTCCCTGCGCTGTGAAATTGGTGAAAGAGATATACAGCTGTGTGTTGTTCACTTCCATGTACACCCGGATCTGCCGCCTGTCCTCCGGCAGGGTCATGCTGGCCTCGATGGCATTGTCAAACAGATTCCCGATGATAATGCACAGATCAACCTCCGACAGCCCCAGCTCTACCGGAATATTGGCATCGGCGATCACGTCAATATGCTTTGTCCGTGCAATGGAAATCTTGCTGTTCAGTATT
>JAFQWY010000354.1 GCA_017407225.1 Clostridia bacterium | reverse complement strand
GAGCGCGAAATGTCGGGAGTGCGAAGACCGTTGACCGCTCCGATATTATAAAACATGGTAAAACCGGACTGCAGGAGCAGGAACAGGAACCAGAGAAACAGGACAAATCCGATCAGTCCCAGATCCAGCCAGATCTGCATGAACAGATTATGACTGTGAGGCGCCGCTCCTACACCCATATAGGCATACAGCGGATACAGTTTAAACCATGCGCCTTCTCCGACTCCGATTCCCGCCATATAATTGTCGCGGATCATTGCGGAGCTGGAGTGCCAGATGTGCACGCGGTATGCCGTGGAAGAATCCGCCAGATTTCCGATGGAAGCAAGCCGGTTCCAGATTCTTTCGGGAACAATCAGGGGGAGAAAAGGAACCGCCGCAGCTCCGGCAAGAATCAGCCACATGGACCGGCGGTGCCACATGAACAGGAACAGAAGCATGCCGAAAATCAGTCCCAGCCATGCTCCGCGGCTCATGGAAAGAATCAGACCGGTTCCCAAAACACCGATACAGAACAGAGCGGAAATCTTCCGCATTCCTTCTCCGCGGCCGATCAGCATGGCAAAAGCAAGAGGAAGAAGAAGAATCAGATACTCCCCGAACATATTGGGGTTTTCCAGAGTACCGACAGCACGTCCGGCAATATCCTCGAACATTTCTTCATCCAGCCATGCATCCGAGGAATAACCGATGCCGGTATACAGCATGACAACGGCGCAGATGGACTGCAGCACGCCGGACACCACAGCAGTCACGGAACAGCGGATCAGCCATTCCCGCGAGGTAAGCAGACCGACAGCAAGGAAATAACCGCAGAGCAGACATACCATCAGCAGAGCCGGCTTAAGGGATTCTCCGGACAGCGAAATGAATCCGCCGAACGCAAGCATGACTGCAAAAGCCGCAGCCATGATGTCCACAGGTTCCGGACGGTAAATCCGTTTTCCGCGGAACAGCTTGATAAACCAGCACAGAGCGGTATAAATTACGACTGCAGCAAGAACCATGGTGGGAACCCACGGAATCCCTGCGAAAAGGGTCAGAACACCGATTTCCGGACGGATCAGAACCAGGTATGCCCACACCATTCCCGCCAGACCGATGAGAATTACCAGTGGGGAGAAGCGGTAGGTCAGTGCGCCGCAGATAATTCCGACAAGGAAAGCGGTATTCATATGGCCGCCCGATCCGACAGTATTTTTCAGGTCATGTTCTTCGTAACCTGTGAGATTCAGAATCAATCTGCCGAAAGCGGAACTCAGAATTCCCTCCGCCAGAGTCTTTCCGGAAAGAATCAGCGGGAGAGAAGCAAAAATCATCACGACGGAAATCAGTACATAACTGTGATCCAGCAGTTCGCTGAGCTGTCCTGCAATAATGGACGAAACAGCTGTCACAACTGCGGTGTACAGACCGAAGGAAGCGAGAAAAGCACCGTAAACCCTCAGGCGGCATCCCAGGAAGAAGCGCATCATATAGGGCACGAAATTGAGAATCACGGAAGAATCCAGCCGTCTGCACAGGGATTTTCTTCTGCGGTCAAGCCAGCGAACAAATCCGCATCCGGCAAGCCAGCTGAGAATCACGGATCTGCCGCTGCCGTCATAGCCGGTGAAGAGCCAGCCGAGAAAGCCTCTTTTGATCAGCGAGTAGATATATGCGGTAAAACGGTCGAGAGCATTGAGAATCATACTGCCCCGTACCAGATTCACCAGAAAATTCCCGCCGTTTTTCGGGGAATTTGTCATTCGTATTACTCCTTTGAGCGATAAGCATGATTATGGTTATTATACATTATTATAATAACATTTTCAACAGGATATTATGAATTATTTGGACAGAAATAAAAATTCCGGAAATAATTTCGTCAGAAGAGAAAAGAAAGAGGCAGATTTCTCCGCCTCAGTGATAAATTACGGCAAAACCGGTTTCTCCCGTCAGATCATAACCGGACGGTGTGAGCAGTTCTGACACAGCAAGGGTACGCAGACCTGTGAACAGCGTCAGATCACAGAGATTCGCCGTTCTGTCTCCCAGTTTCCATAAATGGTAGTTTTCGGAATCCCCTGCCCGTGCCAGATACGATGCGATTTCTTCTTCCGTGAGATCCTGCCGCAGAAGATACACCGGCACATACGGACTGCAGGGCGACACACCGGGTTCATCCCGGATCGGAAGATAGAATTCCCGAGGAAACCGCTCAGCGTCAAATATATCCATCCGCAGTGCCCGCGGCAGTATCGAACAGGAGGCCTGAGGAGCGGATTGAGGCAGAACCGGAGGAAGATATCCCTCTTCCGTCAGCAGCAGCCCTTCGTTGATGACCACTTTCCTCGAAAAACGCAGTTCACCATCGCAAAGCTCCCTGTTGTCATCTGTGTCATAGGCAATGGCGTAAACCGCTTCCATATGCGCTGCCGTCAGCCGCTCAGGATTTTCCAGCCCGAAATATTCGCACAATGCCGTCCGTGTCAGATCATCCGCGATATCCACGCCCGGGTTGCCGATATTGGGCAGATCCACCGCGGACAGCAGAAGAAAATTCACAAGGACGCCGGTCAGGAATACCGGAATCAGCTTTCTCAGATCCGCACCGCGTACCGGTCTGTTCCCCATATTCCGGTAGCGTTCAAGAATGAAGGATCCGGCGGCGGAAACCGAAGACAGCAGATCCGTATCATGGCAGTTGTTCTTCACATTCCGTTCCGCCACATCCACAATGACGGAGATATATGCCGTTCTGCTCTTATCTCCGGTTCGACGGAGCACTTCAAGATCACACAGATATTCGCTGTCCTCCTGTACCGCACGCCTTATTCTTCCCGCAGTGGGAAGCAGTGTGTGAAAGGATGTGGCTGCCAGAGTCAGCAGCTTCAGCAGTGTATCGCGCCGGCGGACATGAATCAGCTCATGGAGGAAGATCAGCTCCAGCCATTCGTCGGAGTATTCCCTGAGATAATCTTCACCCACAAACACGCTGTGGGAAAGGATTCCGCAGGTGCAGGGGGAGATTTTAAGTCCGGAATCCATGACCCGGAGAGGAACGTGGTGTCTGATGCCGGCTTTGGCGCAGGCTCCTTCAAAAATCGTGTTTGCCCGCTCATCCCGGCAGGTTTTGGAACGCTTGGTCAGAAAATGCACATGATTGAAATAAGATGACATTCCATAGGAAAAAGAAGCCGCTGCCGCTGCGATCCAGACGGCTGTCAGAACTGCCGCAGTGTTTACGGCAGCACGCAGCACTGGAGCCGGAACATACATCTCAGCCGTCTCTTCCCCGCCCGTTTCCACTTCAATTCTGATGCCGCCGGTGTAATCGTTATACAGGATCAGGTCAACGGGAGAATTCAACAGATTCATCGGAACGGTCACGGCAAAAAACAGAGCTGCCCATGCCGCCATGCCGATCCGGAGGGATTGCTTTTTCCGGATGGCAAGAACCGCCCATGATGCAGCCGTAAAAAGGAAAGAGAGGACGGCGATGAGAAAGAGAAGAATCAAAACTCTGTTTCCCATGACGCGTCCTCCGGGGGATTTACTTACTTGTTTTCTTCGTTCTTTGCGATGACTGCCTTGATTTCAGCCAGTTCTTCTGCGGTAAGGGTTTCATCGCTTACGAGAGTGGAAATCAGATCCATCTTGTCGCCGAGGTAAACCTTCTTCACATAGTCGCCGGTAGCAAATCTTCTGTATTCATCACTGGGGATGAGAGGAGTGTAGCAGTTGGAACGGCCGATCTTTTCGGTCTTGATGAAGCCCTTGGTCTGGAGTCTGGTGATCAGGGTCAGAACGGTGGTCAGCTTCAGTCTCTGGAGTGCGGGGAAACGCTTCATAACCAGGCTTGCGGATACAAACTTTTCGCCTTCTTCGTTGAGAACCCAGATACCCTGCATAATTTCAAGTTCGCTTTCGGGAAGCTTGATGATTTTCTTTTCTTCCATGTCAATCTCCTTTATCGCCGTCGGAAAGCGGCGTCTGGAAAAATAATTTTTTGATATCTTATTATACTACACATTTACTACACCGGTCAATGGGTTTTATAAAGAAAACTAATTTTTGGGCACAAATTACAATGAAAACTCCGCCTGATTCCGCTATTTTTCATCAATTTGCATACAAAGCACAAAAAGGCCGTCACTTTTTTCGGTAAATGACCGCCGGAGAGCCGTATTTTCGTCCTTCTTCTGTCTATAAGACGTTCCTGGAAGCGTTTTTGTTTCATGACTTCAGAAATTTTTTGAAAATTTTCCGAAGTCCCTGATACCGGGATTTTTCAACTTTATCTTCCGGGTTTCGCAAAGAATCTTGACAGACGGGATGAATAGTGATAAAATAAATAATTATCAGTAAACAACCATTCATGAATGACAATAAAGGAACGGCAGTATGGCAAAGAATCTCATCCGGATTCCTCTCGCGGGAAACGCATATCTGGAAACCAAAAGTGCGGGCGGTAAAATCACCCCCGGCGGCATCTCCGACTGGAGCGATCCTGCGGCAGTATTCGGCGTTTACGTCCGTTTTGCCCATGCCTGCACCTTTGACGCGGCGATCCGCCTGCGGAATCAGAAGACCAACGCGAAAATCCGCGTGAACGACTACGAAATCGAGCTTCCCGAGGGCTACAAAGAAGTCATGATCGGCTCCTTCTCACCCGACAAGGAAGGCTATTTCCGCTTTGAGCTGCAGGGCATCGAAAGTGACGGCTCTTCCTTTGCCTCTCCCACCGAGCTGATCCTCTACGGCATCACAAAGGACGATATCACCTCCGCCATCTATCCCGAGGACAAGGACAACTTCTACTGGACCCGCCGCGGTCCCTCCGTACACTGCGGCTACGACATCAAGGATATGGGCAACGTGGAATGGTTCTATTCCGAAATCACCGTTCCCGAGGGATACGACCCCATCGGCAGCTATTATATGGCAATCGGCTTCCACGGCGGTTACTTCGGCATCCAGACCAACTCCAAAACCGAGCGCAGAATTCTCTTCTCCGTGTGGAGTCCCTTCTCCACGGACAATCCGGAGGAGGTACCCGAGGAAGACCGGATTCTCTGCCGGGGATACAACAAGCGCACCCACATCGGTGTGTTCGGCGGCGAAGGCTCCGGAGGTCAGAGCTTTGTGAAGTACAACTGGAAGACCGGAGTGACTCAGAAATTCCTGATGAACGTTCATCCCGAAGGAAACGGACGCACCCTGTACACCGCTTACTTCTATTTCAATGACAAGAAGAGATGGGAAATGATCGCATCCTTCTCCAGACCCAAGACCGAAACCTATCTGGCTCATGTTCATTCCTTCCTGGAAAACTTCTGGGACAGACACGGGCATATCACCCGTATGGCCTACTACGGCAATCAGTTTGCCTGGGTTGACGGCGCATGGCGTCCCATCGAGAAAATCCGCCTCACCGGCGACAATACCGCGAGAAAGGCATGGCGTCAGGACTACGACGGCGGTCTGACCGATGACAACCGCTTCTATCTGAAAAACGGCGGCTTCTTCGACAAGCACGAGATCCTCGACACTATCTTCACCCGTGACACCTCCGGCATGACACCGCCCGATTTCAATCCTGAGGAACTTGCCGCAAGCCTGTCAGAAAACCTCTGAGCACCCGTATACCATCTTTGTATCATATAAATACCACCCGAAAGGAAGACGGAATCATGATCCGCATCCCCGAAAACTACAAGCCGCGCCTGTCCGTATACGAGACCCAGCGCGCCATCGACTATATCAAGAGAACTTTCCAGATGAATCTGGCCATCGAGCTGAATCTGCGCCGCGTATCCGCTCCCCTGTTTGTCAGAGAGGACTCTGGTCTCAACGACAACCTGAGCGGTGTGGAACGTCCCGTCGGCTTCTTTGTGCCCGCAGTGGGTGAGGAAGCGCAGGTTGTTCACTCTCTGGCAAAGTGGAAGAGACTGGCGCTCAAGCGCTACGAATTCTATGTCGGCAAGGGGCTGTACACCGACATGAACGCCATCCGCCGGGACGAGGAGCTGGACAACATTCACTCCGTCTACGTGGATCAGTGGGACTGGGAAAAGGTCATCGACCGTTCCATGCGCACCGAAGAGTACCTGAAGACCACCGTGAAGAAGATCGTTGCCGCCATCGTTGCCACCAACAACGCTCTGCGCTACGAATTCTCCCAGCTGGAATGCCATATCTATCCGGAGGTTTCCTTCGTGACCTCCCAGGAGCTGGAGGATCTCTACCCCGCCCTCACTCCCAAGGAACGGGAAAACACCTATGTGAAGGAGCATCCCACCACCTTCCTGATGAAGATCGGCGGCAAGCTGGCAAGCGGCAAGCCCCACGACGGACGTGCTCCCGACTACGACGACTGGGAACTGAACGGCGACCTGCTGATCTGGAACGATGTTCTGGGTCAGGCGCTGGAAATCTCCTCCATGGGAATCCGTGTGGATGCGGAATCCCTTGCCCGTCAGCTGAAGCTGGCAAAGTGTGAGGAGAGAATGTACCTTCCCTTCCACCGGATGCTGCTGAACGACGAACTTCCCCTGACCATCGGCGGCGGTATCGGCCAGTCCCGTCTCTGTATGCTCATGATGCAGACCGCCCACATCGGCGAGGTTCAGGCGTCCATCTGGGATGCGGCTACCGTGAAGGCGTGCGAGGAAGCGGGAATTATGCTGCTGTAAGCCTCAGCAAAGAGAAGACTCTTGAGCCGTGTATCGTTTGATATGCGGCTTTTCTCATTGTTTTTTAATCTTCCGTTCCTTACATTCTCATGGGGACGGGTGTATAATAGCGAAAACCACGGGAGACTTTACGGATATGAAAAAAATACTGACTTATGTTCTCGCCTTTCTGATATCAGCCGGACTTCACGGATGCGCCGCCGGGAACGAAATGACTCTGCCGGACGGCGGGACCGTCACGATACGCTCGGACAGCGCATTCGTGTACGATCTGAACGGGAACGGGATCACATACCTTGACGGGGATAAGCGGATTTATCCTGCCAGTCTGACGAAACTGCTGACATGCCTGACCGCACTGGATATGATGGATCCGTCAGCGGTCATCACACCCGGTGATGAGGTTTATCTGCCCGATGACGGGTCATCTTCAGCGTACATCCGTCCCCATCACAGTCTTACGCTTGAGATGCTTGTGGAAGCCATGCTTCTGCCGTCGGGCAATGATGCCGCCTATGCCGTGGCTGCTGCCTGCGGTCGGGTGATGGCAGGGAACGACACCCTGCCCTATGAAGAAGCAGTCGGTATGTTCGTTGACGGCATGAATGAATATGCGCGCTCTCTCGGATGCACGGATTCCTTCTTTACGGTTCCGGACGGGTATGCAGGTGAGGAAAACTGCTCCACCGCTGCCGACATGGCAAAGATCGCGCAAGCCGCAGCCGGGAATCCCATCATCATGAAATATGCCGGTCTTCACTCGGATGACGTTACCTATGCCAGCGGACACGTCAACACATGGGTGAACACCAATCTGATGCTGAATCCGGATTCGGAATTCTATAATCCCAGTATTATCGGCTTGAAAACCGGTTCACTTGCAGGAAACTATTCCCTCATCACCCTGTATGATGACGGAAACAGGCAGCTGATGATCGGGATATTCGGCTCTCCCACCGAGGAAGCGCGCTACAGAAGCACCGCTGCCATCCTTGAAAAATACTGATCCCAAAACAACAGAAACCGTGCGGTTTACGGCTGATTGTCAGTCATAAACGCACGGTTTGCTTTTATTCGGAGTTATTTGGCTTCCAGCCAGTTTCTGCCCACACCGCAGTCGGCGGTCAGGGGAACGGATACTTTTACAGCGTTCTCCATTTCGCGGACGAGAATCTCAGCCGCACGGTCAGCGCAGGCTTCATGGGCTTCCACAATCAGCTCGTCATGTACCTGCATGATCAGCCGGGCGTCCAGATTTTCCTCCTTCAGCGCACGGGTCACATTGATCATGGCAATTTTGATCACATCGGCGGCGGTTCCCTGAATGGGGCTGTTCATGGCCACTCTCTCACCGAATCCGCGGAGATTCCGGTTGGTGGATTTCAGTTCGGGAATATTCCGTCTCCTGCCGAACATTGTGGTGGTATATCCGTCGATCTTCGCCTGTTCCACGGTAGCATTCAGATACCGGTCAACACCGGCATAGGTAGCAAGGTAATTCTGGATGTACTCCTTCGCCATCTTTCGGGTGATGCCAAGATCCTTGGAGAGGGAGAATTCCCCGATGCCGTAAACGATGCCGAAGTTGACGGCTTTCGCCCGGCGGCGCAGTTCGGGAGTGACCTCGTCTTCGTCCACGCGGAAAACCTGAGCGGCAACGGAGGTGTGGATATCCTGCCCGTCGATGAATGCCTGCCGCATGATGGGGTCTTCCGACAGCACGGACAGCAGCCGCAGTTCAATCTGGGAATAGTCCGCATCAATGAGAACATATCCGTCGTCGGCGATGAAGTACCGTCTCAGCTCACGTCCCAGATCCATCCGCACCGGGATGTTCTGCAGATTGGGATCGCTGGATGCCAGACGTCCGGTGGCTGTGCCGGTCTGGTTCAGCCGGGTGTGGATCCGTCCGTTTTCATCCGCCTGTGCGATCAGCGGTTCTCCGTAAGTGCCTCTCAGCTTGGCAATCTGCCGGTAAGAGAGAATGTCCCCGATGATGGAGTGGTAAGGCCGCAGCTCTTCCAGGGTATCCGCATCGGTGGAGTAGCCGGTTTTGGTTTTCTTGCCGGCGGGCAGTCCGATTTCATCGAACAGCACTTCGCCCAGCTGCTTGGGGGAGTTGATGTTGAACTGATGTCCCGCCTGGAACCAGATGGCGTCCGCCAGAGCTTCTTCCTGCTCTTTCAGTTCTTCCGCATACCTGTGGATTCCCTCGGGATCGATGCGGAATCCCGTTTCCTCCATGGATGCAAGGACGGATGCCAGAGGAATCTCAATCTCCTGCATCAGCTTTTCCATGCCGTATTCTTCCAGCACGGTATTTGCTGCTTTCCATACTTCATACACAGCGGCGGCGGATTCCGCGGGAGTTTCAGGGGTATGTCCCGTGTATTCCTGTGCGGTATCGGCGAGAAGATATTTGCTCTTGCCCGGCTGGATCAGATATGCCGCCAGCATGGTGTCGAATTCACAGCGGATGTCGTCTCCTGAGATGTGAAGGGAGCGCAGAAGTCCCTTGAAATCGTGGCAGACAACGGTGTGGGTGCGAAGGAATTCTGCTGCAGCTTCACTGTCAATACCGGAGACAAGCGTGATGTTATCACCGTCCGGAGTCACAGTCAGCACACCGTCGGCAAGATGGATTGCCAGTGTTCTGTCGGCTGGAATGGATGTGATGTCATCATTTTCCGTAATTTTTAACTCAGTTTTCGGCTGTACATCCTCATCCGCGGCGGATTCGTCGGCACCGAACCGCTTGGCCATACCGGAAAACTCAAGTTCTGTACACAGCTGAACGAACTCTTTATGCTTCATGGAGCGCTCCGCAAACAGTTCTTCGGGGGAACAGATGGGCGCTTCTCTGGAAATTTCCGCAAGCTCCCGGGAAAGGTAAGCGGAGGCCCGTCCCGCATCCAGCTTTTTCACCGTACCGGCGGTCTGCCCGAAGCGGGTGGGGTCACCGTACAGGGCATCAAGAGATCCGGCGGTCTGGATCAGCTTCAGGGCGGTCTTTTCTCCGATGCCCGCAACTCCGGGAATGTTGTCGGAGGAGTCGCCCATCAGTGCCTTCACATCCACAAACTGAGCGGGACTGATGCCGTATTCCCCGCGGAAGTACGCTTCGTCGAAGGTCACGTCTTCCTTGGTTTTCGCCAGAATCACTGTGGTTGTGCTGTCAATCAGCTGGAGAGAGTCCCGGTCCCCGGTGAGAATATAGGTCTGAATATCACCGGCTTCCTTTGCCATCCGCGCGGAGGTGCCGATGATGTCATCTGCCTCAAAACCGGGACATTCGATCACCAGAAATCCCAGGGCATCGGCGGCACGCTTGGCGTAGGGCATCTGAGCCTTAAGTTCGTCGGGCATTCCTTTCCGGTTTCCCTTGTAATCATCGAATTTCAGGTGCCGGAAAGTGGGCTGCTTTACGTCAAAGGCGCAGGCAATATAGTCCGGATCCAGCGCATCCAGATGCTTCTTGATAATGTTCAGAAAACCGAATACGGCGTTGGTGGGAATTCCGTCTTTGGTGGACAGGGGACGGATTCCGTAAAACGCCCGGTTCACGATGCTGTTTCCGTCGAGAATCAGGAATTTTTTCATGTCAATGGTTCCTTTTCAATCATTCTTATCTTATATTATAGCACAATCCCGTGCCGGATGAAATCTTTTTTCAAATTTTTCTGAAAATTCACGGATTCCTCTTGCATCAGCTGCAGAAATATTGTATAATGTTTGTAGAACACAAAAAATTCAATGAGGTGCAGTGATGAAACGAATCGTAATTCTGCTTCTTGCGCTGGCGGCTGTACTGTGCTCCTGCACGACGCCCGGCGTGTATATCCTTGACGAGAATCTTCCGGTGCTGATTGATCCGTCCACCCAGTACCCCTACACGGAAAAGATCACGGTGACCGACCATACCTCCGGAAAAGTTCTGGAGTTCACCGACGGAATCTCCCACGACCAGATCCGGATGCGTCTGGAAGGAATCCGTTGTATCCGCGAAAAGGACGACGGCAGCTATCCCCTTCTCTACACCGTGGAATTCACCACCACGGAAGGTATTGTAACGCTGGGCATCGCCTCCGAATATGACTACATCCTGAACGGATATCATTACGAAGCCATGCGGTCTTCGGTGGATCTGTTCTACTTCGCCGGACTGTTCGCCTCAGCCGAATAAACAGAAAACACGCCCTGTACCGCAGTTCACTGCAGCCGTACAAGGGCGTATTTTTATGCGGCTCATCCGGGTTTACGCAAGTGCCGTTCTCAGACTGGCGAAAATTTTCTTCTCCTCCCGGGATATTTTCACCTGTGTCAGTCCCAGTGCATCCGCTGTCTGCTGCTGGGAGTAATCCCGGAAATAGCGGAGGGTGATGATCTGTCTCCACAGCGGCGGAAGAGTGGTGATGGTCTCGGTCAGCGCAATTTTTTCCACCATTTTTCCAAGGCTGTCCTCCGATGCTGGGATCACATCTTCCAGGGAAAAATCGTCATCACCGATGGGTTCCGTCAGGGAGCGTACGGGAGAGGTGGAATCGAGAGCGGCCGCCGCTTCTTCTGCAGTAACCCCCACCGCAGCCGCGATATCCTCCAGACGTGGTTCCACACCGTATTCCGTCAGATACTTTTCCCTCTCATGCATCAGTGCCGCCCCCAGCCGCTTCTGGATTCTGCTGACCTTAATCAGACCGTCGTCCCGGAGGTAGCGGCGGATTTCCCCGATAATCAGAGGAACCGCGTAAGTGGAAAAGGCAAATCCTCTCTCCAGATCAAAACTTCGCACCGCTTTCAGAAGGCCGATGGAGCCGATCTGCTGCAGATCCTCGAAATCCGTTCCCCTGCCTTTGAAACGGTGTGCGATGCCGTTGACCAGCCCGGAATTCAGCTCCATGATCCGGCTCTCCACCGATGTATCCCCTGATGCATATCTCTGCAGAAGCTCCACGGTTTCCGTCATTGTTCTGCCTGTGTTTTCAGTCATCTGTCCCATAATAACCCCCGAATGAAAAAGTAGGAGCAAAGGTGAAGATCATCTTCACTTCCTATGTACGGGCAGCATGGACAGCTTTTTCGTCATAATCACCCGGGTTCCCTTTCCGGGAGATGACACCACACGCAGGGTATCCATGAAATTCTCGATAATCGTAAATCCCATGCCGCTTCTCTCATTTTCAGGATCGGTGGTGTACAGAGGACGCATAGCCTCTTCCACATTGTCAATTCCGCAGCCCTTATCCCGGATTTCCGCGGACAGAATCCTTCCTTCGCTGATTTTCAGAATGAGCACGATTTCCCCCACCGCATCCCTGTAGCCATGAACAATGG
>JAFQWY010000353.1 GCA_017407225.1 Clostridia bacterium | reverse complement strand
CTCATCCGGCACTGTCCGCAATCCTGTCCATCCAGCCCAGTGTACTCGATGAAATCATGTCAAACGCCACCATGACCGGTCGGGGGCTGATCGCAAGATTTCTTTATGCTTCTCCGCCGTCCAGGATCGGAACAAGAAAATTCAGGACACCTGCGGTTCCCACGGAAATCAGCGAAGCATACCGAAGACTGATCTTCCGCCTGATGGCTCAGCCGATTCATGAGGAAGCTCCTTCGCTTACGCTTTCCGACAGAGCGGCGGATGTGATGGCAGATTATTTTGAAGAACATGAGAGATATCTGGTCGGCGAAGGTCAGGCGATTTCCGACTGGGCAAGCAAGTATATCGGAGCGATACTGCGGATTGCCGGACTGCTGCACGGTGCGGATATGGAACCGGACGAACGGGTAATTTCAGCACAGACCGTGAGCCGTGCCATCCGGATCGGAAAATATTTTCTGGCGCATTCCTGTTATGCGTACTCCATGATGGGGACCGATCTGACCATTCAGAAAGCAAATTTCGTACTGGCAAAACTCCGTAAGAAATCGGTGACGGAAATCAAACGGTCGGAACTGTTCCAGATGTGCCGGGGTAAATTTTTCAAAAAAACGGAGGATCTGTTCCCGACACTCGAACTTCTTGAAAATCACGGTTATCTGCGCTGTGAGGAACCGGAACGGCAGTCGGCGGGACGACCGGCGGATGTGAGGATTTTCGTCAATCCTGCCGCGTAAAACCGAATTTACTGCATTTATTGCATTTACTGCATAAATCACGCAGTAAATATCACCGTCGGCAATGCGCCGGAACGGCACTTCGGCGGCATCTCTTCCCCTAAAAAATCCCCGCGGGCAATCCGCAGATTGCGGCGGTCAAGGCAGGATGGAATACAGGCTTCCGTCCTGTCCCGGTCGGGGAGACTCCGCAGAGGAACACCGGCCGTGACATGGTTTTGGAAAGTGGGGGCCACGTCAAAGCCATGGCAGAGGATTCTGCAGAATCCGCACACATGCTCTCTATCCGCAGACAGCCCACGGCACTTTACAGATGCTCAGGAGAGCAGATGAAAGTGTTATTGTGGGTCTATAACACTTTGAAAAAGTGCCGTTCCCTACGTTTCTCGTACCCCGGCAGACCCGAAAGAAAGGAGATCTATGGCAAGAAATGACGGCATCGACCGTACCTCTGCACGGAACCGCGACGTGGAACCGGACAAAGTCGCAGACGCGCAGGCCCATAATGAAAGAGAAAAATCCCCCGCAGACTACAGCAATCAGGATATTGTTCCGGAACGGATACCGCTGAACGTTCACTATAAGACACCGGCCGGCAGCTATGAGGAAATGTTCAGCGAAATGCAGGCAAAGAAGATCATCTCCACCCGCGGACTCAAGGCGGATGCGGTTCACTTCAATGAGCTTCTGTTCGATGTGAACACCGCATACTTCCACAATCACGGCGGGTATGAATACGCGAAGCAATTCTATGAAGAAGCATACCGCGCAGCTATCAAAATCGTAGGCGGCGAGCAGTACATCCTGTCGGCAGTCATGCACGCGGACGAGCGGAACCGCGGTCTTTCCAATGCACTGGGACAGGATGTTTACCACTACCATCTGCATGTAGTCTACATCCCGGTGGTGGAGAAAAAAGTGCTGTGGACAAAGCGGTGCAAGGATCCCGAGCTGGTGGGAACCGTGAAGGAAATCATCACACAGGTCAGCAGCAGTAAGAAAT
>JAFQWY010000352.1 GCA_017407225.1 Clostridia bacterium | reverse complement strand
GTAGAGACGGATCCTGTCTTTGTATTCCTCGGCCAGAGCACGGACTTCCTCAAATTCCGCCTGCTCGCCTTCAGGTGACATACAGTAGATGGATTCCTTTGCCGCATAGCTGTGGTCGGACATTCCAAGAGCGGTAAATCCCCGGCCGATGGCTTCTTCAACCATTTCGCGGATGGTATTCTTCCCGTCGGAGTAGACGGAATGGGTATGGAAATTGGATTTCTGCATAATTTTCTGTCTTCCTTTTGTTTATTCTGCACATCGGTCAAGCAGTTCGCGGATGGATGCGGCGGAATCTTCGTACTCCGTGACCCGTCCCCGTCCCTCGCTCTCCCCGAAGCCGTATTTTGCGTAAATGAACGGAATTCCGGCTCCGTCCGCACCGTTTCTGTCGCTGATGGTATCGCCCACGTAAACCGGGTGAAGCAGATGGTTCCGACGGATCACCTCTCCGATGTTGTCCGCCTTGCACTTCCCGGTCCGTCCGGTGCATTCCCAGTCCTCGATGACGCCGTACATCCGGTGAGCGGTGAGAAAGGCCTCGATGTACCCGTCCTGGCAGTTGCTGACCACGAACAGCCGCACGCCTTTTTCGTGAAGCGTCCGCAGCGTTTCCTCCGCACCGTCGTAGAGAATGCCGCCCTTTTCCGGGAGCCACCGGTTTTCCCAGCCGCAGCTCTCCATCATCAGGGCAAACGCCTCCTCAAAGGGCAGACCGGGGAAAAACACCTCCGCCAGCTCCTCATTGGTCAGTCCCATGTACTTTTTTATATGAACCGTATCCATGGGAACGGCAGGCTTCAGGTCGGGATGATCGGCAAGAACCCGTACCCATGTGTCCGCGGTCACGCCGACGGCATCCCACAGTGTTCCGTCCAGATCGAACAGCACACAGTCCCGTATCCGGATCACATTCCCACCTCCGCTCATTTGAATCTATGAAAATTATACCGCATCCCACCCCTTCGGTCAAGCGTTTTTAGGAAATTTGTCCGATGAAATCTGTGGGGCAAATTTTCAGATTTGTTCAAATATTAACCGGATAACCGTTCACAGGATTCTGGTATAATGAGAAAAACGACACTTTTCATCGGGGGACTTCTGACATGATCGAAGAACTGCTGCTGGATATTACCAACAAGGTCAATCTGAAATTCTACCGCCGGATTTTTTCCGTGGTCAAGGAACGCGAGGGCAGCCTCACCGCCATGGAGGTCTTCTCCCTTGAAGTCATCCATGCCATGGGTGAGCCGACCATCAGCGAATTTGCGGAGTTCATCGGCATTTCCCGTCCCGGCGCATCCTACAAGGTTGCCTCCCTGATGCAGAAGGGATATATCATCAAGGAAGTCTCGGCTGATGACAAGCGGGAGTTCCGCCTGCGTCTGACGGACAAGTACCACGACTACTTCGGGATGTACGAGGATGGATTGAAGGAATCGGTGCGGGACAAGCTGAGCATCCTCTCCGCCGCCGAAAAAGAACATCTGGAACAGTATCTCACCCAGCTGAGCCGGGATCTGGATGAAGAGTGAAAATTTCCCGGAACCCCTGAAACAAAATCCTTCTCCCGTGCGTCTTATATCCCAGAACATATTACAGGAGGAACTTTTATGAACTGCCCATACTGCGGAAAAGAAATGACCAAAGGCTATCTCTCCTCCCGGGATCCTCTCACATGGCGGACGAAAAAGAGCGCACTTCCGGTTCTGGATCCGCTGGCGAAAGATGCGGTAATTCTCGCCGGATCCGGCACGGTTCTTGTGGTGCACCACTGCGAAGACTGCCGCAAATTCGTGATCGACTGTGCCGATGGGGCGCACAATGAGGTAAAATGATGCGCAGATTTCTCTGTTTTCTTCTGCTTCTGATCCTGACCGGATGCACTGCCGAACCGGAACCAACGGATCCGCTCCGTGTGCCGGACGGAATCAACGCCATCACTTACAATAAAGATGATACCGTATTCGTGGACGAGTACATTTCCCACATTCCCTATGACGGCACCGATGAGAACCTGACCCGGCTTCTGCTGCTGGTGAACGGTCTCACGGAAGACAAAATCACTCCTCTGCCCGATGATACCGTTTTTCCTAAAGAAGGAAACTTCGTCCTCATTGTCATCCGGAATGAAACCTGTGACCGCTACCTGCATTTCTGCCGCCTTTCCGATACTGAATGTGCTTTCACTGCCCTGCGCCATGAGGAAAGCGGTCAGACATGGGAGCATCGCTTCACGTTCTCCTCTGCGGAATGTGCGGAGCTGATCCGGACCGTTGACGAATGGTACGACAAGCCGGAAAACCGCGTAAACGAACTGACCGAATAACTCAAATCCAACAAAAAAGCCTGTACTCACGGAATTTTCCCGGATGTACAGGCTTTATATGTTTCAGCTTACTTTACCAGTGCCGCGGTCTTCTTTGCGAGGTCATCCACTTCCACAAGGTTGTAGCCGGAGATGGAGGTGTGCAGTCTCTTTTCAAAGGGAGCGTACCAGTAGGGATCGATGCCCTTTTCGCCGTTCATGATGCCCACGATGGAGCCGACGGTTGCACCGTTGCAGTCGGTGTCAAAGCCGGGCTGAACCGCCAGACAGATGGACTTGCCGAAGTCGCCGCCGCCGCACAGCAGAGCCATGGTAACAATCATAGCGTTGGAGTTGGTGTAGCACCAGTCGTTTGCGCTGTGTTCGTTGTACTGAGCGTGGATGGCTTCCATGATTTCTTCCGCAGTCTTGCCTTCGTCGTACAGAGCGATGATCTTCTTAATATCTTCGGTCAGTCTGGACTTTGCGGGAACATACGCAAGACCAGCGTCGATGATGGCGCGGATATCGGTGGTTACAGCTGCCGCCGCGATCATGGCCGCGATGTACATTTCGCCGTAGATACCGTTCTTGACATGGGAGATGGAAGCGTCGCGGAATGCCATTTCAGCAGCTGCGGCAGGATTGCCGGGGTTGATGTATCCGAAGAAGTCGCCTCTGATCTGGGCGCCGATCCATTCGCGGTAGGGGTTCTTGTGAGTTGCGGTTTCCGGTGCCCACAGACCCATTGCGGCGTTGCGGTATGCCACACGTTCCGCAGTGCAGCAGGCCAGCATGGGAATCCACGCGAGCCATGCTTCCAGTACATCGTCGGGCTTGAAGTCACGTCCGTAGCGGGAAACCAGCTTCAGTGCGAAAGTGGTATAGTTGGTGTCGTCGTCGATGGGAGCCGCGCCGTGTACGTTGTCGGCAAAGCATCCGTCCCGGTACAGGTTGTATTCCTTCACCAGTTCATCGGAGAATTCCTTTGCCATGATGTACTTGTGCATGGGATAGTTGTCGGTCGCCTTGAGAACGGGGTGCAGGAGATTGGTTCTCCAGCCTTCCACGGGCTTGCCCAGGAGACAGCCTGCGATTCTGCCGATCCATGCGCCGGACAGCTTTTCCAGAAGTTCGTCGCCTTCGGGAGCTGCGGGCAGAACGGGTGCGTTTACAGCGGAGGGGGATTCTGCAAGGATTTCCGGCAGAGTGGAGGGCTCCACATAGGGATAGTCCGCACGGATGGGGGAGTTTGCCATCTTCGCGCAGAGTTCGGTAATCGCGTCTTCCGCGGCGTACATTTCGGTTTCGGGCAGATCCGCCAGAGCCTGTACAGCCTTCTTGTACTGTTCAACTTCGCGGCCTTCCAGAATGCACTGTTCGTATTCAACGAGAATATCGCGGCCGACGCGGATCCAGGGTGCGTGCTTGAGCATAGTAGAGTTCTCCTTTATTCGATATGCATGAGCATATTATAGTTCTGTCTGTAGATTTCGTAGGGGTGCCCGGTTTCGTACAGGAACCGTCCCTGATAGTTCACTTCTTCGAGGGTGGAAATCAGCTCTTCCCAGTCGATCTTGCCCGCGCCGGGAAGCTGATGCCGCTCGTCGATGAAGTCGTAGTCGGACACATGGAGGGTCACGATCTTGCCGCCCACCGCACGGATGTAGTGGGGATTTGCCTCGGTCAGGCTGTGGTTGGTATCGAATACCACTCTGAGATCGGGGATGCGTTCAAGGAAGTACAGCATTTCATCGGAAGTACGGCACAGACAGGTACGGGGCAGGTTTTCCAGCGCCATGACCATACCGGCTTTCTTTGCGGTTTCGGTGAGAATCCCGATGGTTTCCACAGCGATCGCCAGTCTCTCGGCACGTTCTTCTTCCTGATAGGGCTCGCCCGACGGATGGATGACGGCAAAGGTCACGCCCGCTTCTCCGGCCGCATGGATCAGCCCGGTCTGGGTTTCGATCAGCTTCTTCCGGATTTCCCCGTCCCGTGCGGCGGGATCCAGCTGGGAAAAGGGTCCGAAGGGCAGATGGATGGAGGAAACGTTCACGCCGCAGGACTTTGCCAGAGCGGAGATTTCCTTTGCCCGGTTCAGGTAATCCAGAGTTTCGGTGAAGGGTTCCAGTCTGCCGGAAGACAGCTCGATCTCATGGATGCCGTTTTCCGCCATTCTCGTAAGATCTGCGGCATTCATTTTGCCCGCGCCGAAGGATACCGCAAGGGGCCATGTTTTACGGTCAGTCATATCACACCTCACAGGTCGTATTTTGATTAGATTTTAGCACATACGACGGAATATTGCAATAGTATCCGGTGAAATTCAGCCAAAGAAAACAGGCATCCGGTCAGATCTGGAAATTCGGTTTTGCAGCGTCGATCTTGCTTCCCTTGGTAATGGGACCGTCCAGCTGAACAGCACGCCATTTTTTCTCGAATGCAATGGCGGAGGCATCGGGGATCAGGCACTTCTCGCGACCGAAGAAGCGTGCCGCGAATTTTTCCGACTGTGCGGACTGCAGCTCGATCAGCTCGGCCGGCGCATCGTTCATGGCGTATGCTCTCATGGCAGCACCTTCGCCCTGACAGATTCTCTGCATCCGGGGGAAGTAGGTCTTCAGCAGGAAGTTTGCGTAAGTCACCAGCCGCAGGGAACCGTAGCACCGGAACTGGCGTCCGTATTCACTGCCAACGGATTCCACGGCCACGGAATATCCCGCCTTCACCGCGTCCGCAACGGCATCATTTTCATTGGCTTCCGCAAAGCAGATCGTGAAATAGTGGGGGAAGGTTTCGGCTTTTTCGATGCCGTGCACGTCGCTGGATCCGACAACGGAGATCTTCAGCCCCTTTGCGCGAAGCTCGGACCACAGCGCCACGGAACGGTTGTTGCCGGGCTGTCCCATGCCGCCGATCAGCTCGTAGGCATCGAACATTCCGCTCATCAGAAGGATTTCCGCGAATTCGTCGCATACATTGTACACCCGTCCGCTGGGTCTCCAGTAGGGATGGGCAAAGATGGCAATGCCGCCCGCTTCGTGGATTCTGTCCGTTGCCCACATGGCTCTGGCGTAACGGTAGCGGTACTGCTCCGGCACGGATTCGGGTACGCGGGTTTCGTAATCTGCCGCTTCGGCTTCGTAGGCTTCACGGTCATGGACATACCGGTCGGTGACGCTCTGTCTGCCGCCTACATGAACGATATGCACGGTGCTGACGGGTGCGTGGACTTCCTCACCGTACACTCTGCGGAACGCCATGTTCACGCCGGCGTAGGTTTCGTCGATCTCCCCGCCGGGATAGTAGCGGTTGTGGTCGGTGAGGGCAAAGAAATCGTAGCCCTGCTCACGGTAGTGCCCTGCCAGTGCGGCGGGATCCCGTTTTCCGTCGGAGCGGAAGCTGTGTGCGTGAAGATCGCCCTTGAGGGGACGGAGGCGGTACAGATCCTCCTCTGCCGCAAAGACATAGAACTCCGTGACCTTCTTCTCCGCGTATTCCATCTGGATCAGGTATTCCTGCTCGCCGCGGAAGGTATGGGTGAAGCGCAGTACACCGTCCGCCGCGGTCACATCCACCACTTCCCGTGCAATGGGGAACTGATAGTCCGGCTCGTCTCCGTTGATGGGAATCACGATCAGGCGGTACGGTGCGCCGTCGGGGAAGATGAACGCCTTTTCCTCGGGAGCAACGGTCATTTCGGTGGGAACATCCGCCTGAACCACAGCGGGCCGGATGTTATAGTTTACAGGTGTGGGAAGCATGATTTTTTTCTCCTTTTCATCCGAGATTTCTGTTCTGCTTCCATGATAGCACAGGACGGCGGATTTTTCAAGTAAATAATGAAAACCCGTTTACTGATCCCACGAGAAGGAGTCCGACTGTTCGTAGGACAGCACGGTAAATTCAGAGTATTCTTTGTTGATGTATTCCTTAAAAGCCATTTTTTCTTCGTAAGTCAATTTACTCATATCACTGCGTTTCGCATCCCACAGGGAGTAGGAGCGGATCTGAATCACCGCAGTGGCCACCACAACATCGGTAAGTCTGGGATCCATTGCCTGAATCGTCAGACAGGAAGTCGTTACGGTGCGTTCATACATACCGTATATTTCCGGTGCATCGGGATATATATCCAGAAAGTTCTGAATCGCAAAAAAGCCTTCCCTGTCAAAGGTATCGGTGGTGCCGTAACGGGAAAGCCAGTTATCGACATATTTTTCATACGGCGTATGATCCGTCTCCTGGTAGTATTCATGATTGTATACTGTCAGATTCCATACGGAGAATGAAACACTTTTATCTCCCTGAAAAGAAGAATCGGGATTATAAAAAAAATCATCCTGTCCTACCCTTGGAGCCGGAACCATATCGGAATTCCCTCCAAAAAACAGCAGTTCAGGACAAAAAATATCATACTGCCCTTTTATCGGACCGTCATAACTGACGGTGAAAGCCAGATGGTTATGCCAGGTATTATCATTCTCTATATCCGTAACCGAAAGGAGTGTGTTTCCTTCTTTCAGCGGCAATTCGGTTTTTTCATAAAAGAATGTTGAAAAATTGGATATATCTCGGTAGTCAGAAAATTTTCGGTTATTTCTCTGCCATACAGTAAGATACATCACAGGTTCCGCTTCATATTCAAGCGAATCCAAACCATAGGCTTCGGGAGAATTAAGTTCGGGCTTAATGGAAACACGTGAATCTATGAAGGAGTAGAGGATTGCGATGATTATAAATCCGCAAAAGCCGCAGACGGCATAGAGGATTTTTTTAATATTACTCATAATGTAACTCTCCTTTCCCTTCCGAGGGGGTGTTTCTGTGTGATTTGTGCAGTGGGTTCCTGTATGATGTTCAGCCCATCGGACTCACCTGCTTTCTTGTGTATGCTGATCTGCCGATATCATTATACAGCATAATCACGAATTTATCAATACTTAACAGACCGAAATTATACATTCAGCCGAATCGCCAAAACCCACATATTTCATTTGTACAACATAGACAAATGAAGTTTGTCGTTTGAATTGCGGCGGCAATGTTGAAAAATACACACCCCTTCCCCCATCCCGCAGAGAAAAGCTGTACAAACCGGAGAATTTCACAAATCCCCTTGACAAGAGACGGGCATGGGGATATAATATAGAATGTATGCAAATCTGTTGCGATAACAAAAGCTGTGACGGAACGAGTAGGCGCGTGGGTAGTTTCAGAGAGCCGGCATCTGGTGCGAGCCGGTACGATAACGACGCCGAAAATCACTCCCGAGCTGCATGGGTGAGGAGCCTGTGCCGGTATTCCGCCGTTACACGGAAAACCATAACGAGTGCGAGTGGTACAAGCAGCTTTTTTCACGCTGTTCCCGGACTGTCCGGGATTTTTTTGTTTCTGTAAGAAATACCCCATATCATAGAATCATTTCACGGAGGAATTTATGTACAAGAAGGTCAATACCAACATGAATTTCGTGGAACGCGAACGCGAAACCCTGAAATTCTGGAATGATAACAAGATCTTTGAACAGCAGCTGGCGCTCAACGCCGACAAGCCCGGCTACACTTTCTACGACGGCCCCCCGACCGCAAACGGCAAGCCCCACATCGGTCACGTTCTCACCCGCGTTATCAAGGATATGATCCCCCGCTACCACTGGATGAAGGGCTGCGACGTACCCCGTAAGGCCGGCTGGGACACCCACGGTCTGCCCGTTGAAATCGAAGTGGAAAAGAAGCTGGGTCTGGACGGCAAGGAACAGATCGAACAGTACGGCCTGGAACCCTTCATCAACGAATGCAAGGAATCCGTATGGAAGTACAAGGGTATGTGGGAAGACTTCTCCGGTACCGTTGGCTTCTGGGCTGACATGAACGATCCCTACGTTACCTACGACAACAACTTCATCGAATCCGAATGGTGGGCACTGAAGGAAATCTGGGACAAGGGTCTGCTCTACAAGGGCTTCAAGATCGTTCCCTACTGCCCCCGCTGCGGCACTCCCCTTTCCGCGCAGGAAGTTGCTCAGGGCTACAAGACCGTAAAGGAACGCTCCGCCATCGTCCGCTTCAAGGTTGTGGGCGAAGACGCTTACTTCCTTGCATGGACCACCACGCCCTGGACTCTTCCCTCCAACCTGGCGCTCTGCGTGAACCCCGATGAAACCTACTGCAAGGTAAAGGCGGCCGACGGCTACACCTACTACATGGCTAAGGCTCTGCTTGACACCGTTCTCGGCAAGCTGAAGACCGAAGATGCTCCCGCATACGAAATCATCGAAGAATATGTTGGTACCGATCTGGAATACAAGGAATACGAACCCCTCTTTGCCTGTGCCGGTGAAGCTGCCGCAAAGCAGAAGAAGAAGGCTCACTTCGTAACCTGCGACCACTACGTTACCATGAGCGACGGTACCGGTATCGTTCACATCGCTCCCGCATTCGGTGAAGACGACGCAAAGGTGGGCAGAAAGTACGATCTTCCCTTTGTTCAGTTCGTGGACGGTGCCGGCAACATGACCGCGGAAACTCCCTATGCGGGCACCTTCGTCAAGAAGGCTGACCCCATGGTTCTGGTTGATCTGGAAAAGGAAGGCAAGCTCTTCGACGCTCCCAAGTTCGAGCACGAATATCCCCACTGCTGGAGATGCGACACTCCCCTGATCTACTACGCACGCGAATCCTGGTACATCAAGATGACCGACGTGCGCGAAAACCTCATCAAGAACAACAACACCGTAAACTGGATCCCCGAATCCATCGGTAAGGGCCGCTTCGGCGACTGGCTGGAAAACGTACAGGACTGGGCAATCTCCCGTAACCGTTACTGGGGTACTCCTCTCAACATCTGGGAATGCTCCTGCGGTCACCGGCACTCCATCGGCTCCATCGCGGAACTGAAGTCCATGTCCGACAACTGCCCCGAAGATATCGAACTGCACCGCCCCTACATTGACGCGGTTACCCTCAAGTGCCCCGAATGCGGCGGAGAAATGCACCGTGTTCCCGAAGTAATCGACTGCTGGT